>JAYVOH010000124.1:0-13903 GCA_043758025.1 Verrucomicrobiota bacterium
CTTCGGATGCCAGCAGCACCACCTGTGCTCGTTGCACCAGCCGCTGCGAACGGGTGCCGCTGCGCACCACAAGGCAGAGTTCATCTTTTTGCTCAGGACCTAGTTCAATGGATACGGCATGACGCATGCCCACACCTTGACACATCAAGTGCAACTAGTTTGTTATACTATTTAACGCGCACTACACTAGGCAGTCGGGATTCACCCCATGTCAGATATGCCGCCCGCCTCCGATGATGCGACATGGTCGGCGACTCAAAACAACGTCAACGGCCCTACAAAACACAAATAGCAAACATATGAAAATCCAAATCCACAGCATCCTGTTCGCCCTCCTGACCGCATCTGCGGCCATCGCGGAAGACACCACCACAACAAAGACCACCACCACCCAGCCGGATGGTTCCCAGCAGACCACCGTCAAGACGACGACAAGCTCCGGCACCATCACTGAATATGAGCCCGGCACCACCTTCATCATGAAGGAAACATCAGGCCCGGTGACTTATCGCTATGGCACGAAGGTGAACTACATCACCAAGAGCGGTAAGGTTATCAGTGAAACGGATATGAAAACACGCATCCGTATCGGCATCCCTGCCAGCGTTCGCTATGTGACCGAAGGCGAAAATAGGGTGATCAGCGAGATCGTCATTGAGGATTAATCACTCCATCTGATCTGCCCAAGGCTTGAAACCAAGCCCGGCAACCAAGGGTCGGCACCTCATGCATGAGGTGCCGCTTTTTTGTTCTTTAATCGCTGCCAGCACGTCCAGCAGCTTGAAGATATTTTCAGGCGAATTTATCTGAATCAAAAAACAAAGCGCATGCCAGCCTTCACGGTGAGGTCATCCGAGCGCTCATCGTTGTAAACCCAGGCGTAGGAAGCCTCGGTGAAAAGTCCGAATCGGCTGGTCACACGATATTCCAGACCGCCGCCCACGCGGAAGAGAGCGTCCGTGGAACCGCTCCGCGATTCGATGCCGCCACCGATCAATGCGTAGGGTGCGAAGGCTGTCCTTGGGATCACATAACGCAGAAGCAGATCAGCGCAGACTTGGGTGCGGGCCTCATGCAGGCTGGAGAAATTCACGTCAGCGCGCAGGCCGATATTGGGAATAAAATATTCACCGACCGAGATGCCGCCGCCCCAGCCGTTGTGCTTGGCGTCATCGCAACCGCAGACTTCATTGTGGTAGCGCTTCAGGTAACTGCCATAGACATCAACAAAGAATTCCATGTCGCGGTAGAGACCGGAGGGCACGACCGCACTTGGGGCGGGCGTGGGATTGTAAACAATCGGGCCAGCGGTCAATGAGGTCGCCAGCGCGAGCGTGGAGAACAGAGCGAGGAGGTGCTGCTTCATAGAGTGTGTTGTGGTTTGATTTGGTTGCGGATATTCGATTAAGAATAATTAATAATCTGGATTCGTAAAGATTATAATGTGCCTGTTTCGAGAAATTTTTCGACCCCGCGCCACTAGGGCGAACCTGCTTGCGCATGTGCCGCCCCGAGACATGTTGCTCGAATGAAACCGCCCGCGCTCCTTCTTCTTTTTTCATTCCTTGTTCCTTCACTGCGATCTGATGAGGCGAAGAAACCGGAGGCCGAGAAAGTTTGGATGGATCCAGCCAAAGTGGATGACGAGGATTTTTTCATTCAGGGTGAATACTCCGGTGAGATCGGCACGGGCGAATTCAAGGGAGCAAAGTTTGGCGTGCAAATCTGGGCGCAGGGCGATGGAAAATTTGAGTGGGGCAGTTACAAGGGCGGGCTGCCTGGCGCGGGCTGGAGCGAAGACCGAAAAGATGTCCATCGGGTAAAAGGCCAACGGGCAGCAGGCGATAAAGTCGCCCACTTCGATGAAGCAGACGTCAAAGCCACTGCTGACGGCCAGGTTATTCACGCCATGAATCAAAAGGGCGAAGTTTTCATGGAACTCAAGCGCGTCTCGCGCCAGTCGCCAACGATGGGTGCGCAACCACCACAGGGCGCAGTCGTGTTGTTTGATGGCAAAGACACCACCCATTTTCCGGGTGCCAAAGTCACGCCCGACGGCTTGTTGGAGCAGGGCGCGACCAGCAGCGACAAATTGGGCGACGGCACATTGCACGTGGAGTTCATGCTCTCTTACAAGCCCTTCGCCCGCGGCCAGCAGCGCGGCAACAGCGGCGTCTATCTGCAAAGCCGCTACGAAATCCAGGTGCTGGACAGCTTTGCGCTCGAAGGCAAAAACAACGAGTGCGGCGCCATTTACTCCATCAGCGCTCCCAAGATCAACATGTGCTTCCCGCCGCTCACCTGGCAGACTTACGACATCGACTTCACGGCGGCGAAATTTGATGCGGCAGGAAAAAAGACGGTCAACGCCCGCATGACCGTGAAGCACAACGGCGTCATGGTGCAGGACAACGTCGAAGTCCCGAACATCACCACCTCCGCGCCGGAACAGGAGCAGAACACGCCCGGCCCGCTTCATTTGCAAGATCACAAAAACCCCGCGCGTTACCGGAACATCTGGTTCCTGCCAAAGTGATGCTCTGCATATTTCACATCGCCATCGTATGATCACCCACACGCATCGTCCGCTCCGCGTCGTCTTCTATGAAGGCATGGGCGCAATTACCCTGTCCGCAGAGGCGCGGACTCAAGTCATGGCCGCGCTGCTCGACAAGGGTTACGCCGTGACAAGAGCCACATCGGAGGGCGGCAGCGCCTTTCCTCACGATGACCGCAGCCTGTTGGTGCTCGGATTATTTCCAGATAAAAAGGCACCGTCATTGCAGGATGCGGCGGGTCGTGTTGAGATCGAATCGCGTGACATAACAGGCATGGATACCGAAGGCATCGTCTCGCTTGTGGAGAAAATGCGCGGGGAAAAACCCATGAACCAGCCCGGTATCTGGAAGCCCTGGTTCCCGGTCATTGATTACTCGCGCTGCACGAACTGCATGCAGTGCCTCAGCTTCTGTCTTTTCGATGTCTATGGCGTCTCACAGGAAGGCAAGATCCAAGTGCAGAACAACGACAACTGCAAGACCAACTGCCCCGCCTGCTCGCGCGTCTGTCCTGAGGTCGCGATCATGTTTCCCAAGTATCAAACCGGCCCCATCAACGGCGATGTGGTCAACGATGACGACCTGCGCCGGGAGAAGATGAAAGTGGACATCAGCAGCCTGCTCGGTGGCGACATCTATGCGCGATTGCGCGATCGCAGTGAGGCTGCGAAATCCCGGTTCAGCAAGGAGCGCAGCCCCGACAAGGCACTGGAAGAGCGGAAAAAATGCCTCACCAAAATGGTGCAGGATGGATTCATCCCCGCCGAAGTCCTCGCCGCGCTGCCATCACCGGATGAAATCATGCGCAAGTCCGAAGAAGCGAAAGCCAGAGCTGCGGCTGCGCTGGCGGGGCAGTGATACCTATTGGAGCGGACTTTTGCTGCCACTATCTTGCGCTCGTCCGGCCCTGATGTATCCTTTTGCAATTAGACATCGCTAACGGTCGCTGCAAATTTACTACTTATGAGCATCACTCTACAAATGGACGAGGCCGTGCTGCAAACGCTACCGCTCGCTCCTGGGGAGCGCGAACGCCACATGGAAATCGAGCTAGCCTGCCGCTATTATGCTAGAAGCTGGCTGAGTTTCGGTCAGGCGGCGCGCATGGCCGGATTGGATCATCACGCTTTCGGTGCGGAACTGGCCGAGCGCGGCATCCCCCGCGACTACGGAGTGACCGAAGCGCTGGAGGACATCGCGGATGCGCGTCGTTAGTGATACGTCGCCGCTTTCCAACCTCGCTATTATCGGGCGGTTGCCATTGTTGCGCGAGCGGTATGGCCGCGTGGTTTTCCCCCGTGAAGTTGAGGCTGAGCTGAACAGGCTCTCTCACCCTGGCGGCAGGCTCGCCATTGCGGAAGCCTTGGCCGAAGGTTGGCTGATGACTGAAACGCTCGGAGATGTTTCACTGCGCGACACATTTCTGATTGAGGTGGACGTTGGCGAAGCAGCGGCGATCGCCCTCGCGGAGACCACGAGAGCGGACAAGCTGCTGATAGACGACCGCTCCGGGCGTGAACTGGCCAGGAGGCGCGGACTCAAAGTTACGGGATTGCTGGCTGAATTGGTGTTCGCAAAAGCGAATGGCCGCATCCCATCCGTTCGCGAAGAAATGGAGCGGCTGCGTAAGGATGCTAACTTCTTCATTCGTGAGGACATCATGAACTTGATTCTGGCTGAGGCGGGAGAATGAGCTTCGTAAGGGTGTGAATCTTGCAAGACGGGGATCGACTCGCGACCGGCTCCTTCACGCGTAAAGTCTCGCGACCTCATCCGCCAGAATCTCCAATCCCTCGCGGACAGTATTTTCCGGCTGCGAGTAAGTGAGGCGGAGGCATTGCTGCGAATGTTCCCATGGCTCGTCGAGGCCGAAGAAAAAGTAGTGACCGGGGATGACGAGCACCTTCCGTTTTTTGAGTCGCTGATAAAGTTCCGCTGCGGGGATGGGCAGATTTTTTAGCCAGAGCCATAGGAAGAAACCGCCTTCGCGCGAGTGAATGGCCCAGGGAAATTTATCGCCCATCGCGCTCGTCATGGTCGCGAGTGCGGTGTCGGAGCGTGTGCTGTAAAAGGGACGGATGACTTCGCGACAGAGTCGCGGCAGAGTGTCGTCCGCCAGCATGGGCTGGAGGATGGACTGACCGATGTTGCCGTTCGCGAGGGAAACAATGGCGTTCATGTTACTAAGAGCGCGGATGATTTCTTTGTCGGCAACGATGACTGCGGTGCGCGCGCCGGGCAGGCCGATCTTGGAAAGGCTGATGGAGAAAATCATGCCCGGCTCCCAGTGCGGCGCAAATCCGGTGTGGACGACATCGGGAAAGGGATGGCCATAGGCATTGTCCACTATGAGCGGGATGCCGTGCTGCTGCGTGAGGTTGCGCAAATGGGCGAATTCTGTTTCACCGATGACATTGCCAGATGGATTCGTGGGGCAGGAGACACAGACGGCGGCGATATCCGGCGTGATCTTCACGCGATCCAAATCCATGCGATACTTGAACTCATGCGCGCCGCGCTCCTCGATGACCGGACGGCAGGCGATGAATATGTCAGCGCTGAGTCCTTGATTGGCGTAGCCGATGTATTCAGGAACGATGGGCAGCAGAATGCGCTTTTTGCCTGCGGGGGTTTCTCCAGCCAGCAGGTTAAAGAGCATGAAGAAGGCCGTCTGACTGCTGGGCAGCACCGCGATATTTTCGCTCGCCACTTCCCAATGGCATTCGCGCTTCAAAAAATCCGCCATCGCCTCGCGGAAATGATGATTGCCGGAGGGCGGATCATAGTTCAGCAGCGCGCGATCCAGCGCTGCGCCGTCATCGAGCATTTCGCGAATGCGCTGGCGCCACAGCGCCTGGACTTCGGGAATGGCTGCGGGTTGTCCGCCGCCGAGCATCCGCATATCGGGCGAGATGGACAAGCACTGTCCGAGGTCATCCATCAATTCCTGAATGCCACTGGGGCCGCTCAGGAGGGAGCCGATGTTCGAGTAATTGGGCATCAGGGTCATTTGCCAAGACAATGGCAACAGTCAACGTCGCGCATCAAACACGCTCACCAGCCCGGGCATCGATCCAGTTTCGCAGATCAAAATCAGGGGCGATTTCCACAGGCAACCAGCGGCAGTCGGCGTTCAGACGGAAGGAGCCGATCCAGCGCTGACGCCATTCGCCGGGACCAATCATGCTCAGAACATGACGGCCCTGCATTTCATAGAGATGATAGAGATCTCCGGTCACAGGCTCGAATCCGAAGTGCGCCTCGAAGATGAGCTTGTTCCAGTTGAAGGCGTCCAACACGGCGAGATATTTTTCGCGCAGCTCGACGAGTTCCTGTTGGAGCTCGCGTTCCACGCGCCCCACGCCCCGCGATTTGAAGCTGGTTAAATCCTGGGGCACGATTTTGGGTGCCAGCCGCGAAGCAGGGTAGGGAAGAAACGCCGCGCTTGGTGAAGCATCGGCGGGGATTGGCGATGAAGTTTCCTGCGGCATTGGTAAGGTTACGAGCAAAACATCCCGGCCGTCGCTGGCAAAGTCGCTTTTCATTGAAAAAACCAGTCGCGCCAGTTAGACTTGGGTTGTGAAGGTTCTCCAAATTCTATCCCTGCTTTCGATGATGATGCTGGCCGCCTGTCGTTCCACCATTCCCACGGCGGCTGACATGGATCGCTATTATCAGGAGGCCGAGAAGCGGGCGCAGGAGCAGATCGCGCGCCTGGATGACAAGCGTGATCGCGGTGAGATTTCCCAGGCTGAGCGCGATAGAAAAGCGGAGGAAATACGCGCCTCCGTTACGGCCCGCGCCAGTGACCTGGCCTGGTCGCGCCACGCACTGGTGGAGTCGCAGAAAGTCGCGATGGGCATTCCCACGGGTGATCATCCCACGGGTGTGTCTGCTCCCGGCAAAGGAAGCACCGGAGGTTTCTACCAGCCCGCCGGATCGACTGGCGTGGGTTATCAGGGCGCGAGTGCGTTTTCGCCGCTTGGTTATCAGCCCGGCTCCATGGTGGAGGCGCTCCGGCCCAACCGTGGATTTTAGTCTGTTATCCATGATGCTGGCTGAGGCATGAAAAAATTCTGCCATCTCATTCCAGTTGCGTTTCTTTGCGCATGCTCGGCATTGTCCAACCGGGAAAAAAAATCCGATGGAGGAGCCGATGCGCCGAACGAAAGTGGAAAGCCTGCCACCGGACAGTCGATGTTTGATTTTTCATCGTCATTTCAGAATTCTGGTTCCGGCCCGTCCGCAGTCAGGTGGAATCCAAGCGTGAGCGAGTCCATTGCCCAATCCAAGCGTGCGGGGCTGCCGCTGCTTATTCTGTTCACCCATCAGATGAGCCAGCCGGGAGTGGAATTGGAAAGGGTGCTCAACTCTGTTCCTGAACTCAGCAATGCCGACGCGCCGCCCTGTGTGCTTTTGCGCGTGGATTTCGCAAATCAAGACACCGCTCGCAGCGATTACTACCGGTCGCTGAAAGCGCGCTACAAGCCGAACGGTTTCCCCGTCTTGCTCATGACACTGCCCGACGGGACCGAGGTCGCGCGGCAGACGGGTTACAATTCGGAATGGAAAAGCCGCACGACGCAGTGGATTCATTACGCGACGGAACTGTCCAAAAAACGCGGCGAGTCACGACGAAAGGAGATGGAGAAATTTGGTTATCGCATGTGGAGCGACCGGCAAGGCACACAGGTCTGGGCTCGGCTGGAAAAGGTGGACGCCAATCAGGCGGTCTTCATCTCGGAGTGGGGCGAACCTTTCCGCACGTTCATCAGCCGGTTGAGTGATGAGGATCAAGCGCGACTGACGAAGAAGGTGGAGGGCTGAAAGAAGCATCTACCGCATTCATTTCCACGACATCGCGCGGAACGGATGATCGTCGATCAGATTGGCCTGAACGCCCTTGAGACCATCGCGCCGGAACTGGACGCCGACATAGTGATAGACGGGGATGATAGGGGACTCGCCGCTGATAAGAATTTTTTCCGCGTCGCTGAAAAATGAATGACGCTTCCCCACATCAGCCTCGCGTGCGGCGGCGGCGATGAGTTCATCGTAGCGGGCGCTGGCCCAGCCCGTGCGGTTGTTGCCGTTGCCCCTGGTGAAGCATTCCAGGAAGGTGTTCGGATCATTGTAATCACCCACCCAACTGGAGCGGCATAGATCGTAACTCAGTTCACGCATGGAGACGAGCCACATCTTCTGTTCCTGCTTGGTGAGATTGACATCGATGCCGAGATTCTCCCGCCACATGGACTGCAATTCGATGGCGATATTGCGCTCAACATCCAGCGGCAGATAAAGATATTCGACGCGCGGAAATCCCTTGCCGCCGGGGAAGCCGGACTGCGCGAGAAGCTCCCGCGCCTGTTTAACATCCAGCGATAGACCAGCGGGCGGCTGGTAGTTTTTTCCCGCGCCCGGTGGCGTGAAACTGGAGGCAGTTTGCTCGCCGAGCCGGGTGATTTTTTCCACGATACGCTTGCGATCCACTGCGAGAGCAAACGCGCGCCGGACTCTGGCGTCCGTGAAAGGCGGCTTCGTGGAGTTAATGCGGATGAACCAGGTGCCGAGGAACGGTCCGGTATGGAACCATGGCTGCTTCTTCAGTTCGTTGACGAGGGAGACGGGCACCATGCCCTTGTCCATGAGCAGATCAGCCTGGCCGGTGTAGAAGTAATTGAGCGCCGTGTTGGCGTTGCTGATGGGCAGCACATCGACGGTGTTCAGCTTCACATTCGCCGCGTCCCAGTAGCGCGGATTTTTTTTCAGCCGGATATGGTCGTCAATGCGCCAGCGCTCCAGCAGGAACGGGCCGTTGCCCACGAGATTCGCGGGCTGGATCCAATTTCCGCCATGCTTCTCCACCGTGGGCAGATGCACGGGCGCGAGCGTTTGAAAGGCGCATAGATCAATCCAGTAAGGCACGGGATTCTCCAGTGTTGTCTCCAGCGTGCGATCATCGATGGCCCGCACGCCGACCTGGGTGAAGTCCTTGAGTTTTCCCTCGTTGTAATCCCGCGCTTTGTTCAAAGGATAAAGCTGGGTGGCATAATCGCTGCCAGTAGCCGGGTTCAGCACACGCTCCCATGATTTCACAAAATCATGCGCAGTCACCGGCTCGCCGTTGCTCCAGAGGGCATTGGCGCGGAGATGGAAAGTGTAATGGAGCTTGTCTTCAGATACTTCCCAGCGTTCCGCAGCGCCTGGCTCCGCCTGGCCTTCGGCATTGAGCCGGCACAACCCCTCGAAGAGCGACTCGCCCAGCCTCATGCTCACCTGATCGGTGATCATCGCAGGATCGAGAGTTTCCGGCTCGGCGCTGTTAATGAATACGAGATCGGCGCGCTCTGCCTTGCGTGAGCAGGCGCTCAAACACAGCCCAAGACAAAATAATCCGGCCAGCCTCAAGGGAAAAAAATTGGGGATGCGGTTCCAATGACGCATCCCCAAACATAAAACGCATTCAATGCCCGGCGCGAATCATTTCGGCAACACGGGCGCAGGCGGTGGCGTAGGCAGGCTCTCAGGAGCGGGCAGTGTTTCGGCAGGTGTCGCAGGTAATTCTGCTGGCTTAGATTCTGGAGCAGGGACGGTCTTGGCGTCCGCCGACTTTTCCGCAGCAGGTGTGGTCGTGGCCGGAGCAGGCGTGGTGGCCGGAACTGTGGCGGGTTTGTCTTCCTTCTTGGGTTCCAGGGGCGCAGTCGAAATCGTTTTTTTATCTTTACCATCGAGCAAGGATTTGCCTTTGGCATCCCGGTTGTCCAGATGCGAGGTCAGAATGGCGAGCACGAAGGTCAGGACGAAAAGGGCGATCCCTAGATAGACGCTACCGCGCTGAAGCACGTTGGTCGTCTGCGCGCCAAACATCTGATCAGTCATGCCGGACCCGAAAGCGGCACCAAGTCCTTCCTGACGCGGGCGTTGCATGAGCACCAGCAGTGAAAGCAGAATGCAGACAATGACCTCGAAGATCGTGAGAATATTGATAAGAATGGACATAAGGGGCAGTGATTATTGCACAGGAGATGGGCTTGGCAAGCGAAAGGCAGGAAGTTGGTGCGTCGCAGAGCAGGAACTCGGTGAATCGGTGAAAGCAAACGTTTCCTCCATCCCGCCGACATCGGTTGACGAAAATCCGCCTTCTTGGTATGTGAGGCAACAACCATGCCAGCCAAGGTTCATCTGCTTGTCACCGAAGGAAAGCGAAGGGAAAGACCTTTGCCTTCCTCTCGCACGACACCTTTCTGCTTGGACGCATGGACGACTGCCATGCTTGTATCAAGGACGACGACCACGTCTCCCGGCATCACTTCATCCTCGAAGCCTGTCCGCCCCAGGCCTCCTTGCGTGACCTCGGCAGCCTCAACGGCACTTTCGTGAATGGCAAAGTCTGCGGTGGCCGCAAACCCGGCGAAACTCCCGAACAAGGCGCGAAGCGCAGCTACCCCGAAATCGAACTAAAGCACGGCAACATCATTCGAGTCGGCCGCACCGACTTGCAGGTCGGCGTCACAGTGTCGGAGGAGAAGCCCGATCTGCCAGCCCCGCCGCCGGAATTGAAGGATTTGGACAAGCTCACCCCGGAGCAACTGGCAGCGCTGCTTTTCCAAGTGAAAAAGGCCGGTGGAGGAAAGCCGCTCCTTCAGCTTCCTGGCTATCGAGTGGAAAAGGAAATCGGGCGCGGTGGTTTCGGAGCCGCGTATCGTGGAAGTGTTCGTATGAACATCTTATCGTGCCATCCATCTACCAACCCCGCCGTCCCCGCGCCTCACCCCTCTGGCAGATCGTCCAGCATGCCTGGGATGATTTCCTCGCCGGTTACGAAAAACACCACCGCCCCGCCATGGGACCCTTGCGCCCCGACACCGTCGCCGCCGTGCGCGCCTTCCTGCGCTGCGGCGATCTCGCCGCCGACTTCACCCGCTACCACTGCCCCGATTGCGGCCACGAAAAGCTCCTCGCCTTCACCTGCAAGTCCCGGCACTTCTGCCCCGCCTGCCACCAGCGCCGCACCCGCCAGACCGGCGAATGGATCTCCGCCTGCGTATGTCATGCCGTCCCGCACCGCCAGTTCGTTTTCACCATCCCGAAAATCCTGCGCGGCATCTTTCGCAAGCGCCGACACCTCCTCCACCTCCTTTTCCAAAGCGCCACCGAATGCTTGCGCGACGCCTTCCGCATCCGCCTCGACCTGCCCGGCGGGCGCATCGCCGCTGCCGCTGCCGTCCACACCTTCGGCGACTACCTTGTTTTCCATCCGCACCTCCACGTTTTCGCTGCCGACGGCTTGTTCGACAAAGACGGCCGCTTCCACTGCATGCCCACCGAGGACCTCGCGCCGCTCACCGAACTCTTCCGCAACCGCCTCCTGCAAGTCCTCCTTGCCGGAAAACATCTCAGCGAGCGCAAAGTGGCCGATCTGCTCTCCTGGAAACACAGCGGCTTCAAAGGCGGGCTGGAGACCGGAGGCGGGAGGCTGTAGAAAGAGTCATGCGCGACCACACAAAACTCAGGGCATTCCAACTGGCGGACCAACTCGCCATTCTTGTTTACAAAAACACTGCGTCATTTCCCAAGGGGGAGATGTTCGGCCTCACTTCACAGCTTCGCCGTGCTGCGGTTTCAATCGCTTCCAATATCGTCGAAGGAAGCGCCCGCCCTACTGAACCCGAATATCTCCGTTTTTTGGACATCGCCTACGGCTCAGCACGCGAAGTCGAATACCAGATTGGCCTTTCTCACCGACTCGGATTCCTCAGCGCCCCCGAGCATGCGGAACTCCTTCCAGTCGCTGTCGAATCGGCCAAAGTGCTCAATGGGCTCATCCGCGCTTTGCGAAGAAACTGACCCCTCCAGCCTCCAGTCTCCAGCCTTCCGCCTTCCGCCTTCCGCCTTCCGCCTTCCGCCATCCTGGCAGGCCATCAGGCAGTGGATACCCGCCGATGACGATGAGCCGGTCTTCGAGTGGTTCGACGCCCATCAGAGCAACGAATCCACCTGGAAGCCCAAGGAAGTCCCGCTCGATGATGAACGCATCCTGGTTCTCGATGCCGATTGAAGCAGGCCCGCCCGCCACCAAATCCTCCAGCCTGCGGTCTCCAGCCTCAAGCCTGAACTGCAAAACCCCGCTGCCAATAAAATCTTGGCACCGCGGACAGGAGAGGTATGCTCAGGCTGTCGAAAATGTGCCATGAATCACACTTCCACCCATCTTCGGTGCCCGGAATCGGGTGTCTGGAGCAGCACGGAGAGCCCGATTTATCCCATGTCCGGCCCTCTCTCCCCCCATACCCCCTCACTCCCAGGCTCCGATGCGCGCCCGGGGCGGGTGCGGCGCGAGGGGAGCGGAAGCAAATTCCTAGCATAAATTGAGTTTCGAGGGCATCGGCGTTCCTCGGTTCGGGTGCGCCCCGGTTGGCAGCGATGCTGGCCGGGGCGTTTTGTTTATAGCTTTACGCCAAGGGCGTTCACCCATATTAAAGCCCATGCAAATTTATCACCAGCCGAAATGCAGCGGCACAATGCGCGTGCTGCTTGTTCTGCTATTAGTGTCGCTTCCTTGCGCGGCGTTCTCGATGCAGATCTTCGTCAAAACACTGACGGGCAAAACGATCACCCTTGACGTGGAGCCCTCTGACTCGATTGATAATGTGAAAGCGAAGATCCAGGACAAGGAGGGCATCCCACCCGACCAGCAGACATTGGTTTTTGCGGGCATGCAGCTGGATGATGGCAGAACACTCGCGGATTACAACATTCAGAAGGAGGCCACGCTTCAGCTGGTGCTAAGGACGGACTCAGGCCCGCTTTTGCCGGCGGCAGTGTCGCCACCTCCGTCGCCACCTGCGCAAAGGGTCGTCACGATCGAGGTGGTCGACCAGAAGGCAATCGACTCGGTGCTTCACTCCGGCCTGCCTGCGGGCCAGGCATTCATGCTGGGACATCTGTCGGCTTCACGCACGGTGCTCAACGATATCAACGGGCATCTTTTCGAATTGCGGGCCGGTGGGCACACTCCGGGCGGCGGGGATGCCGGGAGTCTGTTCGTTCCCGGCGAGGGCGACGGTGATTTTGCCAAGGTTCCGCAGGTGATTCAGAAGATGCCACGCTCGCTGCAGTGGGATGCTTTTGCCAACGTGGACTATGGAGGCGCGAACCTCGGCAGCATCGGATCGCAGGCAGGGCTGGACAGCGACACGTGGGCGTCATCCGTTGGCATCGACCGGCATTTCGGGGACAGCTGGACACTTGGCTTCGCATTTTCATATCTACAAAGCGACCAGAATTTCAAAAACAACCTTGGTGGGCTGAAGCTCGACGGGCCGGCGCTCTCTTCCTATGTGTCCTACGCCGACGGGCATTTCTGGAGCGACCTGCTTTACAGCTGGGGTTCCTACAGTCTCGATACCGCGCGCAATCCCGGCGCGGGATATTCCGTGGCACGGGGAAGCAGCGGCACCACCAGCAACGCGGTTCAGTTCAACACGGGATGGAACTTCAAGGCGCAGCAAGGCACGCTGACCACCGGTCCTTTTGCTGGCATCGACTGGATTCGCGGCAGGATGGGAGCGTTCGACGAGAGTGGTGGCGGCAACGCAGGGCTGCACTACGACGCACAAAGTTACGACTCGCTGGTGAGCCGCGTCGGATGGCAAGTTTCCAAGAGAATCGAAACGAGTGGTATCACCATCACTCCGCAGTTTCGACTGGGCTGGGAGCACGAGAATTTCGACGACAACGGCGGCGTAGGAGTGCAGTTGCTCAACTCACCCTATTATTTGCTACGTGGTATACAGCAGGGCAATGACCGCAGCACGTTCAGGGCGACCAGTCTAACCCGGGAGAACAAGACCTTCCGGGCCAGTGGGGACATGCAAGTGCCTGGTCAGGACTACCTTTCAATTGGTGGTGGCGTGCATTTTCAGTTCCGCCATGGACTCAGTCTGCTGCTGGATTATCAAGGTCAGGTCCTGCGCAGCGATCTCATGCAGCACTTTTTCGCCGTGCGTCTGGGCTGGGGATTTTAGAAGACGCTGCGGTTCGTTGATTTGACGCCGCACCAGCGGCGTGAGCCTCTACGACGAAATGGCGGCCGACTTCGCCAACTCCTTAGAATACATAGTGTCTGTCCCTTTGTGACAAAACGGTTGCACTTTTGAGATGCCAATCCATTTTCCTGTCATGCGTCAGCCTCGTCTAAAAGCTCCACCACACCTGACTGCCGCGTATTACCATTGCGTCTCACGCGTGGTGGACCGGCGCTTCGTGCTCGGCAATGTGGAGAAAGTCCGCTTCCTCCAGCTCATGCGCTTCTACGAACGCTTCTGCAAAGTGCGCATCGT
>JAYVOH010000125.1:0-4999 GCA_043758025.1 Verrucomicrobiota bacterium
CGTGCCCATCGAGCACGGCACGATCACCATCGCATCGAACGGCGTGGAGCCGCTCACGAACGGCACGTTCATCGAGCGGTCGCCGTGCTGGCGGACGCCGTCGGGGATTTTCAGTTCGCCGATCTCCTCGTGGATGACCTGCTTGGCAAACGTGCTCAGGACGAGATGCACCTCGTGCGCGCAGGCATCCATTTTCCCCAGCAGCCGCTGGAGATAAATCGCGCCACTGGCTCCGGTCCCGGCGATGACGAATTTCATGAGGCTCCAGTGAACCCTGATACCGCGGAAGGTTCAACCACTGACCTGCACTGACCGGCACTCATGAAGAAGGTGGTGAAAAATTTCCCCCGTGGGTTTCCTCACCCGCACGGTGATGCTGCGGCGCTTTGTGAAAATGACGCCCGAGTGTTTTTCAAGATGGTTTGATGAGTCACCCAAAGCCGCAAAGGCGCAAAGGGCGCTGGGTTCTTAGCAATGCTATCTCATGATTTCGTTCCATCTTGAGAAGATTTATTCAGACGCAGAGGACACAGAGGAATGTGGAGAGGCACGCAGAGGAGAATATCCTCTGCGTGCCTCTCTGAAAACATCTGCGTCCTCAGCATCAAGATTCAGGGCATCCAGCTTAGGTTGCGGCTGCGCTATGTCTTTGCGCCTTTGCGTGACATCGCTTTCGACATGATTTCCACGGCGCAATGCATCCTGCACATCACCCGCCAAATGGTTCCTCCCATGAGTGCCGGTCAGTGCAGGTTAGTGGTCCCCCCTCTTAGTGGTCCCCCTTAAAGTGCGCCGCCAGCAAGCGGGCCGTCGCAGGCGAGCGCAGCCCGGATCTCCCCGAGCGTCAGCTCGGGGAACTCCCCAACAATCTGCTCGTTGTCCATGCCCGCGGCGAGCCGTCCGGGAATGTCGCAGACGGAAATCCGCATCCCGCGGATGCACAGGCGTCCAAATTCAAACCCTGAGCGAGCCGCGGAAAGCCCTGGCACCATAGTAAGACTGCGCACCGTTGTGACCCACGAAGACGCGGCCGTAGCGGCGATCACCATAGAGCGCGCCGCCGAGTTTTCTAATGTCAGCAGGTGCCTTCACCCAACTCGACGTCTTCGTGTCGAAATCCCCAAGGCTCTGCAGCTCCAGATATTGTTCTTCCGTCAAAAGCTCAATGCCCATGGCCGCTGCCATATCCATGGCGGTGTCTTTCGGCTTATGTTCCTTCCTCGAATCCAGCCCTTCGCGGTCATAACAAATACTGGTGCGGCCTTTAGGACTTTCCGCTGAACAATCAAAAAAGATGGTTTCGCCCGTCTTCTTGTCATGGCCTACCACATCCGGTTCCCCGCCCGTTCTTTCCATTTCATTCAGTGACCACAGTTTTTCGGCATTAGCTTCCAGCCTTGCCTTTACCTTAGCCCATTCGAGACCTTGATGGCGGTTCATGTTTTTCTCAAAACGGGCTTCCAACGCCCTGAGTAGTTCTTCCCGTTGTTCTGGTGACAATTCCTTTTTTATTTTAACGGCTTTCATATAAGTTCCATTTTAATGCTATCGTGTGAAGAGTGGCCCCCGATTAGTCCGATTTTTTGGAAAAAATCCGTCGAATGACATGGCCTTTCCACATCCATAATCCTGAAAGGACAACTAAAGGAAAATAGATAAACCGAAAATAAGGGAGATACTGTAGAGTTTCCGAAGGCGGGCCATAAATGTAACCAAATATCGGAAGGGCAAAGATGATGTGAATCCAGCGAAGCATCGAATGTTTGGTGGCAGCATTCATGATTGGTTTGTATATTTATTTTCTGTTCGCGCCGGAAAAACAAGATGCGAATCATCCGTTCTCCGCCGCGCGCATCACGCCATCCGAACTTCGATTCCGATTGCCTCGTGGCCCGGAGGGCCGATGGAAATTAGCCGGTGGTCGAGCGAAGCGAACACCACCGGATCACCGGATGAAAACGAACCACCACCCCGGCAGGGGTGGCGGAACGCGCGCTCCCCGCGCCCCTGCCGGGGCGCATGATTTTTTGGACGGCACGGTCCGGTGGTGTTCGGCTCTTGAAAGCAAGACTTCGGCATGGCAGTCTCGCCGCATGAGCACGAAAGTCTTGGAACAAACCGTGAATGACCTTCAACGACGCGTGACCGAACTCGAAGGCAGGATCAGCGGCAAAGTGAGCGACGGCTGGCGCAAGATTGTCGGGGCCGCGAAAAACGACCAATACTTTGCCGAGGCGATGCGCCTCGGTGCGAAATGGCGAAAGAAGGCAAACCGGGAGAAATGGTGAGCCGATGTTCGTCGTCCTCGACACGAATCACTTTGCTGAACTCGTCCACGACACCGCGCTCGGCGCGCGACTGAAGGCGCGATTCCAAGAGCGGAAGGCCCAGGTGTTCACCACCATCATCACCGCCCAGGAAGTGGCGGAGGGCTGGTGCGCCTTCATCCGCAGGCAGAAGGCCGGCACCTCGAAGCAGATTCACGGTTACGCGGAATTCCAGCACAGCCTTGAATTGCTGATGGCGCTTTCCGTCCTTGCCTTCGATCAGCAGGCGGCGGGCATCTTTCGCGACCTGCGCAAGGCATTGCCACAAGGCGGCACCCAAGACCTCAAAATCGCATCCATCTGCCTCATGCACGATGCGACACTCCTCACGCGCAACGAGGTGGATTTCCAGAAAGTTCCCCGCCTTCGTTTGGAAAACTGGCTGGAGTGAGTGCGCTCCCCGCGCCCCTGCCGAGGCGCATGATTTTTTGGACGGCACGATCCGGTGGTGTTCGCTCGCTGCGCTCGCTCGACCACCGGCTAATTTCCTCCCGCCCTCCGCGCGGAAAACATCGGCGTGAAAATTTGAACGCAACGCTTGCGAGGCTTGTCGCAGGGTTCGCCGTTTGCTTATTGCTGTCCACCCATGCCCGAAATCTTCCATCTTTCCCGCGCGCCCATCGTTGAGGCGCTGGTGAATTTTCAGGCGAATGCCGCGCATCTCTGGCAACCGGAAAAGCTGCGCTCCGCCCTTGCGGCGAAGTGGCCGGAGCACACGGAAATTCAGGAAATCCGCCCGCTGGAAATCAATCTCACACAAACGCCAGACGGGCCTTTGCCGCCCGAAGTGAAATCGCATATTCAGGGTTTGATGTTCCGATCAAAGACGCAGACGAGCGTGCATCAGGCGCGTCGTGACGGCTACACTTTCAGCAAGCTCGCGCCGTATGAGGATTGGCTGGCGTTGGAGACATCCGCATTTGCGGGCTGGGATGATTTCAAGGGGATCCTTGAACCGGAAGAACTGAACGCGGTGGGTGTCCGTTTCATCAATCGGCTGGAATTTCCGCAGGATGGTTTCAGGCTGTCGCGATACTTCACCACGCCGCCGGTTCCCCCGCCCAAATTAAACTGGAAGTTTCACGGCTTTATGCACCACACACTCTACGCTGTGGATGAGTCGCAGTGCATGGTGCAGGCGATCATCAAACCGGAATTTTTGCAGGCTCCTGCGGGGCCGCTCCCTTTCATTCTGGATATCGAGATCATACTCAAGGAATCGCTGCCCGCCTTGGGGAGGGATGTCCGTGATGTTTTGAACGAAATGCACGACCTGAAAAACAACGCGTTCTTCCACCTGTTGACGGAGGAAGCACTCCAACTATATAAATAATCATGCCGTTTTTCGCTCCACCAACTGAAGGTTTTTCTCCGGGCGGATATGCGCCAGCATACACGTATCGCAGTGCTGTTTCGCATCCCAGCGCACAAACTGCCAAGGCATATCCGGGTTCGGATGCCACCGCACAACTCTTGTCTGAATTGGACAATCTGATGCTGGATTGCTTCCAATCGGATTGGGATGGACACGGGGCCCAGGCCGTTTCTCCAGAAGCCTACCGGATCGCGCAGAGTTTGATTCGTTCGCTGCCTGCCGGCTTTCACCGTCCAGTGCTCTCCGCTGATCCAGACGGATGCGTGACCTTCAAATGGCGCACTCTGCCTCGACGGATTGTGATGGTCAGCGTGCATCCGGACTACCGAATTGATTTCGCTGCACTTTTTGGCAACGAGAAGCTTCACGGCACGAAGCCATTTTTTGACAGGATTCCCGAGGACATCTGCAACCTCGTGCGGCGCGTGTATCAGGCTTAATCCGTGTCTCTGGCTGACGTTGCCGTAGAAGATGGTGAGCGGCTCGCACGTATCATCATGGTAAAAAAACATGTGTGGGAAAAGGAAGGCAGATTTTTTGCAGAGCCGGAAGCATTCCTGCCTTACAGTCGCCGCGAACTCTCCGTGATTCGACACCGCGACCTCACGGAAGATGACCTTTGGAACATAGGGCGCGATGTCGCGGCAATGCGGGAGGCGGGCGATAAATGCGGGCGCAAATTTCCTCTCATCGGCAGGGGCGATTTTTTTGCTCGCGAAGCCCGAACGCAGAATCTCGACGTGAGACCTGTCGAGGGAGCGGGGTTGCCACGCAATCACGCTGACGTTGTGGGCTGGCCGTCGGAGAAAGCAGCGCAACTGCTCCATGCCGAAGAGCTGGCCGCGCGAGCTGTTTTCGTCGCTGCGCCAATGCCAAAGTCATCGGCAGCATGAAAGCTTTCTCGAGCTAACAGCAGCGCGAACAAAGATCACCCTCACAGATACCCCGCCGCGTGCATTCGCTCGGTGAGAGTCGCTCTGCTTGGCGGGCAGGCGGGCGGACAGTGTGTCATTTATCGTCAGCACGCCTTTGCGACTCATTGCGGCAGGCGATCCCATTTCGCGGGCACGGCATCCGGCACCTTCTCCATGACTCGCAGGAATGTCTCGCGATCCGCGCGGGCTGCGCGTTGGGCGATGGAGTCGGCGGGTTCCAAAGCCGCGAGCTTCTCCGCCGCTGCGCTGGCGTAAAATTGATCCACCGAGATGCCGCTCCTGGCGGCCAGCCGCTCGACATGACGTTGCACGGAATCGGGAATGCGGATGGTAATTGTGCTCATGGCGGATGGGATGAACGA
>JAYVOH010000126.1:0-13785 GCA_043758025.1 Verrucomicrobiota bacterium
GACCACACCATTGTCCGCGAAGGTCTGCGGGCCTTGTTGAAACTGGAACATGACATTGAGGTCGTCGGAGAGGCGGAGAACGGTCGCCAGGCCGTGACACTCGCCTCACCGCTTTGTCCCTATGTCATCGTCATGGACATTGCCATGCCGCTGCTCAACGGGCTGGAGGCGACCCGTCAAATTCTGCAAAACGCGCCCACCACCAAGGTGCTGATACTCTCCGCGCACAGCGATGACGCCTATGTGGAGCAGGTCATGTCCATTGGCGCGAAGGGCTACCTGATCAAACAAACCGCCGCTAATATTCTGCCCGCGGCGATTCGGGAAGTTCACAAAGGCAAGACTTGCGTCAGTCCGAGCATTTCCCAACGTCGCAAGTATCACGACAAAAAAGCCCATGAACGGGGTGACCTGCCGGGGAAAGCGACTGTCTTGCTCACATCGCGGGAGACGGAGGTCCTCCAACTGGTGGCGGAAGGCAAGGCCAACAAAGAAACCGCGACCGAACTTCAGATAAGTGTCAAGACGGTGGAAAAACATCGTCAGAGCCTCATGGAGAAACTCAACATTCACGACACCGCCGGCCTCACCCGCTACGCCATCTCGTCAGGCATCATCGAGAGCAGTGTGCAGCAGACGATCCTTTAGCCGGTAGGGTTAGACCCCATTGAGGTTAAGGGCTGTAACAAACATGTTGTATTACTGAGTGGCTCGCATTGCTAAAGCCGCCATTGAACCCCCACCAAGCTATTATCATGAAACACACTACACTGGCCATTCTCGCATTCTCATCTCTCTTCCTCGTCAGTTGCAACAAGGAGAAGTCAGCGATCGAAGCCCAAGAAAACGCCACCAAAGACGCCATCGAAAATCGCAAGGACGCCGTTAACGCCGCAGCCGCAGATGCCAAGAAGCAAACCGAAACTAAGGCCAAGGTTGACAAGGCAAACATCGAAGCCAGCAAGGACGCAGCGCAAGCCCAGTTGGATGCGGACAAGAAAAAAGCCGAAGCAGAGTCCGACGCTCAAAAGGCCGCGGTCGATGCCCGGAAGAGGTAACGTAAGCACTCAAGTTCACCGCCTTGAACAGACACATTGGATTGTGGATCGATCATCAGCGGGCGGTCATCGTTTTTCTCACTGACAAAGGCGATGAAACCAATGTGATCCTGTCCGAGGCGGACAAACAACCTGGTCGCCGCGATGGTGAACGGTCCACCGTTCCCCATGAAGCGCTTCAGACTATGGCCGACGACGTAAGGGACCGGAGATTTGCCAGCAAGCTTAACAAGTATTACGACGAAGTTATTTCCGGCGTCCATCAGGCAGAGTCACTTCTGGTGTTCGGGCCAGGAGAAGCCAAGGGTGAATTCGTGAAACGCCTCTCGCAGGAAAGGCCGGCGTCTCGCAGAGTCGAAGTGGAACCGGCGGACAAAATGACCTACCATCAAATTGCAGCAAAGGTTCGTGAGCATTTCCAAACGGAGCTTTCGCTCGTGAAGTCATGACACTGTTGAGGTCTCTTGTCGTGCTTCTTGTCATGGGTCGCATTTGATCATCCGATGCCATTAGAAATCAACCCCACGCCCCCTGTTGAAACCGTAACGGTGGGGGCCAACACGGAGGTCTTGCGCAACGAGGCCATATTGAAGACGGGGGCGTTGCAGGATGCCATTCTCAACAGCGCCAACTTCTCCAGCATCGCCACCGATGAAAAAGGTGTCATCCAGATTTTTAACATCGGTGCCGAGCGCATGCTCGGTTATGCTGCCTCCGACGTTCTGAACAAGATCACCCCGGCTGAAATTTCTGATCCCCAGGAAGTGATCGCGCGTGCCGCAGCGTTGAGCAAGGAGCTGGGCACCACGCTTGCCCCTGGCTTCGAGGCCCTCGTCTTCAAAGCCTCCCGTGGAATTGAAGACATTTATGAACTGACTTACATCCGCAAGGATGGCAGCCGTTTTCCGGCGGTCGTTTCGGTCACAGCCTTGCGCGATGCCCACGACCACGCAGACATCATCGGCTATCTTTTGATCGGCACCGACAACACCGCCCGCAAGCAGGTCGAAGCGGAACAGGAGAAGCTCGACCAGCGTCTGCGCGATCAACAGTTCTACACACGCTCGCTGATCGAATCCAACATTGATGCGTTGATGACCACCGATCCCTCCGGCATCATCACCGACGTGAACAAGCAGACGGAGGCGCTGACGGGTTGTTCACGTGAGGAGTTGATCGGAGCCCCCTTCAAGAACTACTTCACCGATCCAGCCCGGGCCGAGGCGGGGATCAAGCAGGTGCTCAGTGAGAGCAAGGTGACCGACTACGAACTGACCGCTCGCGCCAAGGACGGCAAGGAAACCGTGGTATCTTACAACGCTACCAACTTTTATAACCGAGACGGCATTCTCCAAGGCGTGTTCGCCGCCGCGCGCGACGTCACGGAACGCAAACGATGGGATCAGGTGTTGCAGGAAAATACAGTTGACTTGGAAAAGGCCAAAGCCATTGCGGAAAAAGCCAATCTGGCGAAGTCTGATTTCCTTTCCAGCATGAGTCATGAACTGCGTTCGCCGCTGAATGCCATCCTCGGATTCGCCCAGCTCATGGAGTCTGATTCTCCAGTCCCAACGCCTGCCCAAAAGGCGAGCATTGACCAGATTCTTCATGCAGGGTGGTTTCTGCTGGAACTGATCAATGAGATTCTTGATCTGGCCGTGATTGAGTCTGGAAGGCTTTCGCTTTCGCTGGAGCCGGTGTCGTTGCCTGAAGTCTTGATCGAATGCAAAGCCATGATTGAACCCCAGGCGAAAAAGCGCGGCATAACTATGTCCTTTCCGAAGTTTGAGGAATCCTGTTTCATCAAGGGCGACCGGACGCGCATCAAGCAGGTGCTGATCAACCTCCTCTCCAACGCCATTAAATATAACAAGGCCGGTGGAACCGTCGTGGTGGACTGCACTTTGACCGCAGCCGGCCGTCTGCGCATCAGCGTCCGGGATACCGGTGCCGGGTTGTCCCCCGAAATGCTGGCAATGCTTTTCCAGGCCTTCAATCGGCTTGGGAAAGAGACAGGCGGGGAAGAGGGCACCGGCATCGGCTTGGTCGTCAGCAAGCGTCTGGTCGAGCTGATGGAGGGCGCCATTGGCGCAGAAAGCAGCGTTGGTGTCGGCAGTGTGTTCTGGATTGAATTGAACTCCGAAACGGATCCTCAAGGAGTAGCTTTTAAAGAAGCGAGCACAAATGATGCACAAGCCCCTGCCAAGGCAGACTCACGATCTCGACTCCTGCTCTATGTCGAAGATAACCCCGCGAATCTAAAGCTTATCGAGCAGCTTATTGCTCGTCGTCCGGAGTTCCGTTTGTTGACAGCGCAGAATGGGAAGGACGGCATTAGTCTCGCGCGCGGCTATCTTCCTGATGTCATTTTGATGGACATCAACCTGCCCGGAATCAGTGGCACCGAGGCCATGAAGATCATCCGCCTTGATCCCGTCACAGCGCATATTCCCGTCGTGGCCCTTAGTGCCAACGCCATTCCTCGGGACATCGAGAAGGGCCTTGAAGCCGGATTCTTCCGCTATCTTACTAAGCCCATCAAGGTTAAGGAGTTCCTGGAAACGCTCAACGTTGCGCTGGAGTTTGCATCGGCCAAGGTTGACCGGCGTGCGTGATGGGGCCTTTACCCCATGGTAAGTTGGCACGCCGGGCATCATTATCAAAGTCATGAATGAAGAACTTGCCACACCCAATTTTACTAGATTTTTTCCACCACCCGATTCCGCAGTCGCTGCGTATTTCAAACACATTGAGGAATGCGGTGAATGTCGGGAGCATCATTCACTTGAACTATGCGCACGGGGTGAGGCGTTGCTCGACCAGGCCTCCAACGTTCCAACCATGGACTGAGATGACACAATCCCATAAACTCATGAAGACGTTCGGAATCAGACACAGTGAAATTAAGTCAGCTATTCGCGCGTCCCGACAAAAGCCCCGGAAGGTGTTGACAAAATGTTTGACCTGTAAAGGCACTGGTGAGTTCCATCCAACAGGGCGTGGAGCAACCCGTTGTCCTACCTGTCTCGGTTCACGTCTTGCCCGACAACCAGGGAACCGGCAGATCGAAATGTTCTTGGTCTGAAGTCCTTCTTACGCTGGCTCCTGCCACAGCTTGGACAATTGCCTAAATATAGGTAACGCTATTCGCCATTATCCAACATCTGCAAGGCATCGGGTTCCGCCAATGGCATGGTTGCTTCCAGCCAATCCCAGGCATCGCCAAGTTGTGTTCTTGTAAAAGAGCGCACCTCTGCTGCGGTGAACGGCTTGCATATCGCAGACATCCAATCTTTTTCCGTAGTGTCTGCAACAAGTGCGATGCGTTCAATTGCTGAAAAATGCGTGCTGGTGAATTTTAGGTCGTCCCAAAGAGCATGGAGATCCCAACCATGAAAGTCATCAAATTCGGCTAGGATGCGCACTTTCCCGTAGAAAGCTATCGCGGCGTCAATAGCAGGAACAAAGTGCTTGTAGTCCTCATCGGTAAGCTTTCCCGAAAGCTTGAATCCCAAACGCTTTTCTTTTGATCTGGCAAGTTGTGCAATCATGAGGTCGTTTTGAGTAAAATGACTATGAATCGGAGAATGCTAGAGAAGCGGCTGGCTGTCGGACGATTTGGTGAATGTTTTCATCATTTAACCAGTCATCGAATTTACTGTTGGTGATCAGATTCATCTGCCAGCGGCCGGCTATTTCAGCCACCTTGGAATGGGGAGTTGTCGGAGCACCTTCTTGAACTGGAACGTCGTCATGCAAATCCACCAGTGCAGCAGGTCCTCCGCTGCTTTCGACCAGACAATGTTCCAACCAACGGATGATTTGGACCGGGTAGTTTTGATCGCATTCTCCAACGACAATAAGAATATCGGCCTCGGCGGCCTCGCGAATGGCGGTCGCGCGCACGTCCAGACGCTCCAACATGCTAAAACTCCATGTCTTGTTGATGGTGCGCCCCCGACCAAGACTACGCTCCAGAGCAACGAGAGCTTCTTTCAAGCGGATTCCGGCGGCGAACGTCTCATAAATTGCTGCGACATTTAGTGCGCCAGAGACTGGCCAGGGATCGATTGCCTCGGAAGAGGGGAGAAGGGACCGTTCTGGTGCTTTCATGAATTGGATGCTAGTCGCATCGCCTCCGATTACCATGGGGTGAATACCCCAATTCCGTTTGTATGATGGTCCCTGAATATACCGCTAGTTTTTGGGGGTGCCTTGCCATTTGGGGTGAACACCCCATGGCGGTGCATAGGCACCGCGCCTATTTTGCAACATGACGGCGAAAATGTCGTCTAAAATCAAAACCAATTAACAACATGAACATCATCGTCATTCTGCTCATTCTCCTGCTACTCGGTGGCGGGGGTTATGGATTCCGCTCCGGCAACCATCTCCTCGGAGGTGGTGCCAGCATCATTGTCATTATTCTCATCATCCTGCTTGTCACGGGACGGCTTTAATCGGCACTTCGCTGTTCAGAGTGGGTAGAAAAGCCATTCCGATCAGATCGTTCAGCGTGAGGGATCCACTGCCCGCCAAGACTGGTGGCTCCGCACCTTGACCGCGTTCTCCTCGAAACCCCATCGGCAAGCCGTCTTTATGGGGTTTTGAGGAGAACGCAGTCCCGCCCCAATACCGCTGAACAAGCCGCTTTCGAACTCCGCACCCCTTACCAGCGTTACCTACTCAATTCAGCGAAGACCCCTTTAATCTCCAGCCACCTCGCGAATACAATACAATACTTACCTAACCAAAATTCCCCTCAATGAAACTCATCATACCACTTCTTTCCCTGGCTCTCACAAGTGTCTCCATGACCTCTTGCGTCGTTTCAGGCTATCCTGACGGCTCCTATCCTGCCTCCCGTGACGGCGTCGGATACGGCTACTACGATAACTTGCCCAGCACCTATGTTGGAAATGCTTATTTCTTGGGCGGTCGATATTACTACGGTGGCCGCTACGAAACCGGCAGATATTACTATCAAGGACGCTCCTACAACGACAGATATTACCACAGCGGTCATTACTACTACGGCGGACGCCATGAGCATCATGGAAGAAGTGATCACGATCGGGATGATCGGCATGTTCGATATTACCGTCATTGAATCTTCCCCGCAATCTCCCACTCATTGTCGCAGAGCTTACTGCCCTGTGGCCTTGAGGCGGAGGGGATGAAGAAATAAAGCTCTGGGCACCATGGGTATGCAAAGCCTGATGTATTTTGCGAAATGTTTCCCAACATTCCATGTGGTCTGGAGCCGGCAGATTTGTCGAGTGAAGTCTCAGCGCACCGGAACCCGGTTTTTTATTCGCTGGCCTTGAATGCTTGGATCGCCATGCACAAAGGGATCGATCTGCAGATGTGGTTTGAGGAACAAATAAAGACCGGTGAATCGCCTTGTAACGGAATAGCGGATTCAAAATTTAGTCCGCCCCACGAGGCAAGCGCATTTCCGATCCGGCAGCAAATTAAACATAGATAAAATCCCGGGTCCCGGTAAGCGTGCGAACAGAAGGAGCAGGGAGATGCAGACGGATTAAATAAAATTTTACCCCACTATGAAAGCCCTTGTCTATATCGGTCCCGGAAAGAGTGAGTTGCAGGATCGACCGATGCCAGTCCTGCTGGAGGCAACCGATGCCCTGGTGCGAATCACCAAGACCACCATTTGCGGAACAGATCTGCACATACTCAAAGGAGATGTGCCCACGGTGGCAACGGGCCGAATCCTGGGGCATGAAGGCATCGGCATCATCGAGGAGGTTGGCGCTGGAATGACCCGTTTTCACAAGGGAGACCGAGTTCTGATTTCCTGCATCACGGCTTGCGGAAAGTGTGAGTATTGCCGACGCGGCATATGTTCGCATTGCGAGCAGGGAGGCTGGATTCTTGGTAACACAATTGACGGAACCCAGGCGGAATTTGTCAGGATTCACCAAGCCGACACCAGTTTGCATCCCATTCCCCAAGGCGCAGACGAAGAGGCTATGGTCATGCTCAGCGATATCCTACCCACCGGTTATGAGTGCGGTGTGCTCAATGGGTGTGTCAAACCCGGAGACACGGTGGCGATTGTCGGTGCGGGTCCGGTTGGCCTGGCCGCACTCCTGACCGCACAGTTCTACGCTCCAGCTGACATCATCATGATTGATCGTGATGACCATCGGCTTGATGTGTCCAATAAGTTCGGAGCCACCAAGCTGATTAACAGCACTAACGGCAAATCCGTTGAAAAAATCATGGCCATGACGAATGGTCGTGGAGTGGATGTAGCGATCGAGGCTGTCGGGATCCCGGCGACTTTCGACATCTGTCAGGCCATTATCGGAGTCGGAGGTCACATCGCAAATGTGGGTATCCACGGGGAGAGTGTGCCATTGCATCTTGAGAAGCTCTGGTCGCAGAACATCACCATCACCACCCGCTTGGTGGATGCAATATCGACGCCGTTGTTGCTCAAGACAGTGATGTCCGGAAGGCTGCTGCCCAAGCAGCTCATTACCCACCGATTTCCGCTCAGCGAGATTATGAGCGCCTATGACACTTTCAGCAATGCGCAAAGGGAGCGGGCGCTGAAAGTGATCCTCACCAACACTTAACAAGGTTGACACTACGCCTCTGGCAAAATCTGAACTGGGGTGAACACCCCATGGCTGGACTTCCATCGCGCGACTAGCTTTTGATACCACTCAATCATTTAAAAAACGATTAAAAAAAATCCATATGAATCCGATTTCTTACCGACAGAATGTTATCTTGAACGAGGGCGACCTCAAAGAGCATATTTTGGAGGCTGCAGCCAAGATCGGCTGTGAGAGTCTCGAGCCAGAAATTACGACCGGGCTTACTGAAGTCGGTTCGTGGGTTGAGTCGTCCGGCTCAACCGGTCAGCGGGAGCCGATGATGCCTATGGAAAATGAAAAGTCCATCGCGGAGCAGTTAGTGGAGGCTGGCAATGAACAGGCGGATCATGACCAGCGCGCGGCTGCGCAAGACGACGAGCGCTCAAATTTGAATTCAGCGTTTGACGACAACGCCAGATGAGTTCTTAAGCAGGAAAGCAAAGCCATGGTTGCAACCGCCTTGGAAGCGGTCGTTCATGCCAATCACTTTGGCGTGATGCAGATTCACAACCCCAAACAGACGATGATCGAGAAGGGTGTGTCATTCGACCGCGATTGTCTGATCTTCGAGTCTGCCAACCACAACAAACAAAATTGGTTCTCGATGAAAACATGAGTATATCCACCGCTCTGCCATGTCGAATATCGATTTTCAAGGAGGACGGCAAAACCACCCTGGCTAAGTTGAAACCCACCGCACTTTTGGCGATGTTCAATACGCCACAATTGGCGCCCGTGGCGCAAGAGGTGGAAGATTCGCTCGTCAAGATCATGAGCGAGGCGGCTTCCACTGCTGATTAAATACGAAACGGCTGTCCAACCCTGCGCTACAGTCATAGCCAGCATGCCATGGCAGGTTTATAAATTTGGTTCTTCAGGGTTTTGAATGGGTGGAAACAGGGCGTAAATCGAGTCCTCCGAGGTGAAAGAGGATGGCGATACGATAGTGGGCGAAGTTGTGATAACCTCGAGCGTTGGACTTGATGACTTGGATCAGTGAGTTGATCCCTTCGGCCCGGCGTGGACTCTGCTTTACATCATGATGGCCGTCGCGGCGTGGCTGGTGTGGCGCGAGGGAGGATGGAAAGTGCAGGGGCGCGCACTAAGATGGTTTCTTCTGCAATGGCTGCTCAATGCGCTGTGGACGCCGCTATTTTTTGGCATGCATCGTCCCGGACTGGCTTTCGCAGAAATCATCGTTCTGTGGTTCGCGCTGCTGGCGACGTTGATTGCGTTTTGGCGTGTCAGAAAAGCAGCGGGCGTTTTGCTGCTGCCCTACTTGGCCTGGGTAATTTTTGCTGCGCTGCTGAACTTGGCGATCTGGCGTTTGAATAGCTGAGACTTGATCGGACAGAGTCGGGTTATACCCCATCGCGGCGCAGGGCTTGCTGCCACACCCTGTGCGCCATGCGTTACCAGAGCATCAATCCTTACAACGGCGAGCTTTTTAAGAGCTTCGACGAACACACTGATCAACAGCTTGAAACAGCCATCGCCACAGCGGTGACTTGTTTCGACACATGGAGAAAGCTGAGCTTCGCCGAGCGAGCAGTCATTGTCTCAAAAGCCGCTGCCATCATGAGGGAGCGCGCGGAAGAGTTTGCGCGTCCGATGACACTGGAGATGGGAAAACTTTTCGCAGAGTCAGTCGGTGAGGTTATGCTCAGTGCGGACATTCTCGACTACTACGCGACGAATGCCGAGAGCTTCCTCGCGTCGGAGCACTTGAAGCCGGAGTCAGGTGAAGCGGTGGTCGAAAGCAGTCCGCTGGGCGTGCTCTTTGGCGTGCAGCCGTGGAATTTCCCGTATTACCAGCTCGCTCGTTTCGCGGGCCCGAATCTCATGGCGGGGAATGTCGTGATGGTGAAGCACTCGGGCACCGTGCCCCAGTGCGCCATCGCCTTTGAGCAGCTCTGGCTGGAGGCGGGAGCGCCGGCGGGGGCTTACACAAATCTGCTTATCTCGCATGAGCAAGTGCTCGCCGTGATCGATGATCCACGCATCCGGGGCGTGGCGCTGACCGGTGGGGTCGCAGCGGCGAGAGGCGTGGCCGAGAGAGCCGGAAAGAATGTCAAAAAATCCACGATGGAACTTGGCGGTAGTGATGCCTTCATCGTGCTGGAAGACGCCGATCTCGACAAGACACTCACTTGGGCAGTGTGGGCCAAGATGAACAACATGGGCCAGTGCTGCATCGCCGCGAAGCGCTTCATCATCGTCGAAGCATTGGCGGATCGATTCCTCGCCAAATTCAAAGCGGCCATGGAAGCACTGAAGCCGGGCGACCCGATGGACAAGACCACCACACTCGGCCCGCTCTCCACTGAGGCTGCTTTGGTGCAACTCGTGAAGCAAGTCGATGAAGCCGTCGCCCACGGTGCCACACTTGTGCTCGGCGGAAAGCGCATGGACCGTCCTGGTGCTTTCATGCAGCCGACAATCCTGACGGACATCAGTCCTGACAATCCCGCCTATCGCGAGGAGTTCTTCGGTCCCGTGGCACTGTTCTTCCGAGTCAAAGATGAGGAGGCCGCCATCACGCTGGCCAATGATTCCGATTATGGCTTGGGCGGCTCCGTCTTCACTCAGGACATCGAGCGTGGCAAACGCGTCGCGAGCCGCATCGAGACTGGAATGGTATTCGTCAATCACCCCACTTGGACTGCGGCAGACCTGCCCTTCGGCGGCATCAAAAACTCCGGTTACGGGCGCGAACTCTCCAGCCACGGCATTCATGAGTTTGTGAACAAGAAACTTGTCCGCGTCGCCGCGATTGATGCGCCGGCATAGCAAATGAAACCATTCTTTGTGAAAACTAAATCCTCCAGTGCTCACACCCAATCAACCCAACGCTGGAGCGCGTTGAGGGCAACCAGCCTTCGCCCGTGCCTGGCGCAACTCACCAACCGATAAAATCACCTCAACCAACCAATATGAAAACCATCCAAAAATCTATCATCGTCAATGTTCCAGTAACTCAAACCTACAACCAGTGGACCCATTTCGAGGAATTCCCGCGCTTCATGGAAGGCGTCAAAGAAGTAAAACAACTGGATGACACGCGACTCCACTGGAAGGCAGAGATCGCAGGAAAGTCCGAAGAGTGGGATGCAAAAATCATCGAGCAAATACCTGACCAGAGCATTGCCTGGCGCAGCACCAACGGCGCGAAAAATTCGGGGACGATTCATTTTTTTGCACAAGGATCGAACCAGACGGAGGTGACGCTCGAAGTGGATTATGAGCCGGAGGGAACGATTGAGAATCTTGGCGACTTACTCGGCTTGGTGTCCGCACGGGTATCCGGCGACCTCGCACGATTCAAAGAGTTCATCGAATCCCGGCATTCCGCGACCGGGGGCTGGCGCGGCAAAATTCCCGCCCCGGCGGAACAACTCAGCCTCAGCGAGAGCATCTAACAAACAAAAACCGATGAACGATAACCAACTAGAAAAACTCTACGGCCTGCTCAAAGAGTTCAGCACCGCTATGCTCATCACCATGGGCGGACCGGGATCTTGCCACGCCCGCCCCATGGCCATTGCGAAGGTGGACGAAAACACCGGCCTTTGGTTCTTCACGGCCCGGGATTCAGAAAAGGTGAGTGAGATCGAAGCGGATTCACGGAGTGCAAGTTCACTGTCAGGATGGATGGGCGAACTGTGTGGTCCTCGCAGGCCGAGCGAGGGTGGTGGAGGAACGTGCGGTGATTCATAAAATCTGGAAGCCGTCATTTAAAGCATGGTTCCCTGATGGTGCGGAAGCTCCTAACATCGTATTGCCGCACATCATTGGCGAGCATGCCGAATACTGGGACAGCACCGGAGCCAGTTTCCGCTACGCCCATCAGTCGCTTAAAGCACTGGCGGCAGGAGTCACGCCCGAAATCAAAGAGGGTGAACAACATGGCAGAGTGAACCTACTGAAGTGAACACACCGCGATTTGTCCTGCAAGTCGCGTCCGCCTCGTCACATCCCCCAACATCATGACCACAAAAAAAACAGCGAAATCAAAGAAGCCCGGACTCTACTCGAACATTCAAGTGAAGGAGGAACGCATTGAGAATGGCAGCGGAGAAACCATGCGCAAAAAGGGAGCTGAGGGCGCACCCGAAGCGGACGCTTTTCGCAAGGCCGAGAAGACCGCGAAGAAGAAATAGCCTCACCTGCCAACCAACTAGCCATGGAATCCAACCGCAACCACACTGGCCGCGCCGCAGGCTGCATTGTCGGTGCTTTCATCGGCGATGCGCTCGGTCTCGGGCCGCACTGGTATTATAATCCTGACGAACTGAGGCGTGATTTCGGCCCGTGGATCAATGGTTACACCACTCCAATACCAAGCAGGAAGTTTCATGCAGGGATGAAGGCAGGCGAGCATTCGCAGACTGGGATCATCATGCTGATGTTGCTGCGTTCAGTCGCCGAGCGAGGCAATTACGATGAAGTGGACTTCACGCACCGACTCGATGAGGAGCTGCTGCCAAGGCTCAGTGCCGATCCATTCAGCGGGCCGGGTGGTTACACGAATCACTCCTTCCGGCAAGTTTGGCAGGCCCGCGTGATCGAAAAAAAATCCTGGGCCGAAGCGGGTGGCAATGCCGACACTTCCGAGGCTGCCGAGCGCATCAGCATCCTAGCTGCAGCATTCGCCGCCGATCCCTATCTCGCGGCAAAGCATGCGCTGGACTGCTGCCGCCTCACGCAGACCGATCCGCTCGTCGCGCGGCAAAGCGTGGCTTTCGCGTGTGTGCTTGCAGCCTTGGTGCGTGGGGAGGAGTTCAACGAGCAGCTTTCCGACCATCTGATGGAATTGGTCGCGGACGGCACGCTGCCCTTCGTGATGAAAAGCTCCATTGCCGCTGCCGAAGAATGCACCAAGCCGTCTTTTGGTTTTCCCTCGCCCGATGCGCTGCTGCTCCCCTCGTGGATCGCACAGGCCGCGCACGATCCCGACATCCGCATCGATCCGGCGTGGAAAATCTCGCTCGTCCACGGCCTCTCATGCGCGATCAATTTCGTCCTCCCCGGTGCCTATCATCTGGCAGCACGATTCCTTGGTGACTTCGAGAGCGCCGTGCTCCACGCGATCAACGGCGGTGGCCAAAACATGTCCCGGGCCTGCCTCACTGGTGCCCTCATGGGCGCGCAAGTCGGACTGCGCGGAATTCCCGCACGGTTTATCGAGGGATTGGCCGACGGGCAGGAAATCATCGCACTGGCGAAAAAGGTCGCGGCACTTCCAAATTGCACCAGTCACGCTAACAAGGAAATTCCCCAGTGACTACCGTGACACCCATAGTCCGCACCGGGCAAGGTTCGACCAAACTGTCGCGCACCGAGTTCGAACGCCGCTACCGCGCGCAGTTTATGGACCCCGCCTTCGACGCTGCTAAGCCAGAAGTCGAGCGGCTGACAGGCCTCGCGTGGAAGGCTTATGAAGACAGTCGCAAAAGCCCGCACTCGCGGAAAGCCGGGCCAGGCTTCGCCGATCCTGAACACGAACTTTCGCTGGAATGGCTGGCGACGCGCACTGCCATTCAAGAAGCTCAACAACGCTTCGAGGATCACGGTGGCAAGTCGCGTATCCTCTTGATTTCCGCCTCACCACGCACGGACGAAACGTGCCCCGGCGAAATGGCGAAAACGTTCCGCGTCACGACAGAAGTGCGGGAGTCTATCGAAAAGAACAGGAGCTTCGACGTCGATTTCCTCGATCTAAGCCAGATCAATTCCGAATACGGTCGCCAGATTCATCCGTGCAAAGCGTGCGTCTCCACCGCCATGCCGCTGTGCCACTGGCCATGTTCGTGCTATCCGAATCACTACATGGGCCAGATCCATGATTGGATGAATGAACTGTATCCGCGCTGGGTCGCCGCGCATGGCGTGATGATCGTGACCCCGGTTCATTGGTATCAAGCGCCGAGCGTCTTGAAGCTGATGATGGATCGGCTCGTGTGCGCGGACGGCGGGAATCCGGATCCTACCAGCACGCATGGCAAGGAAGCCGCCGAAGCCAAAGCGCTCGAGCTCAAAGGCTGGGATTACCCACGCCATCTCAAAGGACGGATTTTTTCGGTGATCACCCATGGCGA
>JAYVOH010000127.1:0-4943 GCA_043758025.1 Verrucomicrobiota bacterium
CATCAGCGACCATCCTGTCTGCCAATTTCATCACATCGTGATTCACGAATCGCAGCGCGCGATAAGCCACAAGTCGCGTCTCCGCGTTCTTTGATTCCAGCAGCGCCGTGACTTTTGCGATGCCGCTTTCTCCGAGTTGCGCCAGCAGCCAGATGGCGCGCGCGGCTATGTAGGGGTTCTCGTCCTTGAGCAAGTCCGCGACGGCAGTGACTGACTTCTCGCCCGAAGCTATCAATCGGGTGAAGCCGCTGTTGCGCACATTGACGGCGGGGCTTTTCAGCGCGGCGATCTGTCCCATTGTGGTGCTGAGATCAAATTTCGGGATCACAGATTTGAAATCCTTCGGCGCGATGCGGTAGATGGTGCCGCTCCATTTATCATCCATGGTGCCGTGTCCGCCCACGCGCGCATCGAACCAGTCGGCCACATAGATCGCACCGTCAGGGCCGACGCAGACATCGCTCGGTCGGAAGTATGTTTTCAACGTGTTGTTGAATTTGCCGCCAAGGAAATCGGAGCCGGAAAATTCCTTCTCTTTGTTCGTGGTCATGAAGTCGAAGCGCTCCAGCTTGAAGCCCGCGCCATCGGGTTTTGGAAAATATCCGAAGACCACATTCTTTCCCGCTTCGCACGCGAGCAGCAAGCCGCGCCATTTATCGCCCAACGCGCCATTTTCATAGAAAGCGATGCCGGTCGGCGAGCCGCCGCCATAGATGTCGCCCGCAGGCATGGTGCCGGGGTCTTCCTGACGCCATTCCGCCGTGGGTGTGTCCTGGCCGGGACGCATGTCAGCATTCCACGCGCGCTTGCCATCAGCGGAGGCGAAGCCCGCATTGCCGCCTTCAATGATCGGTGTGACGCGGCACGCAGGCGGGTCGTCGTTATCACTCTGAAACAAATCCCCAAACGAAGTGATCGTTTGCTCGTAACTGTTGCGATAGTTGTGCCCCATGATCTTCACGTTGGTGCCATCGGGATTCATGCGCGCGGTGAAGCCACCGATCCAGACATGGCCATCGTCGCTGCGTTTGCCCGCGATATCGCCGGCCATGGAAGGACTTCCCATGTAGAAAGTTTTTCCTGACTTGTCCGTGAACTTCGCGCCCGTGTTGCCTTGATTGAAATACCACTGGCCGTCCGGCCCCGCAGTGAGGCTGTGCAGGCCGTGATCGTGCTGCCTGCCATTGAAGCCCGTGAGCAAAACCTCGCGCCGGTCTGTTGCGGGTTCGAACTTGCGGTCGTGATTTACATCCGTGAAGACGAGAAGATCGGGCGGCTGGGAAACGATGACCTTGTCGTCCAGCACCGCCACGCCCAGCGGCGATGCCAGGCCAGGTTCCTGCACAAAGACTGTGCTCTTGTCCGCCTTGCCTGCGCCGGTGGTGTCTTCCAAAATCACAATGCGGTCGCCCTCCTTGAGACGACCCGCTTTGCCGCGATAGTTCACGCCTTCCGCGACATAGAGCCGGCCTTGAGCATCAAAATCCATGTTCGTCGGATTGTGGAGCATCGGCGAGGTGGCCCACACGGTGACTTCCAGATCATCGGGCACGGTGAACATTTCTGCCGGCACCAGCGTGGAAGTATTGCTCTCTGGCGGAGTTGAGCGGTGATCGGGCTTCTGTTTGAAAATGTAGAAGCGCAGCCGGGCCTTGCTTGGTGTGCCATCGCGGATCATTCCGCCGTCATCAATTGCGATCTTGGTTTGAAGACGCTCCACTCCCTCCGGAAGGTCATAGGCGATGATTGACTCTGCGTGGGTGCCGATGCCGTTTTCGTATTTCGATTTGTCCACGATGAGCGGCTTACCCTCCGTGTTCTTCCCGATATTCACGCCGCCGTGGCCGCTCGTGGCAGACTTCCATTTCAACGCTGTCAAATCCTTGGTGCTGCCATCTTTCATCAGCAATTGAGGCGCCAACCAATCAGCCCAGTCGCAGTTGTAGTCACCTTCATCTGAGACGACCAGATAAAGTTCCCGAGCTCCATCGAGAGGAACATTGACTGAGATGAGCCGAGGAGTTGAGTCGCTGGTCATCACCGGACTTGCATAGACCGCCTTCTGCACATCAGGCGGGGCAGTGAACGACATTGTGGGAAAAGTCAACGACGCCAGCAAGACGAGGATGGACACGGAGGGGAAGATGGCTAGATGAGGCACGAGGAAAGTATATAGGCAAATGCTCGGGCAATTCTTTCGACCGCATGTTGAATTAATCCGGCGCGGTTTTCATTAGCGCAGAAAGATCAGACAAGCCCATGCTGTAAATTGCAGCGACCTGATGTGCTACATGCCTGTCCTCCCTTTGAGATTACTCCTGTTCGTATTAATTCCTTTTGGAGTCGCTCTGTCCGATCCCGTGGTGGAAGAGATCGTTCCCTCGTCCAAGTCAGCTTTCATTCAGCCTCCCGAAGCCGGTCGAGCAGAACTCCATAAGTCGATCCGGGCCTACATGACACTGGAGCCTGGAAAGGTCACGGTCCATCCGGCCGCAGCCGACTTCCCCGGAGCGGTTGAGTCCAAAGAGCGCGTGAATCGCACGGTGACCTTTGACCCTAACCTTGTTCACCGCTGGGACATCCACGCCGGTAATGCACCAGACCGTGCCACGGGGCCTGACGCGTGGCAGGAAACGGGTCTCTATGTCGCACCCGGTGAAGTCACCATCGTCAAGGCGGACGCGCTCCCGCCCGACCGCACGGTCAGCATTATCGTCGGCTGCCATCGGGACAACTTGTTCAAACTTGATAAGTGGACCCGCTTCCCCCAGATAACACGCTCATTTGAATTGAAGCCGGGTGAGAACCAAATTGCGAGCGCCTTCGGTGGACAAATCTTCATTCAGATCAAAACAAAAGGCGGTAAAATCCCGAATGGCGCGACATCAAGCCAGCTGGAGTTCATCAACACAGTAGCTGCTCCCACTTTCGTCTTGGGCAGGGATACGGCTGACTCCTGGGCCAAGTCCCAACTTTCGCCGGCCCCATGGGGCACGCTGGTAGGGAAATTCGCCGTTTTGCATGTGCAGACCAGCGAACTGAGAAAACTCGAAAATCCCGCGCCGCTGCTGGAGTGGTGGGACAAGGCCCTCGCCTTGGAAGACGATCTTGTGGCACTGGTCCGTTTAGCTCCCAAGCGTGTCGTGCCGGATCGTCAGATTTCCGCTGGCTTCATGCACTCCGGCTATCCTTTCATGTGCATTCTGAGTGCGAGCCAGAAGGAAATCATCGATCTTCCCAAGCTTACTGCGGAAGGAAACTGGGGCTTCTTCCATGAACTGGGACATAATCACCAACGCCACGAATGGACTTTCGATGGTCAGGGCGAAGTCACCTGTAATTTCTTTTCGCTCTATCTCATGGAGAAGCTTGTTGGCAAACCAGCGGGGCAGGGGCACCCGGCCATGGTCAACTTGGATGCCCATGGTCGCCAAACGACTTGCGACTCCACCCAACATGGGTCCGTTTGAGCAGCTTGCCTCTTTTGTGGTGCTGATCAAAGCCCATGGCTGGGGGCCACTGCGCGAGACCTTGCGTTCTTACGCTACAAAAGTCGTGCCCGTCGACGGCAGAAAAGACGTTGCCTCACTCCAGAGTATTTTTGTGGAGCGGTATGGTCAGGCCGCCAAGTCCAATGTCGCCGATTACTTCGCCCTCTTGGGATACAAGGTGTCTGATGCGACCCGCACGGTATTGAAAGACTACCCGGCCTTCAAGCCTGCCTTGCCTGTTTCAGTAAAGTGAAGCGCTGTGTAGGATTTCCAAAATGGTCACAGTAAACCAGCAAACGTGTTGGCCATAAGGACGTTGACAAACAAACAGAATAGCTTCTGATCAACAAGTTAGTTCTAACATCTTGCCGAGCCCATTTTGCCTCATGTCACCAAGACGAATCCTATACTGCCTTGTGATGGTCTTACTTACTTCGGTCATACTTTACCTTGGGTGCTGGGTTCCTTGGTCTGAACGCCCCGATTCACCCGCAGCAAAGCAACTTCTTATTAAGTCCACAGGTGTTTCACCAAGGCACATCACCGGACTGAGGGCTTTTGATTCTGGCGTTGGTATTCATGGGTGGTGGGAACAGTTGTTTTGTTTTGATTATTCTTCTGATGAGACCGTTTACAGCCTCATTCACCAATTGGCACTGACTGCGAAACCGTTTCAGCCGCTCTCGCTGGAGAGTCTTCCGTGGTGGCATACAGAATCCAAGTCCTTGGAATACTTCGAAAATACAGACACTCAACACTCGCCTGTAGTTTCTGTATGGATTGACCGGACAGCGCGTCGGTGCTTTGTGCGAATGGCTGAGAGCTAATTCACGAGATTTAGAAAACACTTTGCCATAGACTGAAAGCAGAAATTTCCGCGACCTTTGCCTGCGACGGGGGCAGCCTCGTCAGCCTGCTGAGACAACGCACTGACATGGCGGATGAAAGGCGACGGTATCTATAGCACGGTGTTCACGCTTTAGCGTGAGGAGGATTGGATCAGGCATCACGCTAAAGCGTGAACACCGATCGGATAGGGTAAGAGTCACATCATCCGCTCATCGCTTGATTTCCACTGGCGTCACGGACTTGTCCTTGCGTCGGAAATTGTCCCAGAAGCCTTTTTTCTTTTCCGGTTCTATCTTCACAGGTTCGACGGGCTTGGCGACGGGGATGACCTTGTCGGGGAATTTTTCATAAGTGTCGGCACCGACTTTAGTGCGAAGGTCTTCGGCCAGGCTGGCGCGGCGCATGGCGGGGTTGTCTTTGACGACGGTGGGCTGAATGAAGATGATAAGTTCTTTGCGCACTTTGCTGGTGGTTTTGTTTCGGAAGAGGCTTCCTAGCAAGGGGACGCGGCTGATGTAAGGGACGCCGGCGGTATCTTTCTTTTCCGTCTCGCTGATGAGGCCGCCCAAGACGATGGTGTTACCGGTGGGAACGGTGACGGTG
>JAYVOH010000128.1:0-4935 GCA_043758025.1 Verrucomicrobiota bacterium
GAAGCAAAGGTGTGTCGTGGTCGATGTTGACGAATCGTGCTGCCATTGCTTCCGGTAGCATCAACGCCGTGCTTTGGCAAAGTCCGACAGGCTGCTAGGTAAAATAAGATACCGGCGGTCGGACTCGAACCGACACTGTATTGCTACAACCAGATTTTGAGTCTAGCGTGTCTACCATTTCACCACGCCGGCGTTGCGATGGAGAATTTTAATTAATCTGGCGCGGCTCGCTTTGCAAGGCTTTTGGTGGACCAAGAATTTCATTGAGGATGATGGCTCGCTTCAGTCCGCCAATGCCCGCAATCTGGTCGAGCAGCAGATGGCTGCGGCGGGCGGGCGACGCACCCCCTGCTGATGCGGCAATCCGGATGAACTGATCAGGAGCTGCTGGTGGAGTCGGTGGCGGCGGAATCTCTCTCACTTTAACGGGCATCCGGGCCGGACCAACTCTCGGTGGAGGGGAAACGGGATGAGGCTCCAAAGGTTTTTCGCCCTGCCCTGTTTGTTTGAGCCAGGCTTGGCTGCGGGCTTTTAACTCCTCGATTTTCTCCGCCATGTTGAATTCAGAAGCACCGCCTGCGTTCTTCTCTTTCCACCATTTGATGAGCCACTGAACAAAACCTCCCAACAGAAACAGGATGATGACGACGATGCGGCCAAGATCAATATCCTGGCTGACCGCGAGTGTCGGGGCGTTCATCGTGATCATGGAAGTATTACCGGATCAATGATTTCACAGCAGCGAAACCGTCGCTATTTTTTCACCTGTCCGGATGGATTTTCGCCCGCGATGGCCTGACGCATGTCGGTGTCGGCCATGAGATTTTTGTAACGCTGATAGTCCATGATGCCGAGCTGTCCGTTGCGGAAGGCTTCGGCAATGGCCATGGGGATTTGTGCTTCGGACTCGACAACCTTGGCGCGCATCTCCTGGGTGCGGGCTGCCATTTCCTGCTCCACGGCCACGGCGGCGGCGCGTCGCACTTCGGCGTGGGCCTGCGCGATTTTCTTGTCCGTCTCCGCCTGGGCAGCCTGCAAGGCCGCGCCCACGTTCTCCCCCACATCCACGTCGGCGATGTCGATGGATATGATTTCGAAGGCAGTTCCCACATCCACACCCTTGTGCAGCACGACTTTCGAGATGCTGTCGGGGCTTTGCAACACGTCCTTGTAACTGGCGCTGGATCCGATGCAGGTCACGATACCTTCGCCCACGCGTGCAATGACAGTTTCCTCGGTCGCGCCGCCAATGAAGCGATCAAGGTTCGTCCGCACGGTGACACGGGCGCGAACGCGCAGGGAGATACCATCGCGCGCGACAGCCTCGATGCGACCGTTGCGTCCGACGTCGCCGCCGGGGCAGTCAATCACGCGCGGATTGATGCTGGTGCGCACGGCGTCAATGACCGTCTTGGTTGTGCCTTTGACGGCGAGATCAATGGCACAGGCGCGGTTGAAATCGAGCACGATGCCCGCTTTCTCGGCTGCGATGAGTGAGAGCACAACTTGCGAGACATTGCCCCCAGCAAGGTAATGCGCCTCCAGTTGATCGGCGCTGAGATCAAGACCGGCCTTGATCGCGGTGATGCGGTTGTCCACGATGAGGGAGTTCGGCACGCCGCGCAACCACATGGCCACGAGATTCGGGATGCTGACCGGCGCGTTGGCCACGCGGGCGCGCAGCCAGACATTGAAGAATTTGCCGACGATGAGCACGAAGCCGAGGGCTAAAATGACGGCGACGGCCGTGAGGATGAGTTGAAGTGAGTTCATGATGGATGTTGCTGAATTACGAAACACAAGAAAGCAGATTCAGCGGTAATTGCCAGATTTTCATTACTCGGCTCGCGCTTGCCCGCAATCCTCTTTCACCAATCTGCAGCGTCGCTCAATGCACTGATCTTTTTCTCAGCAACGCGCAGTTGCTCAATGGCATCAGGGGCATCGACTGCCGGGCCGGACAAATTAAATTCCGTGACAGTCGCAGGGGTTTCCCGGTAACTTTCATCCTCGCCATAGACCGCGACAAATCGGATGGTGTTGCCATGCGCCGTTCCCGTGAAGGCGTGGGCAAAGATCAGCAGGGCGGCGATGTCCTCTGACTTCTCACCATCATACCGGGCAGTTACAAGAACCACATGGTCAGGTGATTTTTTTCCGGTCAGCTCCACCATGATGTGGGAGTATGACTTTCCATTCATTTCAAACTCACGTCGCAGCACTTGATACCCCATGTTGTCGAAACCGAGAGTTGATTTGATATAGCTCTCTGCCGCCTCGACATTCTCGTGTTTATCAGATGCGCGCGGGCCGATGGTTTGGTTGAAGACCGAGAGGTGACGCCGGTAATCCTCCAAGTTCACATCCTTCCGCAACATCTCCGCATAGCGTGACGAAGGCGGATGCTCGCGAGCCTTCTTCTTCTGAAAATAAAAGATGAACGACAGCGCGCCCATAATTAGCAGGCCCAACGGCAATCCGACAATGAACCAGCGAACCAGCGGATTCACTGCGGGCGTGGGAGGCTGGTTCTCCATGCTCATGATTTTATGGATGAAATGCATCCGGCAACCGCATCCGCAGCGCGACGATAGGCATTGCCATCGCCGAGTGTTTTCACGACCATTGCGAGCCGGGTCGTCAGAGCTTCGCGCTTCTCTTTACTCAAGAGCAGCTCCGTCACCGATGCGGCCACGCTGTTTCTGTCAAACTTGTTTTGAACCAGTTCCTCCACCACCTGTTCTCCGGCGAGGATGTTCACGATGCCGAGATGCTTGATCTTCACCACCGCCTTGCCGACGGTGTAAGTGAGCGGGTTCACTTTATAAACCAGCACATACGGCAGGCCGAAACAAGCCGACTCCAGCGTGGCGGTGCCGCTGGCGACGACTCCAACCTCTGCGCGTTGCATGAGATTGTGGGCGCTGCTGACTTCAATCCATTTGCGCGCCTCCGGCATCCGGGCGCGATCCATGATCTCGCGCATCTCACCGGCCAGAGTTTGATTGGCGGCAGAGACTGCGAACCTCGCCTCGGGCACCCGCTCGCGAATGAGGCGCGCGCTTTGCAACATGACGGGGAAAAGTCGCGCGACCTCATGGCTGCGGCTTCCGGGGAAAAATCCGACCAGGCCCGGCTCGCGCTTCCATTCCTGAGAATGGCTTTGGGCACGATCCACCATGGGATGACCGGCAAAGACGGTGGTGAGTCCGCTTTTTTCATAAAGCTCTTTCTCGAAAGGAAAGATGCAGATCATGAGGTCCAGCAGTTTGGCCATGGTCTTGATGCGACCACGTTTCCAGGCCCAGACCTGCGGGCTGATGTAGAAAATGATGCGCCCTGTGTAGCGGTCTTTTCGCAACGCTTTTGCCAGACGCAGATTGAAGCCGGGGTAGTCGATCAAGACCACGCCATCAGTATTCTCTCTGGCAATTAACTCCCGTGTCTGCGCCATTTTTTTCTTGAACCATCCATAGACTTTCAGCACTTCCCAGAGTCCGAGCACCCCGGCTCGCTCCACCCAGTCCTCCATGCCCTGCCCTCCAATCCGACGCATTTGGGCACCGCCAAAACCGATGAACTGCACGGGCGCATGATGTTCCTGCAAGGCGCGCATGAGGCCGGATCCGTGAGTGTCGCCGCTCATCTCGCCGGCGATGATGAAGATTTTTTTTGTCACAACGATGACGGCTGTCCCCTCTCAATGGCCTCGGTGATCTGGATCGCCAGCTTCAAGGCGTCAGCCCCCTGCTGTCCGCTGACCACAGGAGCGATTCCACGCCGGGCGCATTCGACAAAGGCCGCCAGTTCCAGTTTGAGCGGCTCATCTTTTTCCACCTGCACATCTTCGCGCACGATCTGCAAACCGTCTCGCCGGTAGATGTGGCCGGACTGCTCCTGATAATCGAGCGAGATATAGCCGTCGGCATGAAAGACCTGAATCTTCCGCATTTTCTTGTCGCTGATGCGGCTGGCGGTCACGTTGGCCACACAGCCATTCTCAAATCGCAGCCGGGCATTGGCGATGTCCTCACGCCGCGTCAGCACGGGCACGCCCACGGCATCCATGCTCACCAGTGGCGATTTCACCAGATGCAATATGATCTCCAAATCATGAATCATCACGTCGAGCACGACCCCGACATCCGTGCTGCGATTGGGAAACGGCGAGAGCCGCGTGGCTTCGATAAAGCGCGGCAGTTTGATCCGCTCCTCAAGTTGCGCCATGACTGGATTAAAGCGCTCAATGTGGCCGACTTGCAGGACTAGATTTTTCGCCTGCGCGAGCGCAACGAGTTCCTGTGCCTCATGCAACGAATCGCTCAGCGGTTTTTCCACGAGCACATGCTTGCCTTTCTCAAGAAGGAAACCCGCGATCTCGCGGTGCGCCACAGTGGGCACCGCAACGGCAGCAGCATCCACAGCCTTTGCAAATTCATCAAGGCTGGTCATGGCTTTGGTTTGATAGACCGCCGCCAGTTCTTTCGCACGCGCCTGATCCACATCGTAGATGGCGGTGAGTTTCGCGCCGTCCAAGGCCGAAAGCACTCGCGCATGATTGCGGCCCATTGCGCCCACACCGGCCACACCTATTCTCAGAGTTTCACTCATGTGTTTATGATGAAAAGGAGCCGCCGAGAAACAAGGCGGAAATCAATAATGCAACGAAAGTCTCTCAATGGGCTGAAGCTTCATCAACTTGACTGCAAGTTTTTTCGATTACGAAGACAGACACTCATGGATCAGAAACGTCCACAGTTCTTCAGTGGCGTGAATTTTGGTGACGAGTTGACGCTCTGGCACATTAGGGTTTTCATTGCAACAACAAGACAGCCCGATGTCGTGTAGCTTTCAAAGAGGGACGGTTTTGTAGCACTCAAAGAGGGACATTTTTTTAATCGAGCTTTTTGCCTATGTGAAGAAGCAATTTTGGGC
>JAYVOH010000129.1:0-13709 GCA_043758025.1 Verrucomicrobiota bacterium
ACGGCGGTCTTGCGGGATGAAAAATATCGGCAAAAACTTGGATAGCAGACTAAAAATACGGTGCTTTTTTAAAACACGCATTGTTCAGCGTTTCCCTAACGAGTCAAGAAACCGAAATCCCTGTTGGCAACCGTAGGGAGAACTCAAGTTCGCCGTTTGTGCAGAGCTTTGCGGTGAGGGTGCATCCAAGCAGTGTGGCAAATTCGGCGGCGAGGGCGAGACCCAGACCATGGTGGCGGGCGTCGGTCCTCGCGGCGTCCCGGCGCCAGAATCGCTCAAAGAGATGTGGCAGATCGGTGGCGGTGAGGTCTCCGGCTTGATTGGTAAAATGGAGCGTCACCGCGACGGGCGCGCAGGTCGCGGTGATGCGCAGCGCTGTTCCAGCGGGGGCGTGTTCGGCGGCATTGGCACAGAGGTTGCCAAGGATAACACGAAGCAATGTAGGGTCGGTGTAGCAGGTGAGTTCGGGAGGTAACGAAGCGATGAGGGTGATGCCCCGCTCGGCGGCGCGCGCGACCCACGGTTTCCATGCGGCGGCGAATGCCCCGGCAAGGGCGACCGGTTCGCAGTGCAGGGCCCGGCTGGAGTCTTCAGCACGGGCGAGTTCAAGCAGGCGCAGCGCGAGCGATTCCATGCGGAGCGTGGCGTTGTGGGCATCACGCCACGACTCCGTGCGCTCGGCTTCCGTCGCGGGCGTGGAGAGATTTAATTCGGCCAGTGCGCGCAACTCCGCAAGCGGCGTGCGGAGTTCATGCGCAGCGCTCGCGGTGAATTGGCGTTCCCGAACAAAGGTGGATTCGAGACGGGCGAGGAGTTCATTTAAGCGCGCGGCAATGGGGCGCAACTCGATGGGTAAGGATGCTGCGGGAAAGCGTGTGCCGAGCGATGCGGCATTCACAGCGGCAACGCTCTCGCCAAGATGATCCAGTGGCACGAGGCCGCTGCGCACGCCCCAGCGGACCAATACGGCGAGCAAGGTCAGGGAGCTCGCGCCGATGACGAGCAGGGCAGCCCGCAACGCGGCAAGCGCATGGTCTAACGGCGCGCGATCACGCCCGACGACAAGCACGGCTTCGAGCGCCGGCACTTTATTGGATTTACGCTCGCCGTCCTCGCCGTCCTGCGGCGTGAAACGCAGACTTGCGCAACGCGCGGCGCGGTCATCGGAGAGTATGAGGTCGAAATAATCCGGGACCTCCGGCGAACCTGCGCGCATCGGCAACGCGGCGGTGCCGAGCGACGGGGAACGTGCGACTTCACGGCCATCGGTCGTGCGGAGGAGGAAGATGTCGGAGCCATTGCCACGCTCGAATTGCGGCATCGTTTCGCCTGCGAATTCAAAGTTGATCGCGCCTTGCTTTTTCTCCGTGAGCGCCGCGAGCGACTGCGTGGTGGCGCGAAGTGTGGCGTCAAATTCAGCGGTGAGAGCTTTCCGCATCTGCCAGTGCAATGCGGTGCCCGCCAGGCCAAGCAGCAAGCCACTTCCGATAAGCAGGCGCAGAGTGAGCTGGATGCGGATGGATTTCATGCGGCGTCAAATACATAGCCTAGACCGCGGCGCGTGCGGATGTATGCCGCCCCGATCTTGCGCCGCAAAGCATAGACGGCGGTGTCCACCACGTTGCTCATCGGCTCCACTAAGTCGTCATAGATGTGCGCTTCGATCTCGGTGCGCAACACGATCTGGCCACGACGCAGCGCGAGGTATTCGAGCAGCCGCCACTCGCGCGCGGTCAATGCCACAGCGGCACCTTCGCGCCGCACCTGCTTCGCAGCGAGGTCCAGTTCAAGCGCTCCCATGCGCAAGGTGCTCGACTTGGCACCATAGGCTCTACGGCACAGCGACTCCACGCGCGCGATCAGTTCCGCAAGCGCGAAGGGTTTCACCAGATAATCATCAGCGCCTTGTCGCAGTCCTTCGACACGATCCGCCACCGTGTCCCGCGCGGTCAGCAATAGGACATGCGTCTTGTTGCCCGATACGCGCAGGCGCCGCAGCAAGGACAGGCCGTCAAGTTTCGGCAGCATCACGTCCAACACGAGCGCGTCGTAGTCATGCAGCTGTGCTTGATCAAGCCCGGCTTCGCCATCCGCCGCTGCGTCCACCGCAAACCCCGCGTGACGCAAGGCGCGGCGCACGGTGCGACGAATAATTTCAGAGTCTTCCACCAGGAGAACACGCATCGGTCAGAGGTAAGCTGGAAGTGATGTCGCATCCGTTCGTGATCGCGGATGAAGGGATCACTTCGCCGGCTTGCCGTTGTGTGAAATCAACACGACATCGCCCGCGCCAGGAATTTCCCGCACGACGCCCAACCCTTTCGCGTAGTATTTGAATTCCGTGCTGCCGTTTGAGGGGTGATGTGAAAAATGGAACGTTTCATCGCGTTGGTGAGTTACTGGGTGAGTGATTGGGGAAGCTCCGCCGCGCCGAGAGGCTCAGCGGAGCCCGCCAGGGTGCTACTTTTTCTTCTCAGCTTTTTCCGTGTGCTGGCCTTTCTCGCCCTTCTCATCATTGGAATCTTCCTGCTCCAGTTCCTTGCCAGTTTCGTCGAAGGTCACGACCATCTTGCCTTTGCCCTTCTCGATCTTGGCCTCAAAAGTTGTCTTGCCCTTCTCGACCGCCTTTTCGATTTCACTCACTTTGTTGTCCCCTGCTTTCTTTGTAATGGCCGCACGAACGGCCTCAGGAGCTTCCGCCAACGTGATGATTTCTTCGAGGCCAAGCACGGTGCCATCCTTGGCAACGGCGATCTCATGCTTGTGTCCACCGGCCATCCATGTGGTCTCATAAGCAGCAACCCCATCCTCATCACCGAGGACGACTGCTTCGAGCTTTGCGTCACCAGCCGCCGCTTTGATAGCTGCTGCGACGGGAGCAGGAACGTCTTCCCACTTTACTGGTTTGTCATCTTCTTCACTGAAGATGAAGTGTGGCACCGCGAAAGCGGCGAGGAGTGCGAGCGTGTATTTGAGTTTCATGGTTTCTTATTTTTTGTGGTTTGTTATTTTTTGGGAATCGGGACGCATAGGCACCGATGCCCAGCATTCTCACCCAACAAAGATGGTGAGAAGATGACGCCCTGAATAAATAATGCAAAGCTGAAACCCAGCTTGAGTGTGAACAGTGTCAAAACACCAAGCCCCCTGCACGGGGTCTAGGGAAACGTCGTAATGCACTATCTCATCCCTGCCTGTTCCGGGTTCCACACCAACCGCAACTTCACACTCGAAGAACCCGTCAAGGTGGTTAACAATACCGACGCCACACCCGAGGAAGTAGCAGTCGGCGCATAACTATATTGGGGCTTCAAGCCCTTGGAAAACCTTCTGACAAAAAACGCCCGCTGATACAGCGGGCGTTTTTTTATAAAACTACCCCAGCCCGCCGCGGTCACTGTTCAGTGCCACATCGCCATACTTGGCGCGCGTGGTCGGCGTGTAATCGAGAGGCGTCCAGGCGGCGTTTTTGGCTGAGGAGGCGACGACGGCTTCAATGAAGGCCATGCCAGCGATGCCTTCCTCAATGGTGGGATAGTCCATGTCGAGAGGGTTCGGTTGGGTGCCGGCTTCGACGGCACGGATGTGATTGACGTAGCTCTTGTAAATGTTTGCGAAGCCTTCCAGATAGCCTTCGGGGTGTCCCGCAGGCGTGCGCGTGCAGGCGGCGGCGGCGCTGCCAAGGTAGCCCATGCTGGTGCGGAAAATTTGTTTCGGCTTGTCGAGCGAGGTGACGATTAAGGTGTTGGGATCGAGCTGAGACCATTCGAGTCCGCCCAGTTCGCCATAGACTCGGAGGCTGAGATTGTTTTCGCAGCCCACGCTGATCTGGCTGGAGTGGAGCACGCCCTTCGCACCGTTACTGAAACGCAATAACACGTTGCCGTCGTCTTCCAGTTTGCGGCCTTCGACGAAAATGGTGAGGTCGGCGGCGAGTTCCTTGATGTGCAATCCGGTGACGTATTCGGCGAGATTAATCGCGTGGGTGCCGATGTCGCCCATGCACCCGGCGGCTCCGGACATTTTTGGATCGGTGCGCCATGCAGCCTGTTTCTGGCCGGTGCTTTCCAGAAGTGTGGCGAGCCAGCCCTGCGGATATTCCACCACTACTTTTCGGATATTGCCCAGACCGCCTTCCTCGACCATTTGACGCGCCTGACGCATCAGCGGATAGCCGGTGTAGTTGTAAGTGATGCCGTAGAGCCTGCCGGACTTTTTCACGATGGCCGCGAGTTCCTTGGCCTGCGCGAGATTGAAGGTCGCGGGCTTGTCGGAGAGCACATTAAAGCCGTTTTCCAGCGCCAGCTTGGCCGCCGGGAAATGCATGTGATTGGGCGTGACGATAGTGACGAAGTCCATGCGCTTGTCCGCTGGCAACGACTTTTCCTTTTCGATCATCTCCTGATACGACCCGTAACAACGTTCTGCTGGGAGATACAAATCAGCGCCGCTGGCCCTGGATTTTTCCGGGTCGGACGAAAACGCGCCGCAAACAAGTTCACATTGGCCGTCAATGCCCGCCGCGATGCGATGCACACCGCCGATGAATGCGCCGCGTCCGCCGCCGATCATGCCATAACGAATTTTTCTGCTCATAGGGAAAAGAATGGAAGGTTGGAAGAATGAAAGGGTGAGAGTTTGAAGCAGGGAAGGGCGGGCGGGCAAGAGGAAAATGCACTACATCATCGGCGATTGCCAATCATTGTTCCTTGTGTCTTCTTTTGCGGTGGAAAATTTTGATGCCGTCATTATTGGATCGGGTCCTAATGGGCTAGCTGCGGCCGTGCATCTGTCGCGGAACGGTTGGAAGACATTGGTGCTGGAAGCTGGAGACACTCTGGGTGGTGGCATGCGGACGAAGGAACTCACGCTGCCGGGTTTCAAGCACGACGTGTGCTCCGCCGTGCATCCGATGGGAGTGGCGTCGCCTTTTTTTCAAAGTCTCGGTCTTGAGCATCAGGGCTTGGGCTGGATTCATCCACAGATTCCGCTGGCGCATCCCCTAGATGACGGACGGGCGGCGGTGTTGTATCGCGATCTTGATGAAACGGCCGTCGGACTCGGCGATGATGGTGCGCTCTATAAAAAAATCTTCGCCCCATTGGTGAAGAATTTCCCATCGTTGATTGGTGACGCGCTCGCGCCTTTGAAAGTCCCGCAGCATCCATTCTTGATGGCACGCTTCGGATTGAATGCGGCGAAACCAGCGTCTTGGTTTGCTCGTCGCTTTCACTCAGACGCAGCGCGCGCGATGTTTGCCGGCAATGCGGCGCATGGCGTGATGCCTCTATCGAAGCTTTTTTCTTCGGCCATTGGCTTGATGCTCCAGACTTGCGCCCATGCAGTCGGCTGGCCGATTCCCGAAGGTGGATCGCAAAGCATAGCGGACGCTCTGGTCCGGTTGCTCAAATCTCACGGCAGCGAAGTGCGCTGTGGCTCCAAGGTCAATGCGCTCAATGAACTTCCACCCGCGCGAGCTTATTTGTTTGATGTTTCACCAAGGAATCTCGCGCGAATCTGTGCGGATGATTTGCCTGCTGGTTATCGGAATCGCTTAATGCGATATCGTCATGGGCCGGGAGTTTTTAAGGTGGACTACGCGCTCAATGCGCCGATCCCGTGGACGAACGAGCACTGCCGCAAGGCGGGCACCGTGCATGTCGGCGGCACGTTCGAGGATGTCGCTGCTGCCGAGCGCGCTGCATGGGATGGCAAGCTGACTGAGAGACCTTTCGTGCTCGTCGCGCAGCCGACGTTGGATGACGCGACACGTGCACCGCAGGGTAAGCATGTAGCCTGGGCCTATTGTCATGTGCCGCATGGATCGACAGAAAATCGGCGGGAGGTCATCAACACCCAGATTGAGCGGTTCGCGCCCGGATTCGGCGACTGCATCCTCGCCGCGCACACGATGAACTGCGCAGAGATGGAAAGCTACAATGCGAATTACATTGGTGGTGATGTCATCGGCGGCGTGACGGATTTGTTTCAGCTTTTCACGCGTCCGGTTGCTCGGCTGAATCCTTACACCACGCCTAATGACAAGGTCTTCATCTGTTCCGCCTCGACTCCGCCCGGCGGCGGTGTGCATGGCATGTGCGGCTATTGGGCGGCAGAGACGGTGATGAGGAAAAATTCAAAATCCAAGAATCAATGATCAAGGAAAATTCAAGTGCATCCAGGGTCGCGCTGTTTTCTCGTCTGGCTCGTTTGAGGTTTAACCTGCCTTGAAACTTGAATTTTGATGTTTGAGCATTTCCGGCTGGCTTGAAGCGCCATTCAGTTACAAGAATAATCCTCATGGTCAAAATCGCCGCCCCTAATATTGTTGATGAAATCCTGCGTCTGAAGAAAAAGCGCAACGCGGTGATTCTGGCGCACAATTATCAGTCGAAAGCGATTCAGGAACTGGCGGACTTTGTCGGCGATTCGCTCGGCCTCGCTTACAAGGCTAAGGAGACGAATGCTGATGTGATCGCCTTCTGCGGCGTGCATTTCATGGCGGAGACGGCGAAGATCGTGAACCCGCAGAAGATTGTGGTGCTGCCGGATGCCAATGCGGGTTGCTCGCTGGAGCAGAGCTGTCCGGGGCCGCAGTTGGAGAAATTTTTACAGGTCAATGCGGCGAAGAGTTACTATGTCATCGCTTACATCAATTGCAGCGGCGCAGTGAAGGCGCTTTCGGATTGCATCTGCACCAGCGGCAACGCGGTGAAAATGGTGGAAGCCGCGCCGAAGGATCGCCCGATCCTTTTTGTGCCGGATCAGAATCTCGGCGCGTGGGTCATGGAGCAGACCGGGCGCAAGATGGATCTCTGGCAGGGATCATGTTACGTGCATGTCGAGTTCACGCGCGACAGCATTCATGCGATCAAGGGTGAGTATCCCGACGCCAAAGTGGTGGCGCATCCCGAATGCACCTATGCGGTGCGGATGCTGGCGGACGAAGTTTGCAGCACGGAAAAAATGGTGAACTACTGCCGCAACAGTCCGGCATCGTCATTCATCATCGTGACCGAGAGCGGCATGTTGCATCGCCTCGAGCGCGAGGTTCCCGGCAAAAAGTTCATTCCCGGCCCGACGGGTCACTGCGCCTGCGCGGATTGCCGTTACATGAAATTGAACACGTTGGAGAAGCTGCACGATTGCCTGCTGCACTTGCGCCCGCAGGTGAATCTGCCAGAGGATATTCGCTTACGGGCCGAGAAGCCAATCCTGCGGATGCTGGAACTCAGCCGGTAGTTTATTTCACCGGTTTAGGCGCGGCTTCCTGCGGCTTGAGCGGCGTGGTCAGGGGCTGCTGCATATCGGGCACGACCAGCCATTTTTTAGCATCCACCTTGTCCTGAATCAGTGAGATCAGGAGCAGCTCCTCGATAAGTGTGTCAGGCGTCTCCTGCTTGGTGCGAACGACAGCATGCATGATCTTGCCTTCTTCTTCAGGGCAGAGGCCGAGGATATTGATCTTCAAGGTGTCGATCTTCCGCTTGAGCGCTTCATCAGGAATTTTCATGCGATCATGCACGGCCTTCCTGTCCACCACATAGGCCGCTTGGGGAGAGAGCGCTTCGAGTTCCTTGACGTCCTTCACGCCCAGCATGTTCAACTTGGCGGCTTCCTCGGTCATGGTTGATGAATTCTTCACGGCCAGGATCATCTGCTCCTTGCGACGTTCGAGAGAGGAGGGGAGAAGCATTTCAGCGGCGGCCTTCCAATCCTGTTTGACCACGGCCTCAAGGTAGTTTTTGACAATGGCCGCAGCGGGATGGTCGGACTGATTCCCGGCGGCGGGAAGTGAAGAGACTCCGGTAAGGACGAGAGATAGAATGAGTGATTTGCGAAGAAGGTTCATGGAGTGATAGCCTGTGGGCACGAATCTGACAAGTGAGGCGGAATAGCGTTCGCGCAAGTTCTAAATTCCAAGGATTTATTCGAATTCGCGGCTTTGGGGGCGCGCAAAAATCACGCATTAATATTTGTGGATTTGGCATCGGGCGGCGTTGTATGCTATACAAAAGAATACCGATATGAGCGTTTTTGATCGCGAATACATGCGCGGCAGCCGGAGTCCGAGCTGGTTGGAGTTTATGTTGCCGGACGCGGTGACATTTCTTGTGATCGTGAATGTGGCGGTTTTTGTGGCCCAAAGAATTTTTACCCTTGGTGTGGACGTAGGGGCTCCCGGTGGTGAAATTCACCCATGGGGCGCACTTTCCATCCGGGCGTTGGCCGAGGGGCGGGTCTGGACGGTAGTGACTCATATGTTCGTCCATGAAAATTTGTTCCACCTGCTGGGCAACTGCCTGATGATATTTTTTGCCGGGAAGTCGGTGAAGTCGTTGCTTGGCCCTCGTCATTTTCTTTACATCTATTTCGTGTCCGGCGTGGTGGGGGCGGCGATGCAACTTGCCGTGGACCGGCTTCATGGCATGCCTCCGGGCGTGGAATTGATTGGTGCCTCCGCCTGTGGATTCGGCGTGTTCTTTGCCTTGGCAGTGATGTTGCCCCAGGAGGTCATCACCGCGTTGATCTATTTCATTATTCCTGTGCGGATCAAACTCTGGAATCTGGCGCGGATTCTCCTGGGCGTTTCCATCATTTTTGGTGCCATGCAGGTGTTCCAAACCACGAACAGCGATCACATCGCGCACTTCGCCCACATCGGCGGCGCGCTGGCCGGTTGGTATATCGTGAAGCTTTTGGGTTATGGAGGTCAGGCAGTGACTTATGACCGCCTGTGGCGCGAGCGTCTTCAGCGCGAACAAAACCCCGAGTTCGCGGGCGTGAAAAATCGTCGTCGCGTCGTGGACATGGATGAGCCGGAGTGGACAATCCCCTCATCGCAATCCGCGCGCGAATTCATCGAACAGGAAATCGATCCGATCCTCGACAAAATTGGCCGTCATGGAATCGGCAGTCTCACTGAAGGGGAGCGCATGCTGCTCGAACGCGCGCGCTTGGAAATCATCAGTCGTGATAAAAAGTAAGCGGGCAACGATCGCAGCAACGTGAACCAGAAATATTGATGCGCATTATCGCAGGCCGCGCCGGAGGCATCGTCATCAAAGCACCACCTTCTGATGCGCGGCCTACATCCGACCGGGTGCGGGAAGCCTTGTTCTCCATTCTGGGCACTGCCTGCGAGAAGGCCCGGGTGCTGGATTTGTTCGCAGGTTCGGGTGCGCTGGGTCTCGAAGCGCTCAGTCGTGGCGCAACAGAAGCCGTGTTTGTGGAACAGCAACGAAATGCGGGCACGGTGATCGGAGATAATTTGCGCCGCGCGAAACTTGAGGGAGGTCGCGTGATGGTGGCTGATGTTTTTTCCGCTCTGCGCAGACTGGCGGATGCCGGTGAGAAATTCGACCTCATCCTGGCCGATCCGCCATACGCGAAAAAACTCAGCGATGTAGATTATGGAACACGGCTGCTCGTTGATACTTCATTGCGCGCATTGCTCCACCCGGAAAGCATTTTCGTGTTGGAAACCATGATGACAAAACATGCGCCCTGCGCTATCGCAGGCTGGCACATCCTGCACGACCGCGAATACGGCTCCACGCGGGTGCTTCTGCTGCAACCCATCACGACCGCGCTGCCACATGGCGAGATTCCTCATCCTGCTCCTTTATAATCTGCTCTATCCGCCCGCCATGCTGCTCATGGCTCCATCGGCGCTGATGAAGTTGAGGGCGCGCGGTGGAAAAGTTTCCAGCCTCTGGCAGCGACTTGGATTTTTTGATGCGGACACAAAACAAAAAATATCCGCACTGCGCGAGCGTGGCCCCGTCTGGTGGATGCATGCCGTGAGTGTGGGGGAGGTTGGCGTCGCCGCCAGACTCATTAAAGAAGTGATATCTCAGCGCAATGATCTGGGCATCGTATTGTCCACCACCACGCCCACCGGATATGCGCTGGCGCAAAATTTGGCTGCGGAATTTCCCGGCGCAGTGCTCCCGATTTACAATCCTCTCGACGGCTGGTTCATCGTGCGGCGCTGCCTGCGCTTGATCGCCCCACAGCGTCTCGTGCTCGTGGAGGCGGAAGTCTGGCCGAATCTCGTCTTCGCTGCGCGGCAGCGGGGGGTTGGAGTGGTGCTGGTGAATGCGCGACTTTCTCCGCGTTCGGAGCGTCGCTATGGTCGTGCGCTCACCTTGGTGCGGCCAATCTTCTCGATGTTGGGCCGCGTTTTCGTGCAAGAAATCGAGGACATTGCGCGATGGGAAAAGCTCGGCGTATTTAGCTCGTCCATCACTTGTTCGGGCAGCATCAAGTATGACACGGCGGGCGGGACTGAGCCGCTTGAGCAAGCGGTCATGTTGGGCGCGCTGCTTGAGAAAATGGGGTGGGGGAGTGATGATCCCGTGCTGCTCGCCGCCAGCACTCATTCAGGTGAGGAAGCCGCCATCACAAAAATTTTCACCCATGTCCGATCTTTCATCTCCCGACTCCGCCTCATCATCGTGCCCCGTCATGCCGAGCGCGCGGACAAGGTGGAGCAAGAACTGCATGACATGGGTATCAGCGTCATGCGACGTTCCGCACTTGGTCTCAAGCTTCAAGCCTCAAGCATCAAGTTTCCTACGGACATTCTTCTCGTTGACACCACGGGTGAACTGCGTGCCTGGCAGCATCACGCCACGGCTGTGATCGTGGGAAAAAGTTTCCTCGGCAAAGGCGGGCAGAATCCCGCCGAGGCCATCATGGCGGGTAAGCCGGTGCTCTTCGGCCCGCACATGGAGAACTTCACGCCGCTTGTCAGGCAACTGCTCGCCGCGCGCGGCGCGGTGCAGGTTCAGGATTTTGCCGGACTGGAAACGCGACTCCGGGAGCTTTTCACTGACCCCGCGAGCGTTGCAGAATTTACCACCAACGGACTGCAAGCCCTTCGCATCCACGAAGGCGCGACATCGCGCATCGCATCCGCTTTGCTGGGTCAGGATAATCAGTCGCAAGATAAAAATCCGCTTGCCAACTTCGCCACTTGACCCATTTTAACCGCCCGCCAACGACCCCTTCGTCTAGCGGTTAGGACACATCCCTTTCACGGATGCGACACGAGTTCGATTCTCGTAGGGGTCGCCACTCGCATCAGAGCAATGCGCTATCGGGGCTGACAAAACATCATGTCCGCCCTGCATCTGTCATCCGGGAACAGGTTTAAACTTGCCCACGATCTAACAGGCAAGATCCTAAATAATGGTAATTACAATGTATTTGTCTTGCGTCTCAGTATGTCGTCGCGTTAGAATTTCAATGACTTTATGATTCAGACAATAATAGGCTGAGGTGAGACGCCACAGAAAATGATTCATTCAGGTATTTAAATGATCGCATCAATCTTATCATGAGAAACACGGCCACATTTTCCATTCTCTACCGTTCAACGAGTAATCGTGGAGTGGCACTTTTCTTGGTGCTGGCGTTTCTGGCCTTGATTATCACCCTAGTGCTGGCGTTTTTTTCCAGCGTGACGAGTGAGCTCACAGCGGCCAGAAGCGCCGCTAGCGAAGTCACCGCCAAACAACTGGGGGAGACGGCGGTGCAGGTGGTCTCCAGCGTGATCCGAATGGCGACTAGCTCCGGCAGCAGCAACGTGGCTTGGGCATCTCAGCCGGGAATGATCCGCACTTACGGAACCCCCGGCGGGTCTGCCTCCAGCGCTCCACTGGCTTATTTCAAGTTATACTCCTCTGAAGACATGGAGGTAACGCAGAGCGAAATAGCGTCCTACGACATGGCAGGAGACGTGGACGGACTGTGGGATACCAAACCGGCGGTGTTCACGGATCTGAACAGCCCGGTCGTTGACACCAAAGGCAAGCCGCGTTTTCCGATCATCGACCCGCGCGTGCAGACAGCGCCCGGCACCGGCCAAGTGGACGGCTTTTCTTATTCGAATGCCATGCAATTGTCATCGGGCGGAACCACCACAATCAACCAGACGGTCCTGACCGGAGGCGATACCCAAAGGCTGCCGATGCCGGTGAAGTGGATTTATGTTTTGCGGGATGGCACCCTGACGGCGCCGAGGGGTGTAGATGGCACCGGGAAGATCGCCAACTGGACCGGAGAAACCAATGTCGCGAAGAAACCCAGTCTCACCAATCCCATTGTGGGGCGCATCGCGTTCTGGACGGATGACGAATCTTGTAAGGTAAATATCAACACCGCATCAGAAGGCACTTTCTGGGACGTCCCCCGCATTTATTCCGATGAAGATTTTGGCCGGTATTCAGGAAGCTCTGTCAGCGTTCCCGGCATGGCCGTCTGCCAGCCCGCTCAAAAGGAATATCAGCGTTATCCCGGCCATCCTGCCACAACCAGTCTCAGTCCTATTTTCAAATCACTTCTGCCTGTAACCACCCCATACCCCGCCAATCCCACGGCGACAGATGCCACCAAGCTTGATGCATACTATAATATTACGCCACGCATCGGGTTAAATTCCTTGGCAGGTGGTGGTAGTGGCGGATCAAAGGGAGGAAGCTATCAAGTGCCCAATGATGCCCCCGTGTTAGTCACAGATACAGACCGGCTTTATGCTTCGGTGGACGAACTGATGTTTACTCCGCTGCGCACACCAAATGGTTCAGGCACGTTCAGCAAAGAAGAACTGGAAAAGAGGAAATTCTTCCTCACTGCTTCTAGCAGCGCGCCGGAAACCACACTCTTCAATACTCCACGTATAGCCATCTGGCCTGTTAATGCCTCGCTCACAAAACGCACCGCTTATGACAAGCTCCTGGCATTCTGTTCAACGATTGGTGGAAAATCTTATTATTTTACGCGCTCCAATCCGAGGAGCAGCACCGAAGATTACGAAACTTCCCTCCGCAACAAAGAGTTGTATGGTTACCTTCAGAATAAAACATCCAGCAACATCCCTGGTTTTGGCGGCAATTTTTCTACGAAATACGCTGCGGATCGTAATCAAATCCTGACCTATATTTACGATTATATCCGCTGCACCAACCTACAAGACAAAAGTGCCGGATCCACGCCTTACACAGCAATTTATCCCAGCTTAGGTGCTGGCGAAGTTGTCCCGATTCGTATTGCTCAGACTCAGGGCTTTGGGCGTTTCCTGAGCGTCTCTTCAGCCAACCTTCTCTTTTACGGAACACACTCTGATGCCACTGGTAAGATCGATAAAATGAGGGCTGTATTTTTCTTACAATTTGCCAGCCCAATGCATGGGATGGCGGCCAAACGTTCTGCCACAAAATATGTAGTAACTGGCTTGGAGAAATTAAAAGCCAAGATTGGACCTGGCACCACCAGCCTGAACTTTGAACCCGGCGGTATCAATCGCATGACTGTCTCAGACTTAAGTATCTACCATGGTCGTGACGTCGGGGGAACAGAGCACGCTCTCCAAGCGATTCGCAAGTCGGATCGCAAGATCTGGGATGATGCCTCTGCCGGTGTTGATTGCAAACCGACCAACATCTATCCATTTTTCTCCAAGACAGACATCATTGTGCCAGCGGGTCAAACAACGTTCTCATTTCCTTCTGCGGTGGATGTTAAAGTAGAAATATCTCCAGATGAGACTGCAGCGGGGTCGTCTGTTATCCAGACCATCAATCTAAAATTTCCTGATGGGACGTTCAAACTTCCCGGGATTAAGAGCCCCCCGGATCACAATTTCGGTGCACGTGACTTCAGTTCTTACGAGGATGTAACTGCGTTCCCGAACAGTAATGATA
>JAYVOH010000130.1:0-4914 GCA_043758025.1 Verrucomicrobiota bacterium
CCTTCAGGTGGATGTGAAGGAGAATTCCACAGGATCAATCAATCTCGGAGCCGGATTCAGTTCCATCGACAGCCTCACCGGGTTCCTCGACCTGACGGAAACCAATTTCGACATCACCAACTGGCGGGGACATCTCAAGGGCGGCGGTCAGCGCTTCTATCTTGGAATCAAAGCCGGTAACAAACGCCGCGATTTTGAGATCAGCCTGACGGAGCCTTGGTTCCTTGGTCATCGTCTCTCCGTTGGCGGAAACATCTTCTATCACGAACTCTACTATCTCAGCCCGAACAATCTCTACAACGAGCGCCAGTTCGGAGGTGCTATTCCCATCCGCAAACCGATCGGCGAGCACTCCTATCTCGATCTGCGCTACACCGCTCAGAAGGTGGAGATTTATGACATCAACGCCAAGGCATCGCCGGAGATCAAGGCTGAAGAAGGCAAGTTCTTCGAAAGCAAACTTGACCTGTCCTTTGTCCACGACACGCGTGACTCGCTCTTCCTGACGCGCAAAGGTCACAAGTTGGACGTCGGTGCCACGCTTATCGGCAAGGTCATTGGCGGCGATGTCGATGCCTATGGATTCCACGCGAGCGGCTCGCAATACTTCAATCTGCCCGGCGATCTCATTCTGAGCTTTGAAGGTGCGGCCAGCAGCATGGATAGTCAGGGTGGAAAGGAATTGCCCATCTTTGAGCGTCTCTTCCTCGGTGGAGCCAGTAATCTTCGCGGCTTCAAATACCGCGATGTCGGACCCAAGGATGCCAGCGGAGAACCCCTCGGCGGCACCACCTCCATCTACGGCAGTGTCGAACTCAACTTCCCCATCCTTGGGGATCGTGAAAGCCCCAAGGCACGCGGCGCAGTCTTCTATGATGTCGGCAGGGTGTCCGGTGGTCCGGGAAGCCTGGGCGGCGGATGGAACTCGGATTTCGGCCTCGGCCTCCGCCTCTATCTCATCCCCGGCACACCGATCCGTCTGGATGTCGGTCTCCCTACATCTTCAGATTCGTTTAACGACAAAGGCGCGCAGTTCAACTTCAACCTCGGCTACAAATTCTGAGGCGCGCATGACTGTTGCCAGCAGGCCTGTTCACTCAGGCAGCTTGCCGTCACAGTTTGTGACACTTTAAACCCAACCCCCCCATGAAATACCTCGTCCCCGTTTTCCTCTGTCTTACCATCGTCAGTCGCGCCTTGCCTGCGGATCTCAAAGTTGGCCTCGTCGATCTTCGCAAAGCATTTGCGGAATACTACAAATCCAAGGACGCCTCCACCACCTTGCAGTCGCATGTTTCTGAAGCCAAGGAACAGATCAATGAGCGCTTCGCCAAATACAAGGCGCTCATGGATGAAATCCAAAAGCTCGACAAGGAACGCACCGATCCCGTTCTTAGCGCGGAAGCGCGCAATAAGAAGGACGCGGATTTCCGCAACAAGGCCCAAGAACTCCGGTCTTTGGAGCAGGACATCAATGAATTCAAAGGGCGTCGTCAGGCGCAGATCGACGAGGAACAGCGTCAGCAGGCCAAGGGTATCTACGACGAAATCGTCAAAGTCGTGAATGACAAGGCCGCACTTGCGGGCTTTGATCTGGTGCTCGATAAATCCAATGTCGGCATCGGTGGTGTTCCCTTTCTTGTCTATTCCAAAACCGGCGCGGTGGTCGATTTCACTTCAGAGGTGATCGTTGAACTCAACAAAAACGCGCCCGCCGGTGGCGCTGCGCCAGAAAAGAAAGAAGTCGCCCCCAAGCCTGAGATTAAGAAGACCGAAGGCAAAAAGAAGTAACTATTCCAGCTAATTTTCGCTCCCTGCTTTGATTCATCCATCAGGGCAGGGAGTTTTCATATACACCCCCCACGATTTGGCCCAGTGAAAATCACACTTGCTCAACTCGCTGAAATCATCTGCGGCACCATCGTGCGAGGAGACGCAGCCATGGTCATCACCGGATTCAGCACCGTGGATGAGGCGGAGTCTGGTGACGTGACTTTTCTGGGCAACCCTCGCTACTTTCCGAAGCTTAAAAAATCGAAGGCCAGCACCGTGTTGGTAACTCCCGATTTAGTGGACGCATCGGCCGACATGGCGCTAATTGTTGTTGAGAATTCGACGCTGGCGTTTCAAAAAATTATTGATCGCTTCGGCCCGCAGAAGCAGCCATTTACTCCGGGAGTTCAACCCCCGGCGGTCATTGGCGACAACGCGTCGATGGACCGGTCGAAAATTTACATCGGGCCCAATGCCGTCATTGAAGACAATGTCGTGATCGGCGAGGGTTGCGCGATCCATGCGGGCGCGTTCATCGGGCACGGTTCCAAACTCGGGCAGGACTGTGTCGTTCATGCCAACGCCGTGGTCAAAGAGCCTGCGAGATAGGCAATCGCGTCATCATTCACAGTTGCAGCGTCATCGGCAGCGACGGATTCGGCTACGAGTTCAGCGGCGGCAAACATGTCAAGGTGGATCAGGTCGGCATCGTGCAGATAGACGATGGCGTTGAGATCGGCTCCTGCACCACGATTGACCGTGCGCGTTTTGGCCGGACATGGATTGGCGAAGGATCGAAAATAGACAACCTTGTCCAGATTGCGCACAACGTGGTCATCGGTAAGCACAGCATCATCGTCGCCCAAGTGGGCATTTCCGGCAGCACGCGTGTGGGAAACAATGTGACCATGGCGGGCCAGGTTGGAGTCGCCGGCCACCTGAACATTGGCGATCAAATCACCATTATGGCCAAGTCCGGTATCACCAAGGACATGAAAGAACCCGGAGCCTATACGGGCTATCCCGCCAAGCCGCTGATGGAAGGACGTCGTGTGCTGGCCTTGAATACACGACTGCCCGAGATGTTCGACCTGCTCAAGAAATTGGAACAAAGGCTGGAAAAACTTGAAGAAAGTGGCCCGGATTGAGATTCCGAGATGATGCGTTGCCCAATGAGAACGACGCGCGTAGTTTGATCACGTAAATATAAATTACCGACGAATATTATGACCAGAGACATCACGCCCATGCCCAATCCGTTCGCCGGGTTTAATCTGAACTTGAAGCTTCTGATCCCGGGTTTGCTTGTCATTCTTTTGGTCTTCGGATCCTTCACCAGTTTTTATACCATACCAGCCGATTCTGACGGTGTGGTTCAGCGCTTCGGGAAATACAAAGATTCCGTTGGTCCCGGTCTGCATTTCAAAATGCCGTTTGGGGTGGACAGTGTGACGGTGGTGCCGTTGCTGCGTCAACTGAAGATGGAGTTCGGCTTTGCCACTCAGGGCGCAACCAATCCTGATCAGTTCACAGACTCAAGGGCGCAAGAGGATGAGCGCAGCATGGTGACGGGCGACCTCAACGCCGCGCAAGTCGAGTGGGTGGTGCAATACGACATTCGCAGCCCTCGTGACTTTCTTTTCAATGTGCGTTCGCCCGGCTCCACGCTGCGCGACTTTTCTGAAAGCGTCATGCGCGAGGTGGTGGGCGATCGCACCGTTGATGAGGTTCTGACCTACGGCCGGGCTGAGATCGAGTCTGATGCCATGAAAAAACTCAGCGAGTCCGTTGAGAAACTGGGCATGGGTCTGCGCGTGATCCAGGTGCAGCTGACCCGCGTTCATCCGCCGCCGCCAGTGCAGCGTTCGTTTGATGAAGTGAGCCGCGCGCAGCAGGAGAAGCAGCAGATGATCAATGTGGCCGAAGGCGAATACAACAAGGTGGTGCCGCGCGCGAGCGGGGAGGCCACGCAAAAGCTTAGTGAAGCAGAGGGTTACGCAGTCAAGCGCATCAATGAAGCCCAGGGTGATGTGGCCCGATTCAAGGCCTTGCTTGAGCAATATGAAAAAGCCCCTGACGTCACTCGTCAGCGACTTTATTTCGAAACCATGAGCGAAGTCTTACCGAACCTTGGAAGCAAGATCATCCTGGATTCAGATGCCAAACAGTTTCTGCCACTGATGCATCTCCAGCAGCTTCAATCCGCCAAGCCGCAAAACCAGCAGCGCTAAAACACCCTCCACTTCATGAAACCTACTCACATCCTTCTCGCCTTTTTGGCGGTCATTGTTCTTATTTTGCTATCCGCCAGTTTCTACACTGTCGGAGAGCAGGAACAGATCATCATCACACGGTTCGGTCAGCCGGTTGGCCAGCCGGTCACGGAGGCAGGATTGCATATCAAGACGCCATTCATCGAAAACGTAAACCGGTTCGAAAAGCGCATCGTGCAATGGGATGGCCCGCCATCGGAAATGACCACCAAGGACAAGCTCTTCATCATAGTTGACACTTTCGCCCGATGGAGGGTGAGCAATGCCCGCGCTTATTTTGAAAAATTGCGCGATGAGCGCACTGCCCAGTCGCGTCTCGACACCATTCTCGGCAGTGAAGTGCGCAATATTATAGCGAAACACAACCTCATCGAAGTGGTGCGCACCAGCAAGGAACGCAAGCCAACCATTGATGACTCGGTGGTGACGGCAAAAGTTATTGCCCTTCCGCCCATCAATCTTGGCAGGGAAGTTCTGGAAAGGGAGATTTTCAAGGCTGCTTCCGAGGCCATCGCCAAGCAAAATCTTGGCATCGAACTGCTCGACCTCCGCTTCAAGCGCATCAACTACAAGTCCACCGTGCTGGAAAAAATCTACTCGAGAATGACCAGCGAGCGTGACCAGATCGCGCAACGCTATCTCTCCGAGGGCGCTGGCAAGGCTGCGGAGAAAAACGGCGAGCGCGAGCGTGAACTGCGCCGCATTGAATCCGATGCCTACCGCAAGGTGCAGGAAATCCAGGGCAAGGCGGATGCCGAGGCCACGAAAATCTACGCGCAGGCATACGCCACCAGCCCTGCGGCAGCGGACTTCTACCAGTTCGTCAAGACCTTGGAGACTTACAAAACCGCCCTGGGGCGGGACGCAA
>JAYVOH010000131.1:0-13689 GCA_043758025.1 Verrucomicrobiota bacterium
CGTTCCTGGCACGCAGCACGCAGAATATGCTGGCATCGCGCTCCGCGATGCGAAACACGGGATGAACATTTTCGAGGGGTATCGCTTTGCGCTCAACCCCTCGCTACTGGCTTGGATGGCAACGCCATCCTCCCAAGTTCATAGAGAACGCAATGCGCGCAACGGTTTGCTGATTGATACTTCCAAATGGTATCAGTGCGCCGCGCCCGTCAGCTCCTTACATTTTTGCAAAATCTTCAACCGCGCCACTGGATTGATCTTTACGGAATTTGTCAACCGCGCCCGCGTGGAACAGGCGAAACGTCTTCTGCTTAAACCGCAGCGACGCATCACCGAAGTCGCCTACGACGTGGGCTTCCAGTCGCTCTCGCAGTTCAACCGCGGCTTCCGCCGGGTGACTGATGAGTCACTCACCCAATACCGCGCCCATCTACTCAATCCGGCGCTGGTAGCGGCTTGAATTCAATCTCGCAATCTCAGCACCGTATCGACGTGCTGCCGCACTTTCCAGATGGTGTCTTCCGGCAGCACGCCGGAGAAGCTGGCGAGGGGATGGATGATGCTGCGGCGGCCAATGATGCTGCCGGGGCTGATGACGCTGTTGCAGCCGATCTCAGCATGATCGCCGATGATGGCGCTGAATTTTCTCAAGCCGGTGGCGATGCGTTCCGCGCCGTGCTTTACGATGACTTCGCTGCGGTCGAGCCTCACGTTGGAGAGAATCACGCCCGCGCCGAGGTGCGCTTTGTGGCCGAGGATGGCATCGCCGACATAGCTGAAGTGCGGGACTTCACATTCATCGAAGAGAATGCAGTTCTTGAATTCGCAGGAGTTGCCCAAGACGCAGCCGTCGCCGGTAATGACGTTTTCCCGGATGTAGCAGCCGCTGCGCACCACGCAGTTTTTTCCGATCCACGCGGGACCTTTGATGTGGGCACCCGGTTCGACGACGGTGCCTTCGCCAATGAAGACATTTTCGCCGACCGTGGCTTTCGGATGCACGTCGCCGTGGATGGCGGGCTGGAGATTTAACTTCAAATAGCCAGCGATGCGTGTCAGTGCGCCCCAAGCCGGTTCGTTCGTCACGAACAACGCGCTGTGCGCGGTGCGCCGTAGTTCGAGGAGTTCGGTGGAGGAAAACATCGCGGGAAGGTTCAAGGATCAATTTTCAAATCTCAAGGAAGGATCAAAACTCAAGCCTCAAGCGCGCGCTCCCTTTATCTGCGTTTAATGAAAACTGAACATTAAAGCTTCCTTGGATATTGAGCCTTGAAGCTTGAACATTTGTCACACCGTCATCACTTCTTTTTCCTTCGAGACCACGTGCTGGTCGATCTCGGCGATTTTTTTGTCGGTGACGGTTTGCACTTCTTTCTCGGAGCGGCGCAAGTCGTCCTCGGTGATGAGGCCGTCTTTCTCCAGCTTCTTCAAGCCTTCCAGCGCATCGCGGCGCGCAGAGCGAACGCGGACGCGAACTTCCTCGGCCATTTGCTTGATGGTTTTCACCATTTGCGTGCGGCGTTCGGTGGAGAGTTCCGGCACGGGCAGGCGGATGACTTTGCCCTCCACGGATGGATTGAGGCCAAGTCTGGATTCGTTGATGGAGCGCTCGATGTCCTTGATGGTCGCGGGGTCGAATGGCTCAATGCGGATGAGTCGCGGCTCAGGCGTGGAGATCATGGCGAGCTGCTTAAGCTTCATCTGGCTGCCGTAACTTTGCACATGGATGTCTAAGTTTTCGACGAGCATGGGGTTGGCCTTGCCAGTGCGCACGGCGGCGAATTCATGAATGGCGTGCTCGACGGCCTTGGTCATGGCCTCGGTTGCGACTTGGATGGTTTTGATGTGGGGCATGTAAGAAAAGGATGAAGGATAAAATTATTTACGCGGTGACGAGGGTGCCGATGGGTTCGCCGACTAATGCGCGATGGATGTTGCCGGGCTCGTTCATTGAGAACACCACGATGGGCATGTTGTTTTCCTGGCAGAGGCTGAAAGCGGTGGCGTCCATTACCTTGAGCTGGCGGGTGAGGCACTCCTGATAGCTGACGGTTTCGTAGCGTTTGGCCTGCGGATTTTTGTTCGGGTCGCTGTCGTAAATGCCGTCCACTTTGGTCGCCTTCATAACGACGTCAGCATTGATCTCACTGGCACGGAGGGCGGCGGTGGTGTCGGTGGAGAAGAAGGGATTGCCAGTGCCGCCGCCGAAGATGACCACGCGTCCGAGTTCCAGATGGCGCATGGCTACGCGACGGATGAACGGTTCGGCGACGTTCTTCATCTCGATCGCACTTTGCACGCGGGTGGGCACGTCCATGGCTTCCAGCATGGACTGCACGGCGAGGGAATTCATCACAGTCGCGAGCATGCCCATGTAATCGGCGGTGGCGCGCTCCATGCCGCGGTTGCTGGCGCTGACGCCACGCCAGAAATTGCCGCCACCAACGACGACCGCGACCTCCAGTCCGTTTTGATGCGCGGCCTTGATCTGGGTGGCGATGTTCTCCACGATGGGCGGGGAGATATTGTCATGGCTCCCGATTTCACGCAGCGCCTCGCCGCTGAGTTTCAAGAGCACACGTTTAAACTGCCTTCGGACGGGTTCTGCCATAAGTGGAGTGGATTCCGTCCATCAAACATGATGCGGGCGGCGATGCAAAGACAAAAGCAACGTTCACTTCCACCATCCGGGCAGGCCGGGCTTGGTCTCCTTGATGATCTGGCGTATGGCGCGGCGCTCTGGCGCGGGCAGATGGGCAGAGACGGGATCATGGGAATCATCCTGCAAAGCGCCCCACATTTTTACATACACGCTTTGTTTCAGGAGCGCAGGCATTCCATCCCAGAGGCTGGAGTCGATCATGTAGCTGCAACGATTTTTGAAGAGCCGGTCACGCAAATCAAAGTCGCGCAGTGAGGCTCCACCAGGCGCGGCTTTGCGATTTTGCAGGAAGGCTTTCATAAAGTCTGTGTCGCCCTTCACGGGTGCGGGCAGCGGCGCTTCGTCGGCAAAGAACACGTAGCGCACGAGGCCGGAGGCGAGTTCATCGAGCGCGGTGACATCGGCAGGCGAGAGTTTGTTTTGCGATGCGTCAAGCCGGGCACGTGTCTGATAGACGGCCTCGACGACGCGGTTGGTGAAACCAACTTGATGCTCATGCAAAAGATGCGGCAGGATGTCACTGGTGGGCACGAGATATTTTTTCAAGTCGAATTGTGCGCCCGGCAGATTGGGACGCGTGGTCAGCTGGCCCTGGAAATAATTACCCAAAGTGTTGCCATGATGCGGCCAGGACTGCGGTGCACCGGTGACATGCCAGCCGCCGAGACGCTCGGCAAAGGGAACGCCGTGGCCGCTGGAATCGCGACGATAAGCGTCCAGCGGGCCACCGTTGTCGCCCGGAATGACGGACTCGACGAACAGGGCGGGAACGTGATGCGAGAAGGAGCCGGCATGGCAGTTGAAGCAGCGCTGCGAGCGATCGGCTGCAGGCGCTTGCGAGCCTTGCGGCACATCGAAGATATAAAAAATACCGCCGAGTTGGGGATCAAATGAGGCGATCTCAATACGACCGCCGGGCACATAACCGACATAAGTGTCCTCATTGAAATAAAGAGCACGCGGGTTGGCAGGCGAGATGAGGCTGCTCTGCAAACTGGTGACTGAGAAGACGAGCAACTGCGAACTGACCGGAATTTCCAGCGCGCGCAAGAGACTGGCGAGGTAAGCATTTGCGCTGGCAGCATCCAGCTTCACCGCGCCGCCATGAATTTTTTTATAGAGCTGAGTGAATCGATCCTGCGGCGGACGCTGCCAGTAAAGATGTGGCGCTGCTGCGAAGTCGCGGATGTCAACGCCATGCAAAGGAGCGGCCATCATCAAGGCGACGATGACGGCGCTTGTGAGATTTCTGTGGCGCTGCATAAAGAAGAAACGCCAGTGAAAGCCTGTGAGTTGCGGAATTCAAGGACGGCTCACTGAAAGCATCTGGTGAAGTTTGGCTTGCGACTTTGCAGAAAACAGGACATGCAAGGCGGGTGAGGTGCGCAACACGATGGATGCTTTTTGCAAGGCTGACGGCAGGGATCGTCGGCGTCGGATCGCTTTGTGCCCAGTCATTCCGCGATGACGGCAAGGCGGCATTTCAAGCGGGTGATTACAAGATGGCGGTGGAGCTTTATGAGAAATCGCTCTCGGTGGCCCTGAAGGCACTCAAGGAAGAAGACCAGGAAATTATCGAGCGGCGCGCCGAACTCGGCGAGGCTTACCGCGCAGCGGGCCGCCAGGAAGACGCCATCAAGCAGTTCGATTACATCTGGAAGCGCTCGCGTTTTGATGCGGAAAAAAGGAAACTCTGGGCTGCGCAGGAAGGCGCGACGGCCATGGGCATCGCGGAGAAGCTGGGGCTTTCGCTGCTGTCCATGGGGCGCTACGAGGAGGCGGTTCAGGTCTTCACGACCGCGCTCTATGATGCGGAACGCAACCAGCGCGATGACGATGCGCTACAGTTTTCCGCATTGCTGGCGGAGGCGCAGTTTATGGCAAAGAAGGAAGTGGATGCGGCGATGACCGTGGCCCGCACTTCCGTGCTCGCAGAGAAAGCTGGCGGCAATCCCGTCCTGCAGTCGAGAGCGCTTTCCCAGCTTGCTGCTGTATGTATGAGACAAAACCAACCGGGACTGGCCCGTCCGCTGGCGCTCCGGGCACTGGAGGTCGCGAAGAATTCAGAGCCCGAGGACAGCATGAAAATTCCAGACTACGAGACCAAGCTTGCGGCCGTTCTTGTGCAAACCGGCGCGTTGAATGAAGCGGAATCGCTCCTAAAGTCGGCCAGAGCAGCCATCTTGAAAAAAGAGACGGCGCAGAGTGTGCGCCTCGTGGATTTGCTGCTGGTGCAGACAGGCATTTCACTGAAACGAAAACAGGCCGAAGCCGCGCTCAAGCAGGCGCAGGAGGCTCTGGACATCTGCCGCCAGCACTTTCCCCAAGTTCATCTCCTGACCGGTCAGTCCTTGAAAAGCGTGGCTGACTGCCGGCTCGCGCTGAAACAGCCAAATCTGGCCAGGGCATCTTATACCGATGCGCTGGCCATTCTTGAACAAACGATGGGCGCAGATGATGCCTCGACCAGGGAGACACGGGAAAAACTCGCGAGTCTCGACCAGCCGGCCGTTCCAGACAAGGTCAGCCCTGCAAAGTCTTCTGGGAAGCGCGCCCGAGGTAGATGAGATTGCGCAGGTAAAGAAAAGGCAGGAAGGCGTTCATCAGAATCAGTGGCGCTTTGTCCACATGCACCAGATAGACAGTGTTGATCACGCTGCCCCAAAAGGAGCAATACCAGAACGCGGGGGGCACCGTGAGACGCTTGTGCTTCTCCGTGCTGAGCCACTGGATGAGAAATCTCGCGCTGAACAAGCCGCCGCCAATAAATCCGACCAGCGTCCAGACCCACGAGTCCGCATAAAGCCAGGCACCGACGCGTGGTTCGAGATAAGTCTGGAGAAATCCGAAGACGGGGGGCATGGCAATGGACTTGAGCGAGAGTTTGCGGCCTCAGCCCAGCACTGCTTTCCACGATTTGTAATCAGAGATCGCGAGGAAAAGCGTCAGACCCAGCAGTGCCGCGCCCATGGGAAGGCCGGACTTGTCCATGAGCAGGTGATAAAGAAAAATGTTCACAACAATCGGTCCCAACAGGAAAATGCCGAGATTCAGAAAACGTCCGCTGAGCACCAGCAAGCCGCCAATCAGCTCGATTACTTTCACCACTTTCAGGAAGCCAGTGGCGAAAAGAATCTTGGTGAATTCTTTTCCTACGCCATCTGGCTGTGCAGGCATCGGGATGAACCCTTTTCCTGTGTAGAGCATCATCAGGCCATTGATGCTGAAAACGACGAAGACGAGACCAAGCAGGAGGCGGGCGATGAGGATGATGGTTTTCATGAATGCCTAATCATGCGTCCTTTGTGCGCGATGCCAAGAACGATTTCGTCACTTTCCACAACACTACTGCACCATCTTGTCTGTGATATTGCCTTGCTTCATGGCCTCGGGAGTCTGGCCGACGAAGCGGGGATTGATTCCGATGTGCTCGAAGATGTCGTTGATCTGCTGGAGCGTAATCCGTTCGGGATCGTCGATCTCGAAATATACCATCTCGTGGGGTGCATCCACTTTGTATCTCGCAGCCAGCATGTCCATCTGGTGGCTGAGGAGCATGAGCTTGTCCGCTGTGCGGAGGCCAGGGGCGTAAACGAGGAGTTCGATCATGCAGCGTTTTGGTTTCGGATAGTTTAACGGGAAAACAAGGCGGCTGTCCAGTCAACAGTGCAAGGCAATCAGATGGCGACTTCCTGATCGGCGCTGACCGTGGTCGCATCTCCGACGACCCGCAGGATCATCCCGGCAGCGACGGTATTGTTTGTCTGTTCGTCCACCAGCACAAAACTTCCGGTGATCCGGTTTTGCGAGTAGGGATCGAAATGCAAGGGCGTAGCCGTGCGCAAACGAATGCAGCCGATGTCGTTCAAGCCAAACTCAGCCTGCTCCTGGCTGCGCTCGAAGGTCGTGATGTCCACGCGATAGAGCAAGTCGGTCACACTGGCGCGGACATCATTGGTCATGTGGCGCAGATGGAAACGCGCGCGCGGCTTGAGTTTCTTGTCCGTGAACCAGCAGATCATGGCGTCAATGATCTGGCCGCATTGTGGTGGGTTCTCCGGTTTGGCGATCAAGTCTCCACGGCTGATGTCGATCTCGTCCGCGAGTGTAATGGCGTAGCTCAACAAAGGAATCGCCTCGCGCTGCGGACCTGCCGCCGTGTGGATGTGCGTGATGCGACTTTTCATGCCGGCGGGATAGGCGATTATTTCGTCGCCCACATGGAATGATCCACTGGCCACGCGACCGGCGAACCCGCGGAAGTCGTGGTAATCTTCCGACTGCGGGCGGATAACCCACTGCACGGGATAGCGCGCTGCCGAGTCAGATTCTCCCGCGTTCACGTGCACGGTCTCGAGGTGCTCCAACAAAGCCGGGCCGTCGAACCACTGCATGTGGGGCGACTTGGTGACGACGTTGTCGCCATTGAGCGCGCTCAGTGGGATCGGCGTGAATTGCACCGGGTTGTAAAGCTTCTTCGTCAGCTCCGTGAAATCGGCCACGATCTTGTCGAAAACTTCCTGACTGTAATGCATCAAGTCCATTTTGTTCACCGCCAGAACAATGTGCTGGATGCGCAGCAATGAGGCGATGAATGCATGGCGTCGCGTCTGCTCCACAACGCCGTGTCGCGCATCGACCAGCACGATGGCCAGGTCGGCGGTGGACGCGCCGGTGACCATGTTGCGGGTGTATTGAATGTGCCCCGGTGTGTCGGCGATGATAAATTTTCTTATGGGCGTGGCGAAGTAGCGATACGCCACGTCGATCGTGATCCCCTGCTCGCGTTCGGCGCGCAAGCCATCGGTCAGCAAGGCGAGATTCACGTGCTCGTCACCGCGCCTTTTCGATGATTCCTCAACGGCGAGAAGCTGATCCTCGAAGATGGATTTCGAATCGTAAAGCAGGCGGCCAATGAGCGTGCTCTTGCCATCATCGACGGAGCCAGCCGTGGTGAAGCGAAGGAGGGAGGATTCGATGGGATTAACAAGCTGGTCCATATTAGAAATATCCTTCCTTTTTGCGGTCTTCCATCGCGGTCTCGCTGCGCTTGTCATCCGCGCGGGTGCCGCGTTCCGTTTGCCGCGCGGCGGCGACTTCCGCCACGACGTCATCTAGCGTCTTCGCATTGGAAAGCACGGCTCCGGTGCAGGTGGCATCGCCGACGGTGCGGAAGCGGACGGTCATTTCTTTGACCTTGGGTTTTTCTTCATCAAGGAGCGGGATGATGCCGGTCTCGGCATCGAGAAGCTGGCCGTGACGCTCGATGATCTTGCGCTGGTGGGTGAAATAGAGGCTGGGCAGCGGAATGTTTTCCTGGCGGATATATTGCCAGACATCCATCTCGGTCCAATTGCTCAGCGGGAACACGCGAAAGTGTTCGCCGAAATGCTTGCGGCCATTGAAGATGTTCCAAAGTTCGGGCCGCTGATTCTTCGGATCCCATTGGCCGAACTCATCGCGATGCGAGAAGAAGCGTTCCTTGGCGCGAGCCTTTTCCTCATCGCGTCGGCCACCGCCGAGACAGGCATCAAATTGATTCTCCTCGATGGTGTCGAGCAGCGTGACGGTCTGGAGCTTGTTGCGGCTGGCGTTGTGACCTTTCTCTTCCTGCACTCGTCCCTCGTCGATGCTTTTCTGCACGGAACCGACCACGAGTTCGGCCTTCATCTCTTTCACGAACCAGTCACGATATTCCATCGCTTCAGGGAAGTTGTGACCGGTGTCCACGTGCAGCAGAGGGAAGGGGAGTCCCGCCGGATGGAAAGCCTTCCGCGCCATCCAGGCCATGATGATCGAATCCTTGCCACCGGAGAAAAGCAGCGCCGGCTTGGTGAATTGCGCGGCGGTTTCGCGCAGCACATAGATGGCTTCGCTTTCGAGGAATTGGAGATGAGTTATGTCAGCCATTTTGATTCAGCTTTTGTCAGTCACGAGTTTCGCATGAAGTCCGCATTCGTGCTTCTCGTCCCCTTTCGCAGGATCGTAGTAGGTGCGCTCGTTCGGTAATGAGAACTCGGCGAGATAGGCGTCCATTTCGACTGGTGTCCAATCGAGGATCGGGTTCACCTTGAGGCACTGGAATTTTTCGTCCCACATCACCGGCTGCAATGATGCGGCGCGCAGCGGATTCTGTTCCTTGCGCAACGCCGTGATCCAGACAGTGGGCGCGAGTTCGCGCATCCCGCGCTCGAATGGCTCCAGCTTCATGATGCGGCTGAAGGACTCCACGCGCTCGACTTCGTCCGGCATCGGCACGTTGCCTCCATTCAACGCCTGCCAATGGGCAGCAGTCATTTTTGGCACGAAAGCGTGGATGTTTAGACTGAGCTGAGTGCGGCATTTTTCCGCAAACTGATACGTTTCAGGAAGGTTGGTGCCGTGATCAACCCAGAGCACCGGGACGTCGATCCGCACCTGCGCCGCCATGTGCAAAATAATCGCCTCGTAGGGCCGGAAATTTGTCGTCACCACCGCCCGATCAGCTCCACGCTCAATGGCCCAACGGGTCAGTTCCTGCGGGGACAAGCCTCGGACGGAGTCGTTGAGTGTGGCAATTTTAGTCGGTTTCATGAGGGCGGGCACCATCACCCCTATTCCCGATATGACAAGTGGGAAATTAGTCTGTTTTCGGCAAATATCCTTTTCTATGGGGCCACGCGACGGGCTGGGGCGCAGCCTCGGTTTTCGAGCATCAGGACGGAAACTCCATCTCATTCACGCCTCCGAACTTGAACGAGGGGAGGATTGGAGTGTGAGGCGGAGATTGCGAAGCTGAACTTCAATGGCTGCCAACTGATGGAGCGCAGGGTCGGGGTTGCTCTCCTCTTTCACCTTGTCCAACTCGGCATGCATTTCAGTCATGCTGCTGGTGATGACGCCGATGAAAAGATTCAACATGATCATGGTGCCAAACATGATGAAACTCACAAAATAGATGCCCGTAGTGACGGGTGCCGATCCCCGGGCATCGGCGTAGATATTGCCCCAGTCGTCGAGCGTGATCATCTGGAAGAGGGTGAGCAATGCGGCGGGCATGGTGCCGAAGTGCTTGGGATCATGTGCGCCGAAGATATGAATCCCCGCCACGGAATAAATATAAAACATCAATCCCAGCAAGAGTCCGACATAGCCCATGGCGCTGAGGCTCTTCAGCATTGCGCCCACGAGAAGTTGCAGCTTGGGCAAGGCGGTGACGAGGCGCAGCAGTCTCAGAGCGCGAGTGAGACGGAGGACGACGGCAAACTGGGAGTCAATGGGCAGGCAGCAGATGACGACGATGGAAAAGTCAAAAACATTCCAGCCATCGGTGAAGTATCGCCAGCGTTGTGCGATAATTTTGAGAACGGCCTCCGCAATGAAGATCGCGAGCACCACGAAATCCAGCAGATTCAAGAGCGTGCCATGCTTTGCGACGATGCCGGCATTGGTTTCCAGTCCGGCAAGCACCCCGGCCAGCAGAATCATCGCGATGATGATCCGCTGAAACCATGCGCTGTGAACAAGTTGGCTGGCCAGTGCAGTCATTCGATCAGGGATTCGTATCCGCCGCCGTAAGGGTGGCGAGCGTGGTCTTCTTCGGCCACATGAGCGAGGCCACAATCGAGCCGGTGATGATGGCGATGATCACGCCAAGCGAGAGATGGGTATCAATCTTCCATTCGGTGTGTCCAAGGAGCATTTCCACGCCGACAAAGGTGAGCACCACGCCCAGGCCGATCTTGAGGAAGTGGAACTTGTCCATCACTCCAGCGAGCGCGAAATAGAGGGAGCGCAGACCGAGTATAGCGAAGATGTTTGAGGTATAGACGATGAACGGATCTTTGGTAACGGCGAAGATCGCAGGGATGGAATCCACGGCGAAGATGACATCGGAGAACTCCACCAGCAGCAGGACAACGAATAGCGGCGTGGCATGGCGGATGCCGTTCTCGCGCACGAAGAACTTGTCGGCGCGATAGTCGGCGGTGACAGGCATGAGCCTCTTGAACCATCTAACCAGAGGATTGTTCTCAGGGTGAATCTGCTCCTCACGTTTGAAGATCATCTTGATGCCGGTGAGAATGAGGAAGGCCCCGAAGACGTAGATGATCCAGTTGAACCTGGTAATCAGCGCCGCACCGAGCGCGATCATGATGGCGCGCATGATGAGCGCACCAAGAACGCCCCAGAACAATACCTTGTGCTGGTAGAGCGGCGGCACGGCAAAATAGGAAAAGAGCAACGCGAAGACGAAGACATTATCCACACTGAGCGACTTCTCGATGACATATCCGGTGAGGAACTCGATGCCTTTCTCGGAGCCGGCGTAATGCCAGACTCCGAGGTTGAACAGCATGGCGAGAGCCACCCAAACGACGGTCCAGGCGATGGATTCTTTGAACGAGACGATGTGCGCCTTGCGGTGAAACACGCCCAGATCGAGCGCGAGCATTGAGAGCACGAAGACGTTGAATCCGATCCAGAGCCAGGGGTTGTCAGTCATGAGTGGGTCGCAACAGGTTTGAGAGCGGGTTAAAATAAAAATTATCCGTCAGTTAGAGCGCCGCACCGCCGCCTGGTCACTTTGACGCTTCTGCCTGCGCGTGGCGCGGCTGCCAATTTTATTGCGCAGAGCGGACATCGTTTTGTCGAACGCCGCCCGCAATGTGTGGTCGCGACCATCGGCGAAGACATCAGGCCCTGGTGTTACAAGGTGGACATTGACTTGATAGGGTGGGCTGGATTCCTCGCTCCGGGCGAGAACGATATTCGCCTCGTCGATTTTCAATCCGGGCTGCAAAGAGATGATCTGTTCCTCGACCCAGGTGTCGAGGACATTGGTGGAGGGCACGTTGTTATGTTTGACGGTGAGTTTCATAAGATGATGAATGGATTTGAGTTACGATGGGTTAGTTACTGAGTTTGGTCAGTCACGGGAACGGCCCCCTGTGAGCATAGGCAGCAGATGCCAGAGGAAATAGGCGAGGGAGGTGACGAATGCGGCGACGTAAGTCCAAGCTGCGGCATCCAGCACTTTTTTCACACCAGTCGCTTCTTCACCTGGAGCGATGAATCCGGTTTCTGCGAGCACGGCAGTGGCACGACGGGAGGCATCAAACTCCACCGGCAGCGTGACCAGGTTGAAGAGCATGATCACGCCCCAGGCGATGGCCATGATGAACGCACCCGTGAGGGGTTGGATCATTCCCGTGAACATGCCGATAAGAGGCAGCCACATGACAATCTGGTTGGCATAAGTGGTGACGCCTACCGCAGCCATGCGCCAATGAAGTGGCGCGTAAGCCTGCGCGTGCTGCAAGGCGTGTCCGCATTCGTGGGCGGCCACACCCAGCGCGGCAGGTGTGCTCCCGAAGTAATTCGCGCTGGAAAGCACGAGCCGTTTGTTGGTCGGATCATAGTGGTCGCCCAGCATTACTTCCTGATGGACGATCTCCACATCCGTGATACCGGCGCGATCCAGAAGACGTTGGGCGGCCTCGCCACCCGTGAGGCCGGAGCGAACCACGCCTTGGTTGTAACGTTTATAGACATATTTCACCCTGGCCGCAGCCCACAAGGAGAGTGCCATGGTTCCGATGAAAAGAATCCAGATAGTCATTGTGTTGTATGTTTGATTTTGTTTTGTCCTGGAACCGTCCTATTCACTTGAAGCGGAAGTGCGGTTATGCAGACGCGCCTATCATGATTGACGGGTCTCCATTTGACGAATACGCAGTTCCTTATGGACTCATAGGTTTTACCGAATAATCTAACGCTCCATGGAATGGCTCAACTATCACCACCTGCGCTACTTCTGGACCACCGCAAAAGAAGGGAGCCTCCTGAAGGCTGCGGAGAAAATGGGCGTCTCCCAGCCCTCGATCTCGGAGCAGATTAAAGAACTGGAGGCCGCGCTGGGTGAGAAGCTCTTTCGCAGAGAAGGCCGCAGCAATGTGCTGACGGACTCGGGTCAATTGGTATTTGATTATGCCGAGGAAATTTTCGCGCTGGGCCGGGAGTTGATGAATGCTGTGAAGCACCGTCCGGGGACCAGAACGATGCGCTTTTATGTGGGTGTGACCGACTCCTTCCCCAAGCTGGCGACCAATGAAATTCTCAAGCCCGTCTTTAACATGTCGCAGACCATGCACGTCATTTGCCGTGAGGGAAAAATGGAAGACCTGCTGGCTCAGCTCGCCTCGCACCGGCTCGACATGGTTCTCTCCGACGAGCCTGCTTCCAGCAGCACAAACTTCAGAACCTTTAACCACACGCTCGGCGAGACTGGCACGGTATTCTGTGCGGAAAAGAAACTCGGAACCAGGCTGAAAAAAAACTTTCCCCAGTCTTTGCAAAACGCCCCGGCTTTGCTTCCGGTCGAGAACACCACGCTGCGCCGGGCGCTCGACGCATGGTTCCGAGAGAAAGGCATTGAGCCGCGGGTGGTGGCGGAGTTTGAAGATCTGGCGCTGATGAAAGTCATGGCGGCGGAAGGACGGGGGTTCATCGCAGTGCCCGCCGTGGCCTTGAGTGACGCTGTGGCCCGCTACGGCTATCAGGTCATTGGCAAGGCCGACGAGTGTCGCATCCAGTTCCACGCCATCACCGCCGAACGCCGCATCCAGCATCCGGCAGTATTGCTGATTACAGACAAGGCACGGGTCTTACTGCACGGGTGATAAAGGCACGACGTCACGGAATTATACTAATTGACGCATCCAGACCGCAGTGCGTGACGCTTATGCTACAATAGTTAGCTCAAAATACATTGCTCTAGTCTCTGTCTTCGCTTTTAGTTATACGGCTTTTCAGGGAATCTTGTGGTAAATTTTTGGGCGCTTCGCTGTTCTGAATGGGTAGGAAAGCCATTCCGAGCAGATCGTTCAGCGTGAGGGATCTACTGCCCGCCAAGACTGATTGCTCCGCACCATGACCGCGTTCTCCTCGAAACCCCATCGGCAAGCCGTCTTTATGGGGTTTCGAGGAGAACGCAGTCCCTCCCCAATACCGCTGAACAAGCCGCTTTCGAACTCCGCACCCCTTAC
>JAYVOH010000132.1:0-4907 GCA_043758025.1 Verrucomicrobiota bacterium
TTGCCGGCATGTCAGCAACATTATAGGGCACAAAAATGTTGGCATCTGGGTAGGAATCTCTGGGCGGGAACGGGCTAGGTCTGATGCCTCCCCTCCGAAACGCTCAGGCAGCCGTTGGCCGGGCATTGGGGAGCTTTCCCTTCCCTTCTCACGACGTTCTCTTCTCTGGTCAGCGCCTGGCCCAACTCATTGAGAGCCAAGGGAATTCCGATGAGAAAAAGACACGCCCACCCCCATTGCCTGCATTCACTGGGAGCGCCGGCGACCCGCCGGCTGCATCTAAGACTTCGCCGCCGGGGTCGGCGGCGCTCCCAGGCAAACGCCAATGCATACTGCTGCGCAATGCCAACAGGTCTTGTTTCAGTGCCATCAGGGTCGGCCAAGATTCTCGACTCTAAGCAGTTAGCGGGTCGAGCCGGGAAAGCGAGACCATAGGATTCGGCTGCTGCTTGTGCGCCGTCAGCTATGCGCTACCCATGGTTCGCCGAATAGTGGATACTCAATGCGGCTGCAACTTATCCGTTTCCATTACAACACGGAAGCCCTGATTGGCCAGGGAGCCGTGTTTGTCCATGCGGCCGAAGTCCACAAGATTGTAAAAATGGCAGGTGCTGGCTGAGCACCACCAGGAGCCGCCCCGACCGCAGATGAAGCGTTCTTCATCGCCTTTTTTGGCATCCAGCGGCTGACCCGCGCAATACTCGAACACGTTGCCGATGACATCAAATAGACCCCAGGCGTTGGGCGGATAGGACTTCACGGGCGCGGTGTAAAGATGGCCGTCCTCGCGGGTGTTTTTGAGATGGCTGTCGCCGTTCCAGATGTTCGCGTTTTTCGGATCAAACTTATCGCCCCAAGGGTAGCGGGTCGCGGCCCCGGCGCGGGCAGCAACTTCCCATTCATTGAGCGTGGGCAGGCGGACGCCCAGCCATTGGCAGTATGCCTCCGCATCCGCACCGCTGATCTGGGTGACGGGATGATCCCGGAGTTGCTCCCATGATTTTCCTTCGTCGCCGAGGGGCCGCCGCCAGTTCGCGCCGGAGACTTCTTTCCAAGCCCAGTCGGGCATTCCTTCGGGACTTACCTTGCCGAAGCCGCGCTTCTCGGCGTCGGTTACATAAGAGGTAGCGGCGACAAATTTGGCGAACTGGGCGTTGGTCGTCTCGGCCTCGGCAATGGCGAAGGTTTTCAGCGTGACGGAGCGCGAGGGATTGCGCGGTGCATTCTTCGCGCCAATATGATAGTCACCGGCGGGGACGATGATGAAGGCGTGGCCGTTCGGACCATCCACACGACGCGGCTTCTCCGCTTGCGCCACGGCCACCAGAATCAAACAGATGAGCGGAGTAAGCTTCACGGCGGGGAATTTTTCATGGCAGCAGCGCCCTTCCATTGATCGGGCGGCACGGATTTGAGGAAGTCATCGGCGATGTGGCGCAGTTCATCGCGCAAGGTTTCGGTGTAAGGAATCTGGACGACTGAGCCAAAGATCCTGACCGGGATGCCGAGTTCATCATCCCATCCGATCCATGACAAAGACTCCTCTGGAATGTCAGTAGCTGACTTGATGTCTTTAAGTTCGCCTTCGGACGCGATTTTGCGTAATCCGGCGATGTATTCTTTCTCCATGCTGGAGGCGAGCAGCGGTTTAAATTCCTCCTCGCGCAGCAATCGCGCCATCAAGGCCAGCAGTTCGCGCTGATAAATGCGGCTGGTGAATTCGTCCGTTTTTCTTTCCAGAGATTTTTTGTCTTCTCGCGTCGGCTTGGGTGTTTTCTGCTTCTTCCGATCATCCACCACTTTGATGGTGCTCCATCCGACGGGTGAATCGAGATCCAACTGCGGCAGCGGGGACTTATCATCCTTCGCAGACTTGGCGATGGCACTGTGAAGTTGTTCTTCCAATCGGAGCAGTTCCGGCAAGGCTTCGATAACATGGAGGTGCTGCGCCACCGATAGCAGCAGGCTGCTGAATGCCCGGGGATTGGTGCCACTTTTTCGGTAGTCATTCATATCTCCGCGAGGTGGCTGGGCTTTGCTCAGATCAATATTTTTTAGACGCTCCAGCAACACGGGGACGATTTCCTTTCGATAAGCCTGCAGACGCTGAATGGAGTAAGCGTCGAAGGAGAAATGTCGCGGTGCGAGCACGCCATAAGCCGGGATCGGCGCATCGAACGGCAACGGCGGCGGCATCCCGCACATCTGATTGAAATCACCGGGCTTGGCGATCAATTCATCGAGCAGTTTCCCGCCGCTGATGACCGGAGGCTTGGAGCCGTCGAGGAAACATTTTACAAGCTGACGTGACTCATCGCGCAGCGACTCGGAATAAGTCACAGGGACTTGCGCGTAGCGCCAGTAAGGGATGCCAAGTTCGCGGTCGAAGAGAACAAACTGGCGATCACTTTCAGGGATGTCTTCTGGGCGTTTGATATTCTCTAAAAACGATTTGTGATCGACCATCTCCCGCAGGCCAAGAGCACGCACGCGCCCAAGGGTGGAGTCCTTCAGGGGCGCGAAGTTTTTTCTGGCGAGGAGATCAAGCATGACGCCGATGAGTTCGCGATCAAAGACCAGCGCGTCGAATAGCTGACGTTTCCGTTTGAGTTCGGGTGGTGCCTTGTCCCAGTTTTCCACATTGGCATAATCCCGTTCCGCGCCCATCCAGATGACACAGCCGCCGATCTCGATGACGGGCAACGGCGCGTGGTCATCACTCAACGCGGCTACTGTGATCTTATGTAACTCATCTTCCAGCCGGAGCACATGGGGCAGCAATTCCACGGCATCGAGGTCGAGAATGATGGTCAGCATGATGCTGTCCAGGCTGCGGGGATTCTGCCCGCTGGGCTTGGTGGGATCGAACTCAATTTGCCTGGCGTTCGATTTGATAAACAGCGGCTTTTCCGAGGGAGGCGGCGCAGGCGGCGGATGAATCCAGTCAAGTTTTTCCAGTCGGCCTGCGAGTTCTTTCACGACATCATCGCGGCTTTCGTGCAGTAATTTTTTCATTTCCGCGGAAGGGAACAGACACTGCGGCACGGAGAGACCGTAGGCGGGGATGGGCGGCGCATGAAAAGGAGCAGGCGCCGGGGCATCACACATCTGGGCGTATCCACCGGGCCGCTGGATGATTTCATCGAGAAGCCGGGCGGCGGAGACGGGCTTTACATCTTCTGCGCCCAGGACACACAGTGGCATCAGGGCAGTCAAGATTGCTGAAAATGCTTTCATGCAATACTTTGATCTAAAGCCGGGGATTTGGCCATCGCCGAGATGTAAGAATTTCGTCTGGACCATTTTTCTACTGGCTTGCTTGGGGCGATACGAAGGGTCAGCGGGCAAATGCAACCACCGGCCGCAGAAACTTTTCGCAATCGCGGCTGTTTATCCTTGCCACCTGCCTGCTTTTTTGCGATTTAAGTGCAGTGCCAATTTTCCCCCGAAAGCCATGAACGCCCCAGAATCTTCGTCGAACCTGAGAATCTTCCACATTCAAAACGGGCTGGTCATCAGCGAAACTGGTCAGCAGGACGCGGATGATTTTGCTGCGGACTTCCAAGGATTGCGGCATTTTTCCGACCGTGTGGGCGCGACACTGGAACTGGGTGCCTCGCTTTATGCCTCCATGCATGAGCCAGCCTTTACCTTCATGTATCTGCTCCCGCCCGATTCCAGCGCGCAAGTCCGCTCCGCCTCGGGTGCCATGATCTCTGCCAATGTCTCCAACAACGAACTGCTGGTCACCCTCCGTCAGGAAAACGGCTAACTCATCACCATCATGGCCACTGCGATCACCCCTTCCCTCCGCGCCAGTCTTGAGCGCCTCAAACACGCCGGTGCCGTCAACGGCCTCTGCCTCTCTTGGCGTCGCCAGGTGCTCGTCAGCCTGATGCCTTACGAGGATTTCCGCGTGGAACAGCTCGTGCACAACTTCATTGACGCGCGCGATCACTTCCAGAGCAACGGCGGACGCTCCATAGACTCGCTTTGGATGGCCTTCATGGACGTTCACGCCCTCTGTGTCTATTTCGGCGACTGCGCCCTCATCGTGATGCACACGCGCCCGGAAGAGGCGGACTTCATCGCTGGGGTGGCCAGGACATTTCTCAACGACACGCAGTTGCTCGTCGCCGCCGCCCTGGGCCCGATGAACAACCAGCCTGAGTCCGGCGAGGCAGAAAGCTGGCTGCCACAGGCACCGCGCATTGATCCGAACCAGACTAATGTGATTCCTTGAGAGGATTTGCCTGCGCAAGATGCTGGTTGAGTCGGATAGTCCAACGAAACGACAAATATCATTGTGCCGTTGCGATTGCCTCTCGTAAAAAAACAGTTCAGCATAGTCGGCTTAGTCTAACGCCGACATGCCCGCAGGTAAGTGTGTCGGTCAGCCCGAAGCAATGTTTTACCTTCACCTACTTTTTCAACAACTGAACCCCTATGCTCACCGGCGAAATCCGCAGTAAAATTGACGCCCTCTGGAACGCCTTTTGGTCCGGCGGCATTGCCAATCCGCTCGAAGTCATCGAGCAAATCACCTATCTGCTCTTCCTGAAGCGACTCGACGATCTCCACACGCTCGAAGTGAACAAATCGAATCGCCTCGGAAAGCCGATGGAGCGCCGCGTCTTTCCCGAAGGCAATGACCCTAAAGGCCGCCCCTACGACGATCTCCGCTGGTCTCGCTTCAAGCATTTCGAGGCCAAGGAAATGTTCGAGGTCGTGGATCAACACGTCTTTCCCTTCCTGCGCACGCTCGGCGGCGACGACTCCACCTACGCGCACCACATGAAGGACGCGCGTTTCACCATCCCCACGCCCGCGCTGCTCGCCAAGGTCGTGGACATGATTGACGGCGTGCCGATGGAGGACCGCGACACCAAGGGCGACCTCTACGAATA
>JAYVOH010000133.1:0-4882 GCA_043758025.1 Verrucomicrobiota bacterium
TTAACCCCAAAGAAACAGTCACCAAAATCGATCTTAATGCAGAGGCCAAACTCATAAAAAAAGCCCTGCCGGCAGATGATCCGTCCATCCCCAGCCCGTTGATCGAAGTTCCCGGCCCTCGCAATCAAAACACGGGCAAAACGGGTGTCGCCCAGGGTGAAGACAAAGTTTTTGTCAACGCCACGCCAGACGCACAGCCTGCGGCCTCGGTTTTGAAGCAATTTTTTTCAGCCAAAACCTGGCAGGATCGTCTGGCTTTCACCCAGGCTCCAGAAGCAATACGCCCATTGATGGAGCGTTATTATGGCGCGAACAGCGATGGTTCTCTGCCGATATCGCGAATTGAACTCATCCGCCACGATCGCGCGCCTGAGATGGGATCCCCCCATTGCGTGTTCCAAGTTTCCGGACCAGGCATGGAACAGCCATTGCCGGTCATGGTGGAGTCCAGTCCCGACGGATGGAAAGTTGACTGGCTGACGTTCACCGAATTCAAGGACAAGCTCCTGTCTCGCTTTCTCCACACCTGGACTGATGAACCCGGGCGCTTTCATGTGATGATGCGCCGGACGCATTATTTCGATGAAGACGTTCCCAACCTCGACAAGAAATACTGTTTTGAACTGACCCCGCCTGAGCCGGGTGTTTCCGGATTTGTTTTTGTGCCGAAAGGCAACCCTCTCGCGCGCGAACTCGACAAATCGTTGGGCTGGGAAATCACCAACGTGGCGGCGATCGTGGAATTGCAATGGAGAAAGCAAGACCGTTATCAATGGGTGGAAATGACCGCAGTGCCTCAATATAACTGGCGCGGTCCGGACGCCAAAAAGTCCGCTGCAGCCGGGTCTCCGGATGCAACCAAACCCATGACCGTGGAGAAAGCGATGCCGGCAGAGGATACAACGTCTCCTCTGCCTGCACGTCCGCAGGTGTCGAAGCCGTGAGGTCACTTCCCTGACTGAGCAAATCGCGTTTTTGCCAGCGCATCCCAGCCGCCGTGAAGCACAAATATTTGTTCGATTGGCATTCTTTCAACCAAGTATTGACGGATCTTGCGGCTTGACTGGCACGAGCCGGAATCACAGTAAACCACAATCGGTTTTTGGTTGTCCTGCAACAGGGCGATGTTCTCAAACAGCAATTGATCCCTTTCCTGCTCGTTGATGAGCAGCGCACCGGACACATGTTTCTTATCGAATTGCGCGCGCGCTCTGGCGTCTATCCAAAGCACATCGCCTTTCCATTTCGCCTCGACTTGGGCGACCGTCACCTCATCCTCGGCTGTTGGCCCACTGTCCAGATACCATGCAGGCGCCCGCGGATGAAAAAAATGGGTGCCCAACGCTGCGACCACAGAGAGGACGACTAGAATGACTAACTCGCGCCGCACTTTCATTTTTCTGTATTCTCCCTGGCTTTCCTAATCCGCTCCGACTGCTCAGGCCGCACCACATTAAAAAATGCAAGCTGACGCTGATACTTGGGAATTTTGCTGTCGGTCATGATGGTAACTGCGCCGATAACAACGTCTGCCGTCGAGGACGGTTTTACCGTGACATGGTATTCCCGGCCGGGCGTGATTTCCTTGAAACCGACCGACACGCTTTCGCGGGTGGATTTGACCTCGGTGACATTCATCGGGTCTTTACCGGTTATTTTGATGATGAAGTCCTTGGGTTCCGGCTTGTCGCCGACAACCCACTCCAGAAGTTGCGGTTCCACCACGACCATTACCGGCACATCAATGATGGCCATGAGCACCTTGTCAGGCTCGGCCGGATCATCGGTATAGATATGCAAAGCCTTTTCCTGCTTGCCGGTGAAACTGCTAACCTTGAATTTCGCCCGCCCCGTCCCCTTCTCACCCGGCTGATAGACTGCCTTGTCGAGACTGGCTTCGAGACACGAGCAACTGCTGTCCAGGCCGGTAATACGGAGCGGCTTGTCGCTTTTGTTGGTGAATGTGAAAGTTGATTCGACAACCTCGTCTTCGGGTTTCGGATTGATGACCAAAGGATTTTGATCGAGAACCAGCTCCGCCTGAACGGCTGTGGTCAGGCAAAGCAGAATATTCAGACAAAGCGGACGCATGATCCAGCTTAGCATGATAAACCAGCACTTCATGTGGAAAGAACCGTCGGGCGCATTGACGGATGCAAAGGCTGCGTTATAGCCCCGCTGCACATGTCGCGCACATCATCATCGCTTGGTTGGCGACTCTCGCTCCTTTTGCTGCTGCTGGCAGGAACACTCGCGTGGTTATATCGCTCCAGTGAACTGGCAAAGCGTCCGATGCACACCGACGAGGCTAACCTGGGCATGAAGACGCTGGCGCTATGGAAAAGCGGGCACTTCCAGTATGACAAGCATGAGCACCATGGCCCCTTGCTGCACTATTCCACAGTTGGCGTCGGGCGCCTGCTAGGATGGACTTCTGATACTGTCACGGAAGAAAATCTACGGCTTGTATCTGCCATTTATGGCATGGGCCTCATTGTTGTCGCCATGCTGCTGGCCGACGTCATTTCTCTGACCGGCTGTGCCTTCGCAGCATTGTTCATCGCGGTGTCGCCAATGATGACCTATTACAGCCGCTATTACATCATGGAGACACCGCTGGTGTTTTTCTGTGGACTGCTCATCGCCTCGCTGTGGCGCTGGTCTCAGTCAAAAAACTTTCTGTGGCTTCTACTCGCCGGGTTTTCCTTGGGCGCGATGCATGCCACCAAGGAAACCTGCGTGCTCAATCTGGCGGCGATGGCTGCGGCTTGTGTGGCTGCGAGCATCACCGGCAGATTCTTCTCAAAACGGAGCAACGGGTATCTCTTCCGGGATTCCAAACCAAATTTCACCACCGCATCGATCGTCGTTCCACTGGTCGCGCTGGTTGTTTCAGGCGCATTGTATTCCAACTTTTTCAAGGACTTGCCCTATGTGCGTGACAGCTTCCTGACGTATGAAAGCTATCTCGCCCGCTCCGCTGGTTCCGGGCATGAAAAGCCTTTGAACTACTACTTCATGCTGCTTTTCTGGGGAAAGAACAATCTTCACGTTTGGACAGAGGCTCTAATAGGCGGTCTGGCGGTCATTGGAATCCTTAGCGCCTTCCTCAATACCCGACGCCCGGCACCACACCGGACTTTCCTCATTATTCTTTCGGTATATGCGGTGGCACTGCTGGTCATCTACTCACTCATTCCCTACAAGACTCCTTGGTCCATTCTGGGCGTGGATCATGCACTGGCCCTGCTTGCCGGTGTCGGTGTGGCTTCGCTCTACAACCTTTTCCAATGGCCCCTGATCAGAGTCTTGCTCACCATCGGTCTCACCATGGGCATCTACAATCTTTGCAAGCAAACCAGCCTGGCCACGGATTTCAACAAAGAGCCACGGGCAATTTACAGCGCCCATGACTTGAATCCATATGTCTATTCACACACCACTCCGAAGCTCGTCGATCTCGCGCGGCAAATTCATCAACTGGCGGCTTTGCACCCCGATGGCAACAAAATGCCGGTGCAAATCATCCAGTCGGAATCTGGATGGCCGCTCCCCTGGTATTTACGGGACATGCCGAACGTGGGCTATCAAACGGAAATCCCGGCAAAACTCGATGCCGCCGTGATCATCATGGATCAGGACAGGCAGGATGCCGTGCTCTCGCTCCTTACTCCCCGCGCCGTTCCTATCGATGATCTGGAGACTTTCGTCGGGCCTCCGGAGCCACCGAGAAAACCGCAGCCCATTTACGAGTCCATTGCATCATGCAGCCTGCGCCCGGGTGTGGTCATGAGTGTGCTCGTTGAAAAAACTATCTGGACGAAGCTTCAGGAAATGCAAAAAGCCGGGCAGTGAGGAATCTCATCATGGCTGACTCTCCTCGTCTTTTTCGTTTCCGCCACACAGCGATGGCCACCTATTTCGAGGTGATCATTCCTGATTCTGACGCCGACGAAACTTATGCTGCCCAAGTATCCCAGGCAGTGTTCAATGTTATTGACCGGCTCGAGGATGAACTCAGCCGCTACCGGCCTCTGAGCGATGTGGCGCGCATCCGCCAATTGAAGGCTGGTGAAACCACGGTCATCGGTCTCGCGACAGCCGACTGCCTGGCTCTCGCAAAATCCGTCCATCAAGAAACCGGAGGCGCCTTCGACATCACGATTGGCCCTCTCATGAAACTTTATCGCGATGAAACCGACGCGCCAAGAATTCCACATCATGAAGAGGAATCCCAGGCGCTGGCACGGGTCGGCATGAATCTGCTGGAACTCAATGAAGACTCGAACTCGGTCAGGGTCAACGCCAGCCATATGATCATCGACTTCGGTGCCGTCGGCAAAGGATACGCGCTGGACCAGTGTGCCGATGTCCTCGCGGACTGGAAGATCAACAATGCATTGCTAAATGCAGGCGACAGCACCGTCCTCGGCATTGGCGCTGCCCCCGATCAAAGCGGTTGGACGGTCACTGCTGGAAACCGCGAGATAATACCGATTGTTTTGCAGAACAATGCGCTCAGCGGATCGGGCTTTCACGTGAAAGGCGCACACATCATCAACCCGTGCACCATGCGTCCCGTGCCCCCCAAGTCTGATCGCACTTGGGCGGTGGCTCCCACCGCCGCGCTCTCCGATGCCTTGTCCACGGCCTTCATGCTCATGACACGGGAGGAAATCGACGCTCTATGTGCCAGAAATCCCGGGATTGTAGCGTTCTTGGATTGAGCCAAATCCAGCGAAAAACTCATGAACGTCTGCTACAACCTGCCCTCCATCGTCTCCACATGCGCATGGTTCCTGCTTCTCACAACAAATCAATCCACTGCTGCCGATCAACCGCAATGGGGCTCAGCATGGACGCGCAATCTGGCCTCATCCGA
>JAYVOH010000134.1:0-13568 GCA_043758025.1 Verrucomicrobiota bacterium
TATGCCGATGCCATTCGGGAGCGCTACCGCTTTTACAGCTATGGAGATTGCATGTTCATTTCTTGACGATGAAAACCACATCCGCCGACTGGTATGACACCCCGCTCTATTACGACATCGTCTTCGATGCCGACACCTCGAAGGAGGCTGATTTTCTGGAGTCGGTGGCGATCAAACACGGTGATTCCGGTTTCACCAGCGCACTGAACATCTTGGAACCGGCCTGCGGTTCCGGGCGACTGGTTGCGGAACTGGCCGGGAGAGGACATGAGGTCTGCGGATTTGATTTGAACGAGAATATGCTCAATCACGCGCAAGACCGGCTGCGAAAGAAAAAGCTCACCGCGAAATTATGGTGTGATCGTCTGGAGAATTTTCATGTGCCGGGACGTCGGCGCTTTGATCTCGCTCATTGTCTGGTGAGCACGTTCAAATATGTCAGCGATGACGCGGGCGCGGTCTCGCATCTGCGGCATGTGGCAAGCTCGCTGCGCCAAGGCGGTCTCTACGTCCTGGGTCTGCATCTGACGGATTACGCGCGTAGCGGAGCCGAGCATGAGCGCTGGAGCGGATCGCGCGGCGGTGTGCAAGTGGTGTGCAACACCCACACGTGGCCGCCAGATCGCAAGTCACGCACGGAGGCGCTGCGAACCCGTTTGCGGATCACGCGGCGCAGCAAGACCTGGACTCAGGAGACGCGCTGGACTTTCCGCACCTATAATGCCGCGCAATTGAAGCGGCTGGTGCGAAGCGCGGCGGAGTTTGAGCATCTGGCTTGCTATGATTTCACTTATGATGTGAACGAGCCGCGCAAGTTCGACGACTCTTACGCCGACATCATCCTGGTGCTGCGCAAGAAGTGACCGAGCCTACTTGATATTCGGATTCTGTGCGGGCGTTGAGCCACCGCCAGTTGTAGTAGCCTTGGTGCCGTCCGTGTAACCTGCCTTCGTGAGAATGGCCTGAATGTCGGTGACTTCCTGGGAGACGGAGTTGTTTTTGTTGTTGCCGTTGTGAGTCAGGGACTCGTCCAGCTTGGCCGTGAGAATGCTCGCGCCCGCGACTCCGACGGAGGTGCCGGAACCGGCATAAGGCAGGTCTTTCTCGCTGTCGGCGCTCACGGCGTAACCTGTCATTTTGCTGGCAAGCAGAACGCTGCCGGTGACATTGCGCGAGGTGCTGTCGAGCGGTATTTCCTTGTCCGCCTCGCCGATGGCGTAGAACGCAGTGGTGCTCACGCTGCTGGCGGCAGTAGCGGAGAACACCATTTTTTTGGTTGCTCCCTTTACGCCAACAAAGACATCGCCAAACGAGGCATAGGTAAAGTATTGCTTCTGGCTACCGGAACTCAGGGTAAGAATAAGCGTGCCCGCGCCGCCCTCGGCGGCAGCGATGTAAAAACCTCCCTGATAGGGACGGTAGTTGATGCTATCCCCCGTCTGCTCAAATGTGAGCCGCCAGACTCCCAGGGGGCCTGAGTCTGTCGTAGAAGTAGTGCCGCCGATCACTCCTGTGCCCGTGGGCGTCGTCGAGCCGCCGGTGCCTCCGGTTGACTGCGCGGGCATCGTGCCCGCCAAAATGATGACGCAGCCTGCAATGGAACTGATGCGGCGGATGGTGCTATAAATTTTCATGATGCGAAGTGAACGCGTTTTTAACCCTGTCCAGCATTGCGGGTTGCAAACATATATCAATTCATTTCCGCGCCAGCAATATCTTCATGAACTCCCGCAGCGCGGGGCTGGTGACCTTGCCCTGCTTGCGAATAATGCCGAGAGGTCGTTTGAGATTCGCCCCCGCCACTTTGATGGCGCAGAGTCGGCCTTCCTTGACCTCTTTCTCTACGGTTCGACGCGGCACGATGGACACCACGCCTGCCACTTCCACCGCGCGCTTCACGGTCTCGATGTCGTCAAAATCGTGCTCTTGCGCGAATGTCACATGATGTTCCCGGAGAGCATGGTCAATGGCCTTGCTCGTCGGCGTGTCCGGCCCAAAGGCCACAAAGCTCTCGCCTTGGAGGTCCGTGAGCTTGAGTTTTATTTTTTTGGCCAGCCTGTGACCCGGCGAGCAAACGACCACCATCTCGTCTTCGTCGAATATATCCGCATTGATACCGCCGCCGGTGCGAGGAAATGATACCAGCCCCAAGTCCACCCTTCCCACGAGCACATCTTCATAAACGCGGGGCGAGCGTTTGTAGTCCACCTTGACCGTGACCTCGGGATGCACCGCGCGAAAGGCTTTGAGCTTGGCGGGCAGCACATGCAAGCCAATGCTGTAAACGGTGCTGACATGAAGGCTTCCGACCACCTTGTCCGCCAGCGAGCTGATGCGACTGTCAATCGCGTGATAGATCTCCAGCATCTCGCGCGCCGCTTGCTCGAAGATGCGCCCCTCCGGAGTCACGGAGAATTTTTTCTTACCCCGCTCGAAGAAGCTCACGCCGTGCCGTTCCTCCAAGGCGCTGATTTGCTGGCTGACGGCACTCTGGGTGATGCCATTTTTTTTCGCGGCCTGGGAGAAGCTGCCAAGCTCGACCAAGTCGCAAAAAATCTTCAGAGTCAGGAGTTGCATGAATGGTCTGGTGAATGGAATGAATGCGGGAACCGAAATCGTCCGATGGCTCTTATTCACGACAACATCGAGAATGTAAAATCTAAAATCGCCGCCGCGCTCGCGCAGGCCGGGAGACAAGACTGCGATGTCGAACTGCTTGCTGTGAGCAAAACCTTTCCTGTGGAAATTATCCGCGAAGCCGTGAACGCCGGATTGCGCATGTTCGGGGAGAACAAGGTGCAGGAAATTCTCTCCAAACAACCGCTGCTGCCCGCGAACTTGCGCTGGCATCTCATCGGTCACCTTCAGTCCAACAAGATCAGAAAAATCCTCCCTGCTGTCGATGTCATCCAGAGCGTGGACAGCCTTGCGCTCGCGCAGGACATCAACCGCATCGCCGCCGAACTCGGCCTTTTCCCCAAGGTTTATCTCGAAGTCAATGTCGCCGCAGAAGCCAGCAAATTCGGCTTTGCGCCCACGGCTCTCGAATCGCAGATCGAGGATTTGTTCAAGCTCGACCGCTTGGAGATACAAGGTCTCATGTGCATCCCCCCGCCCGCGCCAGATGCCGAGGGGGCGCGCCCATACTTCGTCTTCCTCCGTGAATTTCGCGACCGCCTGGAGCAGCTAACCGGCACCCCCTTCCCCGCCCTCAGCATGGGCATGAGTCACGATTATGTAGTCGCAATTCAGGAAGGCGCAACGGTTGTGCGCGTCGGCAGCGCAATCTTCGGAGGCAGGTGACTGAGAATTTAATGCGCCACATCATGATTCACCACTGCGCCAGAGCAATCGCCCTGTCTGTCTGTCTTGTGGAAGCCTTCATTCCGTCCGGCGTCGCATCAGCTCAACAAGCAGCAACCTTGTTCAAACCCACCGGCGTGTCCGGCGGCGGTGATCTGGTCACATCTTCCATCAATCCATTTAACACCGATCAGATTTATATAGGTTGCGATATGATGGGAATGTATCGCTCGATGAATCAGGGAAGAAGCTGGAGTCTGATTCCGTCCAGCACCTTCTCCGCCACCATCCGGTCAAAGATGAGTTTCACCAGCGCGGGCAAAGGCATGATTCAGTTTGCCATCCGCAAGTCCTCGTGGGCGAACCAGGATCGCTTCCCCTGCGTCAGTAACGACGGCGGAATCACCTGGAAGCAACTAAGTCTCCCGCCGGACTCATCGTCCGGTTCTGTCTTCGGCAGTTTGTTTGCCGATCCTGCGGGAACCGGCACCGATATTCAGCGACTTATCCTCGAGGACTATCAAAAGATTTGGTTCACACGGAACGGCGGGGCCGCTTACTCGCTTGTTTTTCAAGTCAAGGGAGACGCGAGCCTGCGGATCGCGGGAGTGTTTTGGGATGGCGAAAAAATTTATCTGGCAACGAACAGGGGACTGCATGTTTCGACCGACAATGGGAAGTCGTGGACACTTGAACTTGCTCATGCCGGATTGCCCGCAGGATCGCAGATCATTGAGTTCTGCGGAGCAATAAACCCGGCTACAAAAGCCGTGAGTTTTTTTGCCATCCCAATCGCGCGAGAAGTAAGCGTCGAGTCCTGGACTGATTTTCGGCAATTGGCGAACGCTTCTTACTTGGGCCTCTACAAGTTGGATTATACCAATGCCAAATCCAAATGGGTGGCCATGAACGTCCCCGCTCCCAATCCTGTGCGGCATGTGGCCGTGGCAACCAACGACAGTCGTTGCCCTTGGGTCTGCGCGGGACTCGGCAAAGGAGCGCAAGTCCTCAAGAGCTTGGATGGTGGCACCACCTGGACCAACACCATTCAGTCCGTCATCAATAACAATCCAAAGGTTACTTATTGGAGCAATCAGAACATCACGACCGGCTATCAAGGTGATGGCGGCATTTTCAGTTATCACTGGGGCGATCTGGTTACCAGCCTGGACGTGGCCGCCCACGACCCGAAAACCGTCATCGTGACGGGCAGCATGCCCTACGTCACCACGGACGGAGGCGGCACATGGAGACAGGCCTTTGTCACTCCCGCCACCGAAAACCCTCCCGCAAAAGAGACCCCGCGTGATCGCGCCTACGGCCAGAACGGATTGAATGTCACCACAGGGCACTGGATTCACTGGATCGACCAAAAACAAATCTTCATCGCCAGCACCGACATCGGCAACCAGTTCTCAGCCGACGGCGGCGCGACCTGGAGTTTCCACCGCAACCTCCTCGATAAGTGGGGCAGCCTGCAATGGGGTAACTATTACTGTATCGCGCGTCAACCGGGCGGCAGTCGGCTTTACGCCGCTGTTTCCGACACCAACGACATCTATGAACCAGACAGGCTCTCTGATGAAGCCATCGACAAAGGTTTGGGCGATGTCCTTTCATCGGACGACAACGGAGTTACATGGCAATCCACATCCGGCACCGACAAGGGTTTGCCTTCCGACAAATTTCCCGGTCCTGTCGTCTGGCTGGCCGTGGATCCGAATCCGGCGCGTGCCTCATGGCTCTATGCCAGCGTCGCGCACAGCACCAAGGGTGGAATTTATCTCACCAAAAACGACGGGGCCACATGGATCAAGCTGCCCAATCCTCCCCGCACCCATGGTCATCCTTTCACGATCGGAGTGCCTGACGAATCAGGGAAGATCATCGCGTCTTTTTCCGCCAGCAAAGATGCATCGGGTAATCTCACGGAAAGTTCCGGCGTTTTCAGCAGCCATGATTTCGGTGCCACCTGGAACGATCTCTCTTCACCAGAAATGCGTCGCTTCACCAAGGATGTATCATGGAGCAAAGGAAATCCTTCCGTGCTCTATGCCGCCGTCCAGGGCGGCGAAAGTGCCGATGGTAAAAACACCGGAACCGGCGGCCTCTACCGTTCCAAAGACGGCGGAAAAACATGGCGCAGGGTCTTTAGGAACGAAGGCTGCCAGTCCGCCACCGTCATCGAAGGCAATCAGAACTTGGTTTATGTAACCACTGCCGCAGACGGTCTTTTTGTCTCCTGCAACGCCACAGCCGACAAGCCCATCTACACAAAGATAGACAGCTTCCCCTTTGCCCGCGCCAAACGGGTCTTTGCCGATCCCGCGGCACCAAATGCCGGAAAAATCTGGGTGCTCACCCAGGGCGGCGGCGTCTATCTGGGCACGCCGTGAAAATGCCCCCGCGCATTCCGCGCTTACTCGGTGACCACAATCACCTTCCGGCAAAGCAGACGCCGAAAAGACTTGCCCTCGGCATCGAGAATCTCCAATTCAACTGGCGACATCTCAGGGCCGCGGATCATCGCGATGATCTCAACCATTTCTTTTCCAGCCGTGGAGACTCCATTAACTTTCGTGATGTGCTGTCCCTCCTTTAATTTCCCACCGGCGGCAGGCGTATCGGGAATGACTTTTCTAATGACCGGATAATCCGTAGCATCCTGCTCTAAGTATGCCCCAATTCCTCCGGGCGAATCAATTTCAGCCCGTGTAATAGTGGCCACCATGACCAGCAACACGGTTAGGAAACCAAATCGGTAATTTGTGCAAAACCATTTCATATAATCCAAGCTACAATATAAACTGCCGGTCAAATCACAATAACGCCAAAGTGACCTGCGACATTGGCGTTTGCAAAACGAAAGTTCACAGCTAAGGCTAATTCTCGATCGTTTTTCATCAAAGCAAGCACCCATAGTTCAACGGATAGAACAGTGGTTTCCGGAACCAGACAAATTACTCAGGATCAATTACTTACAAATGTTTTTAGATGCAGGTGGTGGTGTAATGTGGCAGTAAATGGAAGCTTAAGTGGCAGTTAGGTGGCAATGGCTTGGGGAGCGTCGGCCTAGTGGGGAAGTTTTTCCTGCCGCTGAACCTATTCCCGGTGATGACCTCACATCCATCCTTATCCTGCACCCCTGTCAAACTCTCGTATCGGCGGCGCGAAGGTGGGCCAGTGTCGGGCTTCCCTTTTTACCAGTTGTGGTGTGATAGGATTTTCAAAACGCTGTCATTGATCCGCGTCCTTCATGCTTGACGGCTTTGGTTTTTGATGATGGACTTACCGGAATGAAAGCCGTTCTCTTTGTGGCGTTGGCGGGCATGATGCTGGCTGGTTGCTCCAAGCGGTATGCGTCCTGTGATCCAGACGCGGCTTCTTGTCCGGCTTGCACAAAATGCACGCACTGCCGGGCCTGCTCTAAGCAAGGCAAGATGTGCTCGGTGAAGCGGGAGCTTTTGGATGCGAGAAAGTTTAAGCGTAAATAATTTTACCAAGTCACCCATCCATGAAACACCTGATTTTTCATTGTCTCGCCTTCTTGCTGCTCTGCGGGTGTGGCAAAAAACAAGAGCCAGGCCAAAGCGCGAGTGACAATGAACGCCAAGCGAAAATAGAGACCGCGCTCGGACAAGCAGCGATCAATGCCAAGGACTACGGTGCATTCAACTGGGGCGGACGGTTCACGGCTGACAGACAAAGGTATGTTTCCAACAACCCGCGCGAAGTCTATTTTTTAACGGGTCGCAATCCCGATGTATTCAGCTCGAAGGATGGCTTTGTCTTGAGGTTAGACTTAGATCATCCTGACGTAACTAAGGTTGCCGCCAAGATTTTGTTGAGACTTGATTGCGACGCCACCACCCTTTCCTTCCTGAATCAAACGCAAGAATATGATGAAATCGCGGTAGCATTTACCATCACCTCAATTAGGCCGGTTCAGGTCACTTTGTCTGCCGAGGGAACTGGAAATTCCGAGGAAGGCGTCGCGGACCGTTTCGATGTTGAGGACGGCGATGTGGTTCGCGGGGCCGTCGTAAAGGTTGGAGTGTTCAAGTGATGAATAAAATACTTTTGCCATGACGAGGAAGGCGATTCCATGACTTTCAAATTCCACTGCCCTCACTGCGACCAACGTATTTCCGCAACAACGGAATACATTGGGTCAGAATCCACCTGTCCAACATGCTCACAGCCATTCGTGGTTCCAGCCCCTTTTGCATCGGAGGTTTCAACAGAAACTCAGGTGCAGAATATTCAGGATATGCCCGCCACGGGTCGGAGCTTGGAGACCGTGAAGGCAATCGGCGGGTGCGCGATCTGGTTCGCGGTTATGATCGGGATAGTTTTCGTCGCAGGAATGCTCATTCGCGGTGGAGTATGGGCTAGCGACAAGATTTACCCTTGGCTCGTCGTGTCTTCTTTAGTTTCCCTTGCGGTTAGCATCCTTGCACTCCTGCCCCTCGCCTTATTCAAAGAAACACGCGGGCATTCAGGGCTTGGATTTTACATCGTCTCATTCGTATTTGGCGGGACTTTATGGGTTTGGAGCCTACTGCTTACCTACGTTCTTTGGGGTGGCGTCGCCCTTTTTATCGGATTGATTCTGGCCGGTGTTGGTGTTCTTCCCATCGCGTTGCTTGCGACTGCCACCAAGGGAATGTGGTCAATGTTCGGGCAACTCATTCTCGGTTTTGTCGCAACTTATGGCACACGTTCCATTGGAATTTATTTAATGCAAAGAGCCGAAGAAGAGCAATACGAAGATCTCTATATGATCGAAGATCAGCCCTTGCCGCTTAAGCTGATTGTCACAACATGGCTTCTTTTTGCCTCATCGTTCATGGGGGTGATTGGCTACATTACAATCATCCCCTTCCTCATATGCTCCATCATTCTCTGTTGCTCGAAGGCGCGTCGCGCAAGACGACACGGGCAGATTCTACTACTAGTTTTTGCCCTGCTATCCGTAGCTGCCTTTTGCTTTGGTTGGTTCTTCCCTGATTTGTTTCCCGATAAAAAGTAAGCGTTTGTGAATGTTGCCACCAAATACGCCCGTCATCTGTTTTTCATTGCCCGCTGCGTCGCCGCTGGTGTCGCATTCTATGCCACTGCTGCGCACTCATACAATTTTTACATCTTTACACGCTGGGTTGTTTTCGGCACCTGCTGCTATGGACTGTGGCTCAATCGCAATCGATTTTGGCCGTCGTTTGCCGCCGTTTACGGCGTCGTGGCCGTTATGTTCAACCCACTGCTGCCGTTTCACTTTGCACATTCGACGTGGCGCAACTTGGATATTGCAACGGGCGTGATCTTGTTGGCATCGCTTCTGTTCCGCTGTCCGCCTAATTTTAATGCCGATGACGCTGGAAGCTAAGATGTGAGAACTCGACTTGGAATAAGGCCAGCCAAAGACCATGAAGATCATGACTTTCAAATTCCATTGCCCCCATTGTGAGCAGCGCATTTCCTCGGATATAGATGACGCTGGTGAATTAGCAAATCGCCCTGCCTGCGGTGGTGTCATCATCATTCCCTAAGAATTCCGCAACACAGGTCTGACATCCAGTGGAGCAGGACAGGGGGCGGCGGGTGCCATGATCCCTCATCAGCACCGCCGATCAGGACTACAGCCTATTGGCTTTGGCGAGAAATACCTCCGCTTTACTGGAAGCAGCAATTGCTCTAAGTCTTAACAATTCGGCATCGGCTTCTATTTCGTCCGTTTTTGCTATTGCTGCGGCAAGTTTGGCATACTTCACGGCCCGACTTGCCTCATCGGCATGTTCAGCACTGATCTGGAGTATCATTTCTTCTTTCCGGTTCTTAGTGACTAGAAGGTTGCCCTTTGCGGCATCGATCTCGGCTCTTCTGGCCGCAATTAAGTAAGCCATCGCAGCGCCTACGTAAGCTTCTCTAGACGCTTCCCGAAAAGCAACGGACAAATCATAAATTTCATTCCCAGAATTTAGGTTTGCAACGCTCTCGGTTACAGCATCAAAGGCGGCATCGAGGGCTTCGATGGCAGCGGTGTGGGCATCTAGCTCGGCTCTTGAATAGGCAGCGACTTCAGCAGGATCAGCATCACGGATTTGTTCATTGTATTCGTCGAGTCTCGCCTGCGTCATCTTTTCCTCAAGGTTCCGGAGGGCGGTTGAGATGGCATCGCGGCGGATCGAAAGTTTCGAGTAGGGGGAAATCGCGTCTAGAGCATCGGAGAAGGCATTGTCAGCAGCCATAGAGGCGGAAAGCGCGGTGTTGACGGCAGCTTTCCGTCCTTTGAAAAAAACCTTGATGGCATCGACAATCTTCATACCCAAGTGCAGCCGAGCTAGCACATATTCATCAATGACATTTGTTCTCGCCATGTCAATGCTCGTATTTCCTTGCGGGTTTGTGTGACATTTAACTTAGGCTCGCAAAATTCGTTTTTTGAATGAGCAGATTTGCCCTTACACGAATAGCTTCGCGCCACTACAATGCTCTGCGTCTAGCCGCTAATCACCGCAACCATGTCACCGTTGTGTGGATTATCGAAAATCACGGGGCGCGGGTCGTTCTCGTAGGGATAGAGAATGCCTTGCACCCATCGCTGAAACTCTGCGCTGTCGCCAAACTCGCCGTAGTGGTCGAGTCGCAGCTTGACCTCGATCTTGTCTGCGTGCTCGGTGATTTGCAGCGTGGCCGTGCGCTGCGGCAAACGGTGAATGTGCGTCTTGGTGTTCATCGCTTCGCCTCCGTATTTACCAGCCGCACCATGACCGATGGTTGTCCCGCCTTGCCGGTCTTCACTTTCTCGATGACCACCAATGCGGGGAAAATGCGGACGAGTGATTCCACCTCGGCGCGTTCAATGCCGTGGCGTCTCTCCAAATCGCGAAGGGTGCAGATGCGGTCGGGGTATGTCTCCAGTGCGGTCTTGAGATTATCCATACGGGTGCGCTGGCGTTCGTGCCTGCCTGCGGCCAGCAGGGAAAGTTGCTGCCGGGTGAACCATTCCATGATGCGCAGAGCGTTCGTTGCCGTTTCCGTTGTTAATTCCACGTCGGGCGCGCTGACGCCGTGCTCGGCGGCATGGAGAACCACAGCCAGACGCCAGCCGTTCTCCGCCCAGCGTGCCGCGTAACTGCTCACGTCGGCCAGTGCGCCTCCGGTGCGACGGTCGGGCACAATGCGATTGAAGTAATCGCGAAACATGGCGCGCACTTCCGGTGGGTAGGTGATGCAGTGCGGGTTTGCGCCTGCGGAACGGAAAGCGCTGGCCAGCTCGCGGATCAACGCATTCCAAGTGGCGGCAACGGTGACATCCATCGCGGGCCAGGTCTCCGGTTCGTTCTGCGGCTCGGCCTTGGTGTTGCAGATGAGAAAGCGCGGCATCATGCCGGATTCCGTGAGCGCGGGATTCGCCAGCATGTCGCGCATCTTGTCCGGTTGCAGCATCCAGAGCACGGTGAGGCATGGACGCTTAAGCGTCACGGGCTGCGAGTTCTTCCGGTGGACTTTGCATGTCTCGCCAGAGTAGGCGCTCAGGTAAATGGATTCATCGCTCTGGCCCTTGTTGTAGCGTCCACAAATCACATCCACCACGCCGCGCGCCTCCGGTGACAGGCTGGCTATGGTTTCGCAGGGCGATTCCGCGAGCATTTTTTCTAATGCCTCGCGGGTGCTGTCCGCCGTGATCCATGTTGGCTCCACGGCGCGGAGTTTCGCAGCTTCCAATTCCCGGTTAGCCTCGGCCAGTTCATCCAGCAGGGATTCTCGTTCCTCGGTCTTGGGTTTTCCAAGTCCTTCTTTCAGCCGCTTCATCTGTGCTTCCGCCACCATGATCTCCGTCTTTGCCCGTATCAGCGTGCGCTCGCGCCAGTCGAAAAGCGCGTCCAGTTCCGCATTCAAAAACGGCTGCGACACGGCCTTGAATCCCGCGCCTTTTCCGGTGCCGCTTTCTGCGATGACCAGTAGATAAAGGTTTCCGCGCGCGCGCCGGACACCGCCGGAATCCACTTCCAATCCTCCGCCCATGGCGGCGCTGACGGTCGCGAGCACGCAGGATGCCGTGAGCGATATGGGAGTGAGACTGACACGCGCGGCCTCCGCCGTGATCTCGCGCATGGCCGCTGGAAGGGCATCTAGCGGAAACGGTTCGTCCGGCGACGAATCGTTTCCGGTGGAATCTCCGGTGCCAAAATCTGCGTTATCTGCATTATTCAACGGGGCGGGCGATTCCGCAGATAATGCAGATAATGTCACAGGGGGAACGGCTGCGGGCGGCTCCACGTTCAATGCCGCGCGCACCGCCGTTTTGATCGCGGCCAGCGTCTCGGCGGCACCACGGGCGCGCAGCACGTCGTTCCAATCTTTGAACGGCTCCGGCGTGTCCACGCGGCGGATCGTCGTCACATTGGGCGGCAGCAGGGCCAGCACGCGCACCGTCCATTCCTCGGATGGCGTTGGCTTTCGGTCCTGTTTTGCCGTGTCATTCTGGGGCCAGATGTTCACGGTCTCCACTTCCGCCAGCCGCTCCATGAGGGCGGCATTGACCGATGTGCCACGGGTGACGATGAAAGGTTTGTCCAGCGGCCCGCCCGTCCAGTTTTTCGCATGAAGGAGGCTCATGGCATCCCATTGCCCTTCCATGATGTGAACTTCCCGCGCCCCGGCCAGCGATGCCGCGCCGATGATGAGCGGCCAGTTTTTCCCGTTCGCATACCATGCTTTGCTTGCGGATGTGTTCGGCCAGCCGAAACAATGCGCGCCCGTGATGGTGACGCCATCCGGGGCCACGGGAAAGCTCACCATGCCGTCATGCAGACCCAGCGCGCCCGCTTGGGCGCACGTCCGCACAAAGTCCGGCGTCCATCCGCGCCATGTTGCCAGACGCTCCTGCGCGGTCGTATTCCGCAGCAGCGCAGCACAGCAAGCCTGCCAGTCCAGCGCCTCCGCCTGCGGCTCACGTCGCACTGGAACGGGAGCGGGTGCCATTGCTGGCGCATGATCTGGCGGCAGTCCGGCTAGCGCAAAGATGCGCTTCCGATGTTCGGCATCGCCTTGGTATTTGATGCAGGCAAAGTGTCCATCATCAAACACGGCCAGATGCGTGCCGTCTCCGTCTCCACCTGATTCTGCGCAGGCGGGGCATTGGGCGATGGTCTTGCCGTTGCGCTGTTTTACTTTTTGAAGTTTTGAAAAATCTAGGGGCATTTTGTTTTTCCTCCGGTGGGTTGGAATCGTTTTCTCTCCGCCCTGAGCTCACAGTGCTCGTGCCACGGTTCATGCTTGCCGGTTCTGCCAGCGGCACAGGCCGCTTGGTGGGCAGACATGAAGCGTCCGCAGCCCTTGCATCGTGTTTGCATGGGGCGCGTGGCTTATTCTTTCGTCACGGCATCAACCGTGAACTTGGCGATTTCCTTGTCGGCGCGCTCAACGTCAAATCTGAGAGTTCGCCGGCCAAGTGCTATTTTATGGAGTTTGCCTTGGCGTATCCAGTTTGTTATGCTCCTGCGGCAGACGTTGTATCGCTGCGCGAGGTCAGCGGCGGTTGCTAGTTTCTTCTCCGTCGTGGTATAATTTGCTTTCATGGTGGGAATTTTTCCACACCACGAAAATTAATTCAGCGGAGGAATACGGAATCTGAATCCACCCATTTTTCAGAATCATTCATCGCGGCCCTTCGGCACAAAGAATTCACTGCGCTCTGAATGACGCTTCGACCTTTGCGATTGGTTGCATATCGCGAATAGTCATTACGCCTCGAAGCCTTTTTTCCATTGCCCACCAGAGCGATGCCTCCCATTTCACGGCACATCTCGCTGGCGATGTAATACGGCCAGCCTTGCCCGAGTATGGGATCCAAAATCCTCTTGTAGAGCATCGGTTGCTTGTGAAGTCGGCGCAGAGCGTCACTGAAATCAGTCGTGTCGGTGGACTTGCGCAGGGTCTCCAGGTATTCGGCAAGGAGAACTTCACTTTGCAAAGCAGCACTTTCTTCTGCGTAGCGTTCATCAGGAGTTATGAAATGCATCTTGTAACCCGGCCCGCGCACCCAAGCTTCGTTTCGCTCTAATGCAATTTGCCGCTCGATAGCCTTTTTCCTCACCCAAGTTCTATGCCGCTCCCACTCATCAGCGGTCGGCTCGTCAACCTTCCACTCCCTGACTTTCTCTAAGGTCAGTCCAGAATGGCGCTTAGTTAAGCCGCAGCGCGGTAACTGGAACGGTGGAGGATTTCGACATATTGAGCGCGTGGAGCCGTGAGCAAAG
>JAYVOH010000135.1:0-4868 GCA_043758025.1 Verrucomicrobiota bacterium
ACCAGTAGCGCCACAATCGACGCTAAACTCAAAGTTCACGACGAGCGCAAATCCGAGAGATCGTCACTCTTTTGCATCAAGTCCGACAGGCTGCTAGAAGAACGGCTCCGCTCTGACGATTGGGTTCGTGAATACTTCGAACGATGTGGGCACAGCCTTGGCCTTACAGAGGATGAAAGCCGAAACAAATACTTCACCACAGAGCTGCCCCGTCGTTTGGATCAAGCGCGAACTTTAAAATCGAAGAATGCAGAGAAACTCAAATGGGAACTTGTCGGCAAATTCGCCAACTTTTTCCGAGTTCTCTGTTGCTCATACAACTACGATTCAATTCTTATGTGGTCACATTACGCGGACAAACACCGTGGTCTGGTTCTGGAGATTGAAACCAGTGAGTTAATTCCGGGAGTAAACCTCGACCCGCTTACCTTCGACGTTCAATATCGCACCAGCCCTCCTGATATGCATGCCTTACATTCCGATATTGAATCGACCGAGGCGAGTCTGAATCGTGTTTCCAGCACAAAGGCAATTCAATGGAGTTACGAAGAGGAAGTCCGAATCAAGTTTCCTGCCCCCGATGGCGTGAAGAATGACATGCCTGTTGACCGCGACTTTCCACCGTCCTGCATCAAGAGGGTCATCGTTGGATGCTATGTAGACAGGGGGTCTGAGTTTTATCATAAAATCGACAAGCTCGCAGACCAACCTGAATACACGCACACACTATTTCAGCAGGCCTATATTCATCAACACGACTACAAACTGTGCTTTGCAGACAGGCCCAGATGAAAGCAATCTCACTTCGGACGTTGCCGACTGACGGCCACAAGAATGTCCCAAAATCCGGCGCTGCCTCACAACCCCAAATCCGTCACCGCACCGTGGCTGGCGTCGCACGTGAGCTTGGCATACTTCGCGAGCACACCGCGTGTATAGCGGGGCTTGGGTTGCTTCCATTTCGCAAGACGCGCTTTCAATTCGGCGGCAGGAATGCCCAGCGTAATGCTGCGCTTCTCGGCGTCGATGATGATGGGGTCGCCGTTCTTGATGACGGCGATGGGGCCGCCGACGAAAGCTTCGGGCGTGACGTGGCCGACGACGAAGCCGTGGCTGCCGCCGCTGAAACGGCCGTCGGTGATGAAGGCGACATCTTTACCGAGACCCTTGCCCATGATGGCGCTCGTTGGTGAGAGCATCTCTCTCATGCCGGGACCGCCTTTCGGGCCTTCCATGCGCACGACGACGACGTGGCCTTTTTTCACCTTGTCGTGCAGGATGGCTTGGAGCGCGGTTTCTTCGGACTCGAACACGATGGCTTTGCCTGTGAACTTGAGGCCTTCCTTGCCGCTGATCTTTCCAACGGCACCATTGGGGCAGAGGTTGCCTTTAAAGATGACGAGGTGGCTGTCTTTCTTGAGCGGGTTGCTGAGGGGGCGAACGATCTGCTGATTCTTCGGCCACGTGATCTTGGAGTTCTTCATGTTTTCCTTCATGGTCTTGCCAGTGACGGTGAGGCAGCCGCCGTGCATGAGGCCTTCGGCGATGAGGGTGCGGATGAGCGGCACGGTGCCTCCGATCTTCACGAGGTCGTTCATGAAATACTTGCCACTTGGTTTCACGTCGGCGAGCACGGGCGTCTTTTTGCCGATACGCACGAAGTCTTCGATGCCAAGCTTCACACCCGCGCTGTGGGCCATGGCGATGAGATGCAGCACGGCGTTGGTCGAGCCACCGAGAGTTATGATGAGTGTGATGGCGTTCTCAAACGCTTCTTTAGTCATGATGTCCCGGGGCGTGATGCCGCGCTTGATCATGTTCATCACCGCAGCGCCGGCATCGAAGCAGTCCATGAGTTTCTCGTTCGACACAGCCGCTTGTGCGCCGCTGTTGGGCAAACTCATCCCAAGCGCTTCGATGGCACTGGCCATAGTGTTCGCGGTATACATGCCGCCGCAGCTTCCCTCGCCGGGGATGGCGTGCTCTTCGATGTCGATGAGTTCCTTGTCCGTGATCAGGCAGTTCGCGTGCTGGCCCACGGCCTCAAAGACAGTGATAATGTCCGCGTCTTTCTTTTCCACGCCGACACGGCCCGGTAAAATTGTTCCGCCATAAACAAAAATGCTTGGGCGGTTCATGCGCGCCATGGCCATGACGCAGCCCGGCATGTTTTTGTCGCAACCACCGATGGCAACAAAGCCGTCCATGCCTTCGCAACCGACCACGGTCTCGATCGAGTCCGCAATCACTTCGCGCGAGACTAGCGAATACTTCATCCCCTCGGTGCCCATGGAGATGCCGTCGGAGATGGTGATGGTGTTGAAGATGATGCTCTTGCCACCGGCGGCGTCCACGCCCTTCGCACTCTCCCGTGCGAGGCGGTCAATGTGCATGTTGCAAGGCGTGACCATGCTCCACGTCGAGGCAATGCCGATCTGTGATTTTTTGAAGTCCTCGCGCTTGAAGCCGACCGCATGCAGCAGCGCGCGGCTGGCGGCGCGTTCGACGCCATCGACGATGATGGCGCTGTGTTGGCGATGAAGGACGGATTTCGATGCAGGCTTCTTGGGCATGATGTTGTTGGGTTTAATGAGACGGGAAGATGCGCTGCGCTGACCATTGTTCAAGCACAACGCCGCGACCTGAGGCTTTCATCGGTCGAATGGATTATTGCATTTCATGAATGTATCTGTATAGGAAGCCACCGAACCCAACCCCATCCCCATGGCCGAAGCACCCGAAATCCCCGAAGCTAAAGACCCGTTTGAAAAAAAAGTCGCCATCAGCATCGCCATGATTGCCGTGTTGCTGTCCTACATCTCGATGCGCGGCGACAACGCGAAGACGGATGCGGTGATCGAAACCAGCCAGGCCGCCAACACCTGGGCACGTTATCAGGCGAAGAGTCTCAAGCAGAACATCAAGCAACTTGAGATCGACATGATCGGTCTGACCTCGTCGAATTCGCCCGATTCCGCAAAGAAAACCGAGGCCCTCAAAAGCGAAATCACTCGCTACGATGGTGAGATGAAGGAACTGAGCGAAAAGGCGAAAGAGCATGAGGCGGATGCGAAGAAGGGTTCGGACATGAATGACCGCTGTGATCTTTCGGGTTTGTTTCTTCAAATAGGCATCGTCATCGCTTCCGTGGCCATTTTGAGCGGGCAACGCTTGTTCTGGTATGCCAGTCTGGCTTTAGGCGTGGTGGGTGCTGTGAAATTTTTCATCTGAGAGGCGCAATTCTTTGCTGCACTCCATGCTTGAGCACCGGAAGCCGGGTGCTAGCTTGCGCGTCCCTATGGCCAAATTCAACATTCTCATCGCAGGCAACAACGACCCCATCTCCAGCATCGGCATTGATCTTCTCAAAGCCGAGCCATCCTTTAACGTGGTGGTGGATATGAATCTAAAGGCCGAAGAGGCAATGATCGAAGCTTCGCGCGACGTTCATGCGATCATCGTGCGAAGCGGAGCGAAGGTCACGGCGAAGGTGCTCGATGCCGCGAAGAATTTGAAGGTCGTGGGTCGTGCCGGTGTCGGCGTGGACAACATCGACATCCCCGCCGCCTCGAAACATGGAGTCGTCGTGATGAACACGCCCGGCGGCAATACGATCTCGACTGCGGAACAGGCCTTCACCTTGATGATGGCCCTTTCCCGCAAGACGCCGCAAGCTCACGCCAGCATCATCGCGGGCAAGTGGGATCGGAAGAGTTTCAGCGGCACGGAAGTGAACAAGAAGACGCTCGCCGTGCTCGGCATGGGCCGTATTGGCACCGAGTTCGCCAAGCGGGCCCAAGCTTTCGGCATGAAGGTCGTTGCCTACGATCCGTATCTCAGCGCCAATCGCGCGCAGATGCTTAACGTCGAGTTGCGCGACAACCTCGATGAGGCGGTGAAGGATGCGGACTTTATCACGATGCACATGCCGCTCACGCCAGAGACGAAGCACATGCTCAATGAAACGCGCCTGCGTCATTGTAAAAAAGGAGTGCGCGTCATCAACTGCGCTCGCGGTGGATTGATCGACGACAACGCGCTCGCGAAGCTCCTCATCGAAGGCCACGTGGGCGGCGCGGCGCTCGATGTCTATGAAGTGGAGCCGCCGCCTGCGGACTATCCTTTGCTCAAAGCCCCCAACGCGGTCTTTACGCCGCATCTCGGCGCAAGCACGGAAGAGGCGCAAGAAAGCGTAGGCATCGAGATCGCCGAGCAAGTGAAAGCGAATCTTCTCGAAGGCACCGTCGTTAACGCAGTTAATATGCCGAACATTGATCCGAAGACCCTTGCGGAGATCGGCCCCTTCCTGCGCTTTGGCGAAATACTTGGCCGTCTCATTTCCCAGATCGCGCCGCAGCGCTCGGAATTTCTCCGTGTGAATTACAGCGGGAATCTCGGCAAGCTCGACACCACTCTCGTTTCGCGCGGGGTGCTGAAAGGTTATCTCGAACGTCCCGTCGGCGCGGATCAAGTCAATCTCATCAACGCCTTCGGCACCGCAGAAAATCTCGGGCTGCGCTTTACTGAAAGCCGGTTGCCGGAGCCGAGTGAGTTCACGGATCTCATCGAGGTCCAGGTCGGCAACGCGACGCAAACTGCCATCATCGCCGGATCCTTCTTCGGCGGCGACCCGCGCATCGTGAAGATCAACGGCCGCCGCGTGGAAGCCCGGCCCGAGGGCACACTCTTGCTCATCGAAAACGATGACCGCCCCGGCATGATCGGCGCCTACGGCACCATCCTTGGAAAAAACAAAGTGAACATAGCCAACATGTCCCTGAGCCGAAACGTCGAAGGCGGCACCGCGCTCACCCTGCTGAGTCTTGACTCGGCGCCCGATAATGCCGTCATCAAGGAACTCGAAAATA
>JAYVOH010000136.1:0-4854 GCA_043758025.1 Verrucomicrobiota bacterium
CAGCCCCTTGGTGTGGACCGCCAAAGCCACCGACATCCTGGCCAAAGTCACCCGAGCCCGTCAAAAACTTCATTGTTACCCCAATAAGCGCGCACTACACTAGCGAAGCGCCCAAAAAAATAACCGGCTGCTAACAGTTTTCTATCCTCAACAACCAACTTTTTGCGGCTTGAACCTTGCCGCATGACCCCTTATGAAACACATACTCACGTCCCCTTCCCCGCACATGCGCATTCTCCTTACCACCACCAGTTATCAAGACACTCCCGGCGATCATCATGCTCTGCTCGCGGCGCAGGGCTACGAGGTTCACCGCCAGCGCGGGCCGTTGCCGGAAAAGCGGATGCTGGAGCTTGCGGGGGACTTTGACGCCTTCCTCTGCGGCGACGACGAGATCAGCAAGGCCGTGCTCGACAAGTCACTGCCACGGCTCCGCGTCATCAGCAAATATGGCATCGGCCTCGACAAGATCGACGTGGCGGAATGCACCGCACGGAAGTTGCCCGTGCTCTTTACTCCCGGCGTAAATCATACCACCGTCGCCGAGCACACCTTCTGCCTCCTGCTCGCACTGGTTCGTAATCTCGTGGACTCGGCCAATTCCGTGCGTGCCGGACAATGGAAGCGCGTCACCGGCCACGAAATCTGGAACAAGACCATCGGTATCGTCGGACTGGGGCGCATTGGCCAGGAGGTCGCCAAGCGCGCCATCGCTTTCGGCATGAAAGTCCACGGTCTCGACATTCCGCAATACTGGCCCAAAGCCTTTGCAGACGATCATGGCATTACGCAGCACGAGCAGATTGAGACCATGCTCCCGCACCTCGACGTCCTCAGCCTCCACGCAAATCTGAGCGATTCCACACGCCACCTGGTGAATGCAACGCGCATCGCGCTGTGCAAACAGGAACTCCTGGTGGTGAACACCTCCCGCGCCGAGCTCGTCCACATGCCGGATATGATCGCAGCGCTGGACGCCAACAAACTTGGCGGCTACGCCACGGATGTGCTCGACGAAGAACCACCTCCAGCCGATCACCCGCTGCTGAAACATTCCAAGGCGCTCATCACCCCGCACATCGGCAGTCGCACCTACGAAAGCGTCCCCAGACAGGCCATGCGCGCCACGTTAAATCTGGTGAATTTTCTGAAGGGCGAAAAGGACTTCATTCAAGCGAACAAATTCTAAAATTATGGCCGTCCCTGACTATCAGTCTTTAATGCTTCCGCTGCTTGCGTATGCGGCTGACAAAAAATCCGAGTTGTCTGTTGGCGTGGTGATGGACGAACTCGGATCTCGCCTCGAGCTGTCAGATGAAGATCTCAAGGAAATGCTTCCAAGTGGACTTCAATCCACTTTTGTAAATCGAGTGTCGTGGGCTGTTGTCTACATGAAGAAAGCAGGACTCTTGCAGGCGACTCGGCGTGGCTTCTTCCAAATTACTGAGAGAGGTGCCGCCCTGCTCAACACAAAACCAACTCAAATTAACAACCAAGTTCTACGCAAGTATCCTGAATTCAATCAATTCCAAAGCCGAAAAAATATTGAAAACAAGAGGTCATCTGAAAGTAAGGACTACGCACCGGAATTAAAACTTTCCACGCCCTCCGAATCGCTTGAGGAGGCTTATCAAAGCCTGCGTGATGAATTGTCAGATGAAATGCTCGACAAGCTCAAGCGGGTAAGCCCGGCATTCTTTGAGCGCATCGTCGTCGAACTACTTGTGAAGATGGGCTATGGTGGCTCGTTGAGTGATGCTGGGCGTGCAATTGGTCGCAGCGGTGACGGCGGAATTGATGGCATTATCAAGGAAGACAAACTGGGCCTCGACGTAATTTACATTCAGGCAAAACGCTGGGATGCAAACTCGGTGGGACGGCCTGATATCCAGCAATTTGCTGGAGCCTTGCAAGGTCAGCGCGCGTCGAAAGGCATCTTCATTACAACATCCCGATTCACCGAGGATGCAAAGAGCTTTGTTTCCCAGATCGGAAGCAAGATCGTTCTCATCGACGGTGAGCAACTTGCGCAGTTGATGATAGATCACGATGTTGGAGTTTCGACTGCCGCGACCTATTTCGTAAAACGCCTCGATTCAGATTACTTTAGCGAAGGTGCATAAGCCTTAGTGCGTGATGATTGACCCACAGCAATTTTAAGTTGATAATCCCCATATGATCACCGTCGCCCTGCCGACCTTCAAGGAACATCCCGACGACTACCTCAAGCAGGTCGAGGCGGGAGAGGATTTATTGATTCGTCCGACCATTGCAGGCGTTTCATCTGCACGCGCGGGCAAGCGTCCTTTCGGGCTTGATGCGGGAAAGTTTGTGGTGCCGGACGATTTCAATGATCCGCTCCCGGAGGATTTGCTGCGGCTCTTTGAGGGCGAAGAAGAATGAAACTGCTCCTCGATACTAAGGAGTTTCTCCTATTCGTCACCGGAAGCTTGAGTCTGCCTGACAAGATTCGACAAACGGTGGAGGATGAAACGAACGAAGTGTTCGTCAGTGTGGTGACCTTCTGGGAGATTTCCATCAAGCATCGCCTCGGCAAGCTGCCCCTCGCAGACGAGCCGCACCGCTATGTGCCGGACACCATGAAGCGACACGGAATGTCGAGCCTCCCACTTGATCTCGTCGATGTAGTTGAATATCGCAGGTTACCTGCGATTCATCGCGATCCCTTCGACCGCATGCTCATCTGTCAGGCACTTGCGCGCGGGCTGACGTTTGTCACATCGGACGCGATGATTATGCAGTATCCAGTTTCTATGCTTTAAAGTTTCCACAACACTTTCTCATGCCCACCCCCTACCGCATCATTCCCACCGCCTCGCACAATGACCTTGTGCGCAAGGCTTATCTGAAACGCGGCTACACGGCCTCTGAAGCCGATGACGCCGCGCGATTCTGCGAACTCGCCGCCACGCACGGCATCCGCACGCACAATGTCATCAAGGCTCTGCACCTCGATCATCTGTTCGGCTCGGCCACCGGCGGTTGCGTGCCTGGCGCGGAGATTAGCGTGATCGACAAACCATTTGCCGCCAGCCAATGCTGGGATGCGCAGCTCAAGCTCGGCCAGAGTGTCGCGTTTGAAGCGATGGAAACTTGCATGAAGCTCGCGGATCAATACGGCATCGGCCAGATCAGCGTGGATAATGCCTTCCACTATCTCTGGGGCGGCGGCTACGTCATGGAAGCTGCAAAGAAAGGCTACATCGCCTATACGAACTGCACGAGCACACTCGGCGAGGTGGTGCCGTTTGGTGGAAAATTTCCCGTGCTCGGCACCAATCCCCACTCATGGGGACTGCCCACTACAGAAGCATGTGGCTTTCCCATCGTGATTGACTGGGCCACCAGCACCGTGGCCATGGGGCGCGTGCAGCAGCTCCGGCGTGAGAACAAGCCACTGCCTGCCGGTGCCGCCGTCGATGCCGCAGGCCAACCCACGACCGATCCGCATCAGGCGCAATGGCTGCTCCCTTTCGGCGCGCATAAAGGCTATGGTCTCTCGCTGCTCATCGAAGTCATGGGCGCACTCATCGGCGGTTCGCTGCCCACCCTGCGCGGGGGTGGCGGGCATCCTGACTTCAAGGGCCAGCCTCTGCCTCCCGGTGAAAAGCGCACCTCATCGTTTTATTTCCAGGTCATTCATCCTGATGCCGTGAGCAGCGGACTTTTTGCAAAGAGCCGCAACCAGTCGCAAAACATCAAGGCCGTGCTCGACGACATCCTCGGCCACGGCAACGAACAGTGTCTGCTCCCCGGCCAGCCCGAGGCCAACAGCGCCCGTCACACCGCAACCGCTGGTGGCCTGCTCTTCACGGATGCCGAGATTGAAGCGTTGAACGAGATCGCTACCGAATGTGGTGCAGATTTATACAACGCCACCAGCCTGAAGAGTTACGAAATGTAATACCACGCAGGCTGGCTTTGATTTTTTCCGTGTATTACAGTTTGATCTCCTCGTTGGTTTTGGCGTTGGCGAGATAGACTTGTTCCCGGTTGAAGGTGGGGTCGGTGCGGAAGGTCAGGCGGGCGAGATATTTGCGCTCGAGATCGACGAGGATTTTGTCGTCGGAGGTGCGGAGGCGCTGCATGACGTCGGGGTGGATCACGACGAGCACGTCGCGCTCGTTTTCCGGCAGTCGCAAAAGAACGGAGTTCAGGCGGCGTTGAAGCTCCACGCTCATGGTGAGCGGAGTTTTGATCTGGCCGTGACCTTTGCACTGAGGGCAGGGTTCATACATGGCGTCGCTGAGGCTTTCGTGGAGCCGCTGGCGGGTCATTTCCATGAGGCCGAACTGGGAGATGGGAAGTATCTGGGTCTTGGCCTTGTCGCGCCTGGTGTGGTCGAGCATGGCCTTGAAGACAGCCTGCTGTTCCTTGCGGCCTTTCATGTCGATGAAGTCCACGATGACAAGTCCGCCCATGTTCCGCAGGCGGAGCTGACGGGCGACTTCGGCAGCGGCTTCAAGATTGGTCTGGAGGATGACCTTGTCCACGTTTCCCGCGCCCTTGTTACGCCCGGTGTTGACGTCGATGGCGATAAGAGCCTCGGTCTGATCGATGACGATGTAGCCGCCGCAGGGGAGCCAGACTTGCCGATAAAATGCGGTGTCGATCTGGCGCTGGATATTATAGCGATCAAACAGGGTGCCGGGGCCGGTAAAATAAGTGATGCGGCGCTTCGCACGACGGGAGATGCTCTCAGCCAAATGCTGCATGCGCTCCACGGTGGACTGGTCGTCACAGATGACTTCATCAACTTCCTCGGTGAGAAAATCACGCACCGTGCGCTCGATCACATCAGGTTCCTGGAGGCAGCAGACGGGTGCTTTCTGG
>JAYVOH010000137.1:0-4854 GCA_043758025.1 Verrucomicrobiota bacterium
ATGGACAAATAGCATTCCCCTTCCCTGTTCGGGCCGAAGCGCATATCGATCAACCGCATCCCCGTGGGATCAGAACCTGCTGGCGCTTCCGTCCAACCTTCCGGCGTGGTCCAGGACAGCAAGTTTTTCATCGGCGACGGCGACGCCTGTTCCTTCTCCTCAACGCCAAATCTCTCCACAGAAGACGCGACCGGTGCGATCGGGGGCGATTGTGGGGAAATCTCCCGCGACTCCGTGATTTCCATGCGCTCAGTGACACGATGACACGCCGTCACCGCCAGAAGCATGGTGGCGGCACAAGCGGAAAGAAAACGGGAAAAGGGCATCATCGTATCTGGCTGATATATGTGATCTCTCAAGACAAATTACCAAGACAATACGCTCGCCGGAACAAAAGACTTCTGGGTTTTCAACCATGCCTTCATACTCCAAGGAACGACGCCTGTCCGGCGGCCACCCACCAAGGAACGACGGCACTCCTGCCGTCGCGTCATGCGCTCCTTCATGCATGACGGCATGAGTGCCGTCACTCCCAGTAGGTATATTCACTCGACTTGGGTTGTATCTCGTCAAGTCTTCAACCCCTCTCTTTCCAGCAAAGCGGGGTTGAAAACCCCGCCTGCTGTAAAGGCTTGGACATCCCTCCCCGCCTGCTCACAATCCGATGTTCACCACCAAGCCGGGGACGGCTTCCTCCAGCTTCTTCGCTCCGGCTGGTGTGACGCCGGTCTGCCAGACGAAGAGCTTTTTTAATTGCTTGTTCGCGGCGAGTTTGGCGATGCCGGCGTCGGTAACTTTGGTGCCGTAGAGATTTAAGTATTCAAGCTGCGGCAGCGTGGCGAGCCGGGCCAGTCCGGCGTCGGTCACGACGGTGTTTTCCAGATGCAAGCGCTCCAGATGGGCCATGCTGGCGACGGTGGCCAGCCCGGCGTCGGTGACTTTGCTGCGCGCGAGGTCAAGCCATACGATCTGCGCGGCGACGGGCGCAAGCTCGGCCAGCTTCTTGTCGCCAAACTTGTCGGCGGCATTGATGCAATTACCCCTGCCTGTTCACGCCATCCCCAGCCCAAGCTGCTCTCCGTTCTTTTCCTTTTTCGCCTTCTTAAAGTTTAGATCAGGGCGGTAATCCGGGTGCTCTGGTTTCTTCCCGGAGAGCAGTTCCTCGATGACGGCACGGCACAAACCTATTCTTCATTCACTGCTCGCAGCTTGAATTTGCGAAGCAACCAAGCGAGCACTGCTTTTTGATCATCAATGGTTGCGCGACGCAGTTGGGCCAGCAGTTGCAGCCTGTCAGGTTTGATGGGCGCGGCATTCTGTAGCCCTTCGTTACAATTGCTGCACATGGCACGCAGATTGGATGGCGTGTCCTCACCACCCTTGGACTTGTCAATGATATGCCCGAGCGCAAGTCGAATGGTTCGATTCGAGTTGTATGGATCGGGATCTCCTGCTGCTGCACCGCACATCTGACATGTGTAACCATTGCGTTCCAGAACGAGAGCCTTCGTTTCTTTGGAGATGCCTCTCTTGAAGGCGGGACGCCGTTTGGCACTAACAAGAATGCAATCACCGGGTTTTAGATCAGAGCGGTCTTTGTGAGAGAGAATGTCATAGCCTTGCTCATCACGCAGTTCACGCACGCGACGCGCCCATTCTGAAGCGCCGCCAGATGCCTTTTGGAGTTGCTTGCTGTTGACGATAACGCCGATCTTTTTCAACAGGTAAGCCAGAATCAGTGCTTTGGAGCCTTCCTTTTTTGCCATGATCTTTTCTTTGGTGGTTCTTCGAGAAGCCGCATTTGCGCTTCAGTTGGTTCGTCAATCTCAGCGAGCCTTTTTCTCTTAAATGCAGCTACAATTCTTCGTCCCACGGCTTTAGCGACAGGGGGCGGAAAAGCATTGCCGACTTGGCGGTAAGCCGCAGTTTTCTTGCCGCTAAACTGCCATTCATCGGGGAATCCTTGTATCCTCGCTACCATGCGCACAGTGAGGCGCGGAAGCTTGTTTTCGGGGTAAGCAATATCAGGCGCTTCATCCGCAAGGCCCATGCCGTCCACTCCCAGTTCTCTCCACTGCTTTTTCGCGCGAGTAGGGCCAAGATCAGGGCCGCCATGTTTTTTTGATCCGCCAACCAAGGTCGGCGCGATTCGATTCGCACCCTCCATCCATTCCTCGGTGCCAAGCCAGCCATTAGCTCCCATCAGATCAACCAAAGTCTCACCCACAGTCGGCGCGGTGCTGGTTCCATGGGGCCACATAAAATGCATCATGTCATCCGGGCGCATGGCCACGAGAATGAAACGGGGGCGTAATTGTGGCACCCCATAGTCCGATGCTTGAAGCACCCGCCATTCAGCATCATAGCCCAGCTTGGATAACCGCTTTAATAATGCCTCCCGATAGTCCTTGAATTTCGCAGCCGCAAGCCCCTTCACATTCTCCAGCATTACCGCTCGCGGTCTGATCTTGGAGATAATGTTTAGTGCCGTGGGAAACATGTCCCTCTCATCGTCGCTGCCCAACTGCTTTCCTGCGATGCTGAAAGGCGGGCATGGCACGCCACCCGCTATCAAATCCACATCTCCGTAGTTGTTAGGCTGGAAATCACGAATGTCCTGCTGGATGACATTCCATTGAGGACGGTTCAGACGTAATGTGGTGCAGAACTGCGGCTCATACTCCACGACCCCGACGTGATGAAAGCCCGCGCCTTCAAGGCCAAGTGCTTGTCCGCCGCCGCCTGCACAAAGTTCGAGAGAATAAAAACTCATTTCAGCTCCGATGATGCCGGAGAGAAGGCAGCTTGTCCACTGCCACTATGATCTCGCCGGTTGTCACCATAGTAGAGAAGGCCCAAAATATATTCTTGTAGGGCAAGCGCTCCGCTTGCCGAAATTTCGGATGCTGGGGCAGGCGGAGCGCCCGCCCTACAATTATTCTGCGTTCACAGCACGACCACGCTGCCGGGAGTTCCGGGCAAGCTTTCCCCAGCGTCGTTGGCGGCGGTGACTTGGATTTGCACGGTGGCTCCACTGGGCAGGCCGGTGAGGGTGGCGTCGCTGTCGGTCACAGTAGCCAGGGCGATGAAGCTATTATCCACCCCAGTGACCTTTTTCCAGACCCGGTAGCGGTTGGCGCGGCGGGAATCCGCCCACTCGGTATAGATCACACCGGCAGTTCCGGGGGTGAGCACCAACCCATCGCGGATGCCGGGCGTATTGGGGTCGGCGGGGGCGTTGAGGCCGAAGCCATACCAGCGCGGATCGGAGTCACTAATAAGCTGGCCGACTTCCGCGATGAGGCCGCGCATCCGGTTGCGCAGTGCGCCCTCGTCTCCATCGCGGATGAGTATTTTCATCCCAATGGCGGCGGAGGCCACGTTCACAGCGGCACGGGCATCGGACAGGGCCGTTTCCAGCAGCGTGGCGCGGGCGGCAGTGACCAGCGGTGGGGCTTCCTGCGCGGGGTTGTTAGTGAAGTAAAACGCCAGCGTGGGCAACTGCGCCTGGCGCTCCTCCACGGTGGGCGGGACGGCCAGCGTGCCGTTGAGGAATCCGGCGGCTTCCCACGCCTGCGACCACCCTGCGCCCAGGTAGTTGGTCAGGATGCCTCGCGCGGTGGCGATGAAGGCCTTGGCATTGGAGTCAGCAACCGACTGTGCGGTGACGAGCGGCTTTTTGGCGGCGCGGCTGGTGTGGTAGTCGTTGTGCGCAGTCATCAACTGGCTGCGGGCGGCAGCCATGGTTGCTGCAGTGTTCTGCAAAATGCCAATGGCGGCAGCGTAGGAGGTCAGACCGTCTTCCATGTCCTCGGCGAGGGTTAGAAGCTGGTCGATTTGACGGGGGAGTTCATTGGAGGCCATAGTAGTTTGAGGTTTCAGGTTGAGGTTTCAGGTTGAGGTTTCAGGGTTCACGCTGCGGGTTGGCTGGTGGGGGCTAAAAGACGGCCGCGACGGTGCCGCAGACCTCGTTCGGGGAACAAAAAAAGACGCGTCGGCTCCGTAGCGGCCTTTTGCGGAGCAAAAAATCGCGTTACGGTGCCGTAGCAGGATTCTCGGAAGGAAAAAATGCCGTTACGGAACCGGAGACCAGATTTGGGGAGCCGAAAACGACACGTCGGCCCCGTAGAAGGAATTTCTGGCGCAAGAAATCGCGATACGGGCCCGCAGAGCAGTTTTTTGGAGCAGAAAATGGCGCGTCGGCTCCGTAGCGGCCTTTTGCGGAGCAAAAAATCGCGTCCCGGAACCGTAGGCGAACTTTTAGAAGCCGAAAACGGTGCGTTTTCGCCGGAGCGGACTGAGAATGAAGGCGTAACGCCTGTGGCCCCCAAAAGGAATGACGACACTCCTGTCGTCAAAGGCACCGGGATATATGCCGCAGCCTCTAATAGCCGCAGAGCTATTAGGCAGGAAATTCATGAAGGCGGATGTTAAAAGATTTCGGCGATGGAATGCAAGAAGTTTTTCAGAAAGGATGCAGCAAGAGAATGTAGGCGACGCGTCCCGCTTCGGATCATCGGGCAGAGTGGGACGCATCGCCTACTCCAAATGTCCCGATTCCGCACCGCCCACCCGTTCGTTTGTGATCATTATTCGTGTGTTCGCAAACAATTCTGTGTGTTTTGCAGCCTACTTCGAATGTTCGCAAACAGGGAAAGTAAAAATTGCAGGACAAACACACAAAAGTGTCGACTATAAAGCACTTCGTGTGCAACCTAACAAAATTGTCAACGATCCAACTGTTAGGCCACTCGGGACGCCATGAAATATCAGCTCGAAATCCGAAACAGTAAGTTTCTATCCCACAAATAAAGAAAGGAAAAACAATGAACACTTCCGGTTCAATCGTCAGAC
>JAYVOH010000138.1:0-32035 GCA_043758025.1 Verrucomicrobiota bacterium
ACAGCAACGGAACCATCTCCGTCTTAGCCATTCCAGAACCCAGCCGTGCGGTGCTGATGCTCTTTGGAGCCGCTGGTCTCCTCCTGCGCCGCCGCCGGACGGCGTAAGAATAATTATGAAGGATGAAGCACAGCCATCGATGCTGTGTTTCGTTCTAAATCCTGTGTAGGGCGGGCGCTCCGCCTGCCGTGATTGTTCGAAGCTGAGAAGATGACATGTAGGGCGGGCGCTCCGCCTGCCGTGATTTGCTAAGTTGAATTAGCATCCAAGTTACGGCAAGCGGAGCGCTTGCCCTACACATGCGAATGGTTGGCGATTACATCCCCGTCGGATGCTCGATGAATTCCCACGGCAGAGAAAAATTCTCTGATAGGTGTTTTACCAGCGCCTTCACACCAAAAGTCTCCGTGGCGTAGTGACCGCCGTAGAAAACGTTCACGCCGAGTTCCTCCGCGAGCGTGTAGCTCCAGTGCGGGCCTTCGCCGGTGATGAAGGTGTCGATGCCCAGTGCTTTCATCGCGGCGACCTCTGAGCCTGCACCGCCGGTGACGATGCCGATCTCACGCACGTTCGCGGAGCCTCCGGCGCAGAGATGCGCCTTGCCACCGATGGCTTTTTCAAATCGCGCGGCGAGATCCTCACGCGTGATGTTCACGCTGGCGCGCACGCCGATGTTGAAGTTCTTGAACGGGAAGAACGGAGTCCACTCGCATTCCAGATCGAGAGCTTTGCCGAGAAGAACGGAGTTGCCGAGTTCAAGATGTCCGTCGAGCGGCAGATGCGCGCTGTAGATGGCGAGGTTGTTTTCCTGCGCCAGTTTAATCTTCTCAAACAAAGCACCGGTGATCGGTTGCGCGCCGCTCCAAAAAAGTCCGTGATGGACGAGGAGCAGGTCGCAACCGCGCGCGACGGCTTGTTTGACGACGGGGAGATGGGCGTCCACGGCGGCTGCGATCTTGGTGACTTCGCCATTCGCATTTTCCAGCTGCAGCCCGTTGATCGCGTTCGGATAATCCGGCACGGTGGCGGTTTGCAGGAGATCCTTTGTGTAACTGACTATGTCGGCGAGTTTCATTTGATCGCATTGTAGTTCCGCCTTAAGGCGGAATCCAACTTCAACTTCCGGCTAAAGCCGGAACTACAGTGCCGATTACATGGAGGCCATGCGGTATCCGGTGCCGCGCGAGCAGTGATCGTAAAGATGACTGCACACGGCGTTGGCGGGCATGCTGCCGGAGCGGGGGATGCCGGGCAGCTCGCCGATGAGCACGGGCCAGTCTTCCGAGTCTTCCGGCACGCGACCGTGTGAGCCTTTCACGAGCGATGCATCCAGCGGAATGACATCCATGAGATAGCGGAAGCCGAGGGTTTTGCGCAGCAATTTCCACGCGACCTTGAGCTTGGGATATTTAATTTGCGGATCGAGGAACAGTTCCACGGGGTCGTAGCCGCACTTGCGATGGATGTCCACGCAACGAGCGTAGTCAGGCGCTTTGCGGTCGTCGAGCCAGTGGTAATAAGTGAACCAACTGCGGAAGTCGGCAACGGCGACCAGATCGCCGCTGCGCGGGTGGTCGAGTCCGGCGAAGAATTTCTCCTGTTTGCCGAGGACGTTCTGCACACCGGGCGTGTTCTCCAGCAGTTCGCGGACTTCGTTAGTAATGGAGGGATCGTTGATGTAGATGTGCGCGAGCTGGTGGTCGGCGATGGCGATGGCCTTGCAGCCGCCGGGGTCAATGGATTCGCGACCAAGTTCGTCTTTGATGCTGATCCAGCCCTTCTCACGGAAGAGGCGGTTGAGATGCACCGGGCGGTCCACGTTGGTGATGCCGTATTCGGAGAGGAGAATGACTTTGATGCCGCGTTTTTCGTAGAAGCTGATGAGACTGCCGACGACATCATCAATTTGTTTCAGTGCGGGCGTGATTTTTTCAAAGTCCAGTCCGTGGCGTTGGAGGTCGTAATCAAGATGCGGCAGATAAACGAGTGACAGGCTGGGCCAGCATTTTTCTTCAATCCATTTCGCGCTTTCGGCAATCCAGGCGGTGCTTTGGATGTCGGCGCCGGGGCCCCAAAATCGCTGGAAAGGAAAGTCGCCGAGATCTTTTTTGATGCGTTCACGCAAGCCCATCGGCTGGGTGTGGACATCGAAGACCTTGCGTCCATCCGCCGGATAGAGCGGGCGCGGCGTGATGCTGAAATCGGCGGTGGAGTGCATGTTATACCACCAGAATAATTTCGCGCAGGTGAACTCCGGGTCCACTCGGCGGAGCGCTTCCCAGAGTTTCTCTCCGCTGACGAGGTAATTGCTTTGCTTCCAGAAACGGTGCTCGGCATACTCGCGATCATACCAGCCATTCCCGACGATGCCGTGATCGCGCGGCAGTTTACCGGTAAGGTAAGTGCTTTGCGCAGAACAGGTGACTGCGGGCAATCCGGGATGGATGCGGGCAATGCTGTTGCGCTCGATGAAGGCGCGGATTTGCGGGGTGGCATCCGTGACGAGGCGCGGGGTCAGGCCCACGACGTTGAGGATGGCGGTGCGCTGCATGATGAAAGATGAAAGATGAGAGATGAGAGATGAGAGATGAGAGATGGGGCGATGCGCATTCTCAGTGTGAATGAACTTACGCCAAGCCAATCTTCCAATCACTATCTTTTATCTTTCGTTCAAGCAACCCAGTGCTGGACGATGGCGACGACGAAGACTGCCTTGGTGACGGCGTGCAGCAACTGATCAGTGTGAAAGCCGGTTACGCCTTCGCCTTTGATGAAATCGAGGATGAGATGCACCACGAGCTCCGCAAAGGCGAGGACAAAGCGGCCGGTGATGAGCCAGACACATCCTGCATGGATGAGGCTGTGCGCGAACAGACAGTGAACCCACAGGCCCTCGGGCAATGGTCGCGCCGGGTCGCGGTAGCGGCGATTTTTGTGAAGAGCAAGGAAGTCGCCCTGCAAGGGGTAGTCGGCCAGTGAGTGACCAATCAGGAGGGCGAAGAAAAGCTTGATGCCCTCGTTGAGCGTGTGCGGATTGGCCAGATCAAGCATGAGCGGAGTTTATTTCATGGGGCTGTGCCAGCACGGGGCAGGCAGAAGCCGACATCAGGCCACGCCCGAATGAAGAATCTGTCCCATCATAGCCACCTTTTCATTGGTTTCGCGCAAGCGTTTGCTGAGTGTGCTGGCGATGCCGATAAGCAGGTGCGCGGCAGGCAGCGGGCTGGCATTCATGAATTCCTCGAGGCTCTGGCGGTCAATGCGCCACACTTGGGAAAACTCCACCGCCGTGACGGTGGCACTGGCGAGGCCGGGATGGAAGATATTGATCTCTCCGATGGTTTCACCGGGGCCGATTTTTCCAAGCAGCACCTGCCGTCCCTGACGCATCGTGGTGGCGTGCAGCGTTCCGGCGATGACGAAATAAAGCGAGTCCTGGGTGTTGCCTTCCTCGATCAGCACCTGGCGGTCATGCACCGGGCGGAATTCTCCGTAGGAACTGAGCAACTGCCGGTCGTCGTTTCCGAGAGGTTCGATGATACCCTTTGCCGGGAGTTCGGGAGTGGAGAAACCTTGCGTGCTCATTTTAGAAGGGAAGAAATGGAATGGCGTATTCTTGAAGAAGTTGTGCCCTCTGGCAAGCGAAGAAAAAGAAAGAAACCTTCACACGAGGCGTAATTATGCGCCCCACTTTCCTGTATGAAAGGCACACGGAAACTTTCCTCTGGATTTTGTCGCCGTCTGTTTCAAAATGCCGTCCACTTCATATCAACCCACGTAACTCCACATCATGTCCGAAGAAAAGACCACCGAATGCTGCAGCAAGTTCCGTTTCGATCTTGCCTTCGCCAACCTCCTCCTGCGCCTCTGGATCGGACTGCGCTTGCTCGGAGCGGGTCTCGACAAATGGCGCGCTGGCATTTGTTGGGGTTTTAAAGGCGTGGGGCCTGACGGCGCGGAAATCGACGTTGCTCGCGGCGTTTCTTTCACCGCAGAGAACTACGACAAGAAGCTCAGCGCCATCGCCAAGCTAACTTTTGACAAAGGATTCCTTCCCAAGCCGTTGTGCGATCTTTATGCTCAACCACTGGGCTATATCTTGCTCGGGGTCGGCATCTGGGTGGTGGTCGGATTGTTTTCCGAACTCAGCCTGTTTGCCGCCGGACTCATCTTTCTGTCGCTTGGTGTTGGTCTGGCGACTTTGCCTGACGACACTGAAGTCGTGCTCATTGGTATTCACATTCTCATCGTGGCCGCAGCTCTCGCGACATCGAAGCACAAGGGTTTTTCGCTGGACGGCCTGTTCTTCCGCAGGAAAAAAGCTGACTAATTACAGCAGTCCCCATCGACGACATCTTCAAACTGCTAGACCCCAACATGAATTCCACTCCTCCCCTCCAGCCCGTTACATCGGGGCTTTCCCGCTTCATGGACCGGCGCGGTTTTATGCGCAGCACTGCCTACGCCGGTGGCGGTCTCTTACTGATGACGAGCAAGGGTGCCATCGCCGCACAAACTGCCGCGGGCCGCACCATTAAATGCGCCCTTGTCGGATGCGGCGCCCAAGGCCAGAGGCTTCTGAGTTCATCCAAGGACGTGCCCGGCATCCAGTGGGTCGCCATTTGCGACATCTGGAAATTCTCCCAGGCCAAGGCTCGCGGGGCTGTGCTCACCGAGAACAAGCACCAGATTGACGGCAAGATCGGACTTTACACAGACATCAATGAGATGCTCGACAAAGAGCCGTCCATTGAGGCCGTGTTCATCGCAACCCCTGACTTCCTCCATGCACCCTATTCCCGGTTGTGCCTGGAAAAGAAAAAAGCCGTTTACAGCGAGAAGATGATGTCCAACACCATCGAAGGCGCGCGCGACATGGTAAAGGCGCAGCAGGAAACGGGCGGCATCTTTCAGATCGGCCACCAGCGCCACAGCAATCCACGCTACATTCACTTCCGCGATAACGTCTATAAAGGTGCGCAACTCCTTGGCCGCGTGACCCATGCCTACGGCCAGTGGAACCGCGGAGTTTCCGCCAGCGCTCCCCTCGGGGCGGTGAAGGGCTACGACATTCCTGCCGATGTGCTGGCGAAGAGCGGCTACGACAGCTTTGATCATTTCCGCAACTGGCGTAATTTTGCCAAATACGGCGGCGGCATCATCGCTGATCTCGGCGCCCACCAGATTGACATGTTCAACTGGACCTTTGAGACCACACCGTCATCCGTCATCGCAACGGGTGGCGTGGATTATTATGACGGAAAGGAGGGCAGGGCCAGTTTCGAATTGCCGGACAACGTAATGACCATCTACGAATATAAGCTCCCGTCCGGGACGACGCGTGCATACTATCAGGTGCTCACCACCACCGGCTCACAGGGTTATTACGAAAAATACATGGGCATCAATGGCTCCGCCTTGATCTCGGAAAGCCCGTCCTACAACCAGGTCTATGCTGAGCCCAGCCAGGATTGGAGCAAGTTTGGACTCGGGGACAATCCGGTCGTGGTGCGCGCGGGGGAGTCCGTGAAAAACAAATTCTGGGAACAGAGCCGCAATTGGGAAAAGCCGAAGCCGAACTCCTACGATCTTGGCAAGCTAGCTTCCGCAGTAGCCGACGTTCGCGAGAGCAAGGCTCTCGATCCATGGGAACTGCCCATTGTGCTCAGCCGCTATCCGCACTCACCGCACATCCAGAATTTCATCGAAGCCGTGCAAATGAATAAATACGAGCATCTGACCTGTCCGGTAGAGATGGCCTTCAAGTCCTGCGTGACCGTGCTCACCGCCTATGAGTCCATCAAGACCGGGGCCAGGGTTGAATTCAAAGACACGGACTTTAAAGTTTGAACCTGAGTCCTACCCCATAACAGCCAACACATAACAGTCCCCCTATGAAATCCAACAAACACACAGTCCTTATTCTTGGAGGCATCACGGCCGTGCTTCAATTTGCCACCTTGGTGCGCGCTGACGATCTTGAAGACGTCACTCCCAAGTATCCCAAGCCCATGTTCGTCGGCACGCCTGTTCCCACGGGTGCCATCGCCAACCTGGAGAAGCCCGATCCCGAGGCCGTCAAAGCCCGCCTCACCTTTAAAGTCGCCAAGGGCAGCACCAATCTTGCCAAGGGCAAGAAAGTGACCAGCTCTGACGACCTGCCCATCATTGGCACAACGGATTTGGTGACGGACGATGACCTTGACGGGGCCGACGGTTCCTATGTCGAGCTCGCCCCCGGCCCGCAGTGGGTGCAGATTGACCTTGGAGAATCAAGCTCCATCTCCAAGCTCCTTGTCTGGCATTTTCATAAGCAGAGCGTGATCTACTTCGGTGTGGTCGTCCAGATCAGCGACGACCCGGAATTCAAAGCTGGCGTGGCCACCGTTTACAACAACGACGTGGATGACAAATGCAAACAGGGCAAGGGAACCGACAAAAACTATGTCGAAACCAATCATGGCCGGCTTATTGACGGTAAGAATACCAAGGGCCGCTATGTTCGCCTCTGGTCCGCAGGCAACTCTGCCAATGAAATGAATCATTACGTGGAAGTCCAGGTTTACGGCAAAGCGGCCAAGTAAGCCAAGCCGCTACATTTACATTTTATCGAAAGCGCCGCCGGGAAACTGGCGGCGCTTTTTTCTTTGTCTTTGAGGGCCTCTTAGAGCATTTTAAATAATAATATAACCGTTTATCAAGCCAGCGTTTGTAGGGCAGGCGCTCCGAATGCCGAGGCATGTCAGGGCTTTACTCTAAAAAGCGCAATGAGCGGGGTTTAGACAGTTGCGAAGTCGCGAAGCGAATTAACAAAATTAACAAGAACGGGTTACGAAGAAACGATCATTCATCCATTGGATTAGCCGTAACTCATTTGTCTCAGTTTTTTCCCTCTTTTGTTTTTTTCGGCTATTCCGATTCTGGGTTTATGCGGTGCCTAAAAGAAAAAAGCCGAAAGAAATGAAAAATATCGGAAAATTAAAATATAAAAACGAGGGTTCTGCGTATTGCCTCACTCTCAATTCTGCTCATTCTGTAAATTCGCTTTGCGGCTTTGCAACTGTCCATCTTCCTTTTAAGGTTTAAATAATAATGTAACCGTTGATCAAGCCAGCGTTTGTAGGGCAGGCGCTCCGCCTGCCGAAGCATGTCAGGCCTTTATCGCAAAACACCCGGAGGGAAGTTTGGGCAAGCGGAGCGCTCGCCCTACAAATACATTTACGAATCGCAGCCGCCTGCGAATTTGATGGCTACGAGATTACTTAGACAGATCTAAGATTTTTTCCCATCCTTTTGAGATGACTTTCTGTCAGCCTCTTCGTCCGGTTTGGGTTCAACTTTGAGGGAGCGGATTTTCTTATTTACCGTGTCGATCTCAAACCTGCCCTCCATGGCAAAAACCTGCTGCTTCCGATAATCAAAGGCCCAGGCCGCAATCTCGAAAACCCCTTCTGGTTTGGGAAGCATGTTCCACGTGAATTGCTCGACGAAGCCGCAGGTGCCTTCTTTTTCCAAGGTGCCGCCCCCAATATGCACAAACTGGGTGTCGCGCCCCAGTGTTTGCAGAAGATAGAGCGGCATGGCGGAGACTTGAGCGACCTGAAAGATTTGCCAGTCTCCCAGCGAGTCCTTGTAAGTGAGAAAGACCCCGTCGGCCACGCGTTCGCGTCGCGCCAGGGCGGCATAACCGCGTGCGCTGATAACCTGGTTGCCTTTGCCGTCCGTGATGAGATTGAGGTCGGTAAGGCTGGCGCTGTTTTCTTTCAGGATGATTTCGGATGTGGTGAAGTTATCGAGCCGTTTGTTTTTGAGCATTGGTCTTTCCAGCAAGCCCAGATCGTCAGCCCTTCTGGCGAGTTTAAAGTTCGCCGGGACCTGGTCGTTCAAGAGCATCTGTTTGTAGAACATCGTGTTCGTCGCGCCGCGCAGACGTGAGGATTCCCACATTTCCATGATGCGGCAGCCGTGCGCCCAGGCCACGCCTTGAATGATAATGAAGGAGGTGCATGCTATGGTGGAGACGGTTCTTATTCTAAGTCTGCCAGTCTCCCTGGCCCGCAATTCCAGCCAGTCCTTCGTAATCAACCACGACATGGCGATGAGTGAAAGCGTGAGCGGTATCGCGTGAACGATGTATCTCGCCGCCAGCACGTTGTTGCCGCTGGTGCTGGCGTGGAGCCGGCCCATGGCCACCAGCAATCCACACGCGATGGAGTAGGAGCCGAACAGGATCCAGGGCAGCAATTTTTCCCTGAGCTCCATGCGCCGGAAGTGAACTAAAAAGTATGCCGTCGTTCCAAGGAACAGAAGGAATGAGGCCGTTCCAATCCACAGGCTGGCATCCATCATGCCGATGCTGGTGCCGCGGCAGAGATGATTGCCGAGGAAGCGCATGACATAGGGGATGGAGCGGCTGGGATGCTCAAAGAAGGCTGCCGTGTCATGGTTCAGCGCTTTTTGGCCGGGTTTCAGACCGTAAGTGAAGGCCGGATCCTCTTCGTTGACTAAATTAGTGAAATAAAGTCCGGCCGTGATTCCAAATACCGCGAGCCATGTCACGGTGAAAATCCATTGGGCACGCCGCTCCTTGATCATGCCGCCCATGAAGACCAGCGGTAGCGGCAGCAGCCACACGAGCAATCCGGATGCCAGCGTCTGGGTGGCGCAACTTGCACAAATCACGCCGGCGGCCCACCTGGCCCAGAGCGGCCATCCGCCCGTGAAGATCACCAGCGTCAAGCTCAGAAAGAACGCGGGGCAGACGACCTGGAACATCATGGGCCAGAGAACGATGCGATATTGCAGGGGAGTGAAAATGGTAAGTGTCATCAATGCCAGCAACGGCCACCAGGCGCTGAAGGTTTTGCCTGTGGTGCGGCGCAGCAGCACGGCCACGTTCCAGCCCAGCAACGAGAGCAAGACCCAGCTCAACCACATCCACTTGGTGTAATCTGTGGGCCACAGTTTGTGCAGCGTCATGATGACCGCGCGGACAAAGGCCATCCGGTGCTCCATTTGCACGCGAAAGAAATCGTGGATCGTGAGGTAGTGGTCGTCCTTGGCGAGCGTCCAGAGGAAGCCATTGGGCTCTTTGACAAACTGATGCACGAACATCCAGTCATCCAGAAACGGAATGTTCACCATGTGCTCTCGCATGAGGAGGAGCAAGGCCGCGCCGGGTCCGAGCACAAGGATCCAAGGGATCATGGAACACGCTGCCAGCCATAGGTTTTGAAATGGCTTTTTTGGGGGTATCATGCGCGACACGTTTTGGAAAGAAATTTATGCCCCGCACATCACGCGGATACATCGCCGGTGCATTCCGCCACCACGGTCACCGGGCGTTTCTTCACTTCCTTGATGATGACCGCCAGATATTCTCCGATGATGCCCATGCAGAAAAAGAGCGCGCTGGCGATGAATGAAAGATAAAGAACTAAAGTAGCAGTGCCGGCATTCGCGCCGACATGATAGCCCAAGATGCTAAAGGAGGGAAACACACGGTTGAGCAGAAAAACGCCAGCCGCCGCCAACGTAATGAATCCCATGAACAGCCCCACCCAAGTTGCCAGCCGGAGCGGTGCCGTGCTGAAGCTCACCAGATTGTTAATGGCCAGCACCGTCAGTCGCCGCACGTTGTATTTGCTGGTTCCATGCAGCCGGGGCGGACGGGAATAAATCAGCGTGGTTTGTTTGAAGCCGATCCACGAACGCAAGCCGCGATGCACCGGCGCAGCCTCACCGAGCCGCAGCAGCGCTTGATGCGCGCGCTGGTTGACGACGCAAAAGTCGCCGCTGTCCAGTGTGTAGTCATGCTCCGCCATCCAGTTCATCACACGGTAAAAAATCTTGTAAGCCGCGCGCAACCACCACGGCGAGTCCTCGCGCTTTCCGCGCACACCCGCGCAAACATCGAACCCTTCGGTGGCAACTTTTTGATACAGTTCCATCAGCACCTCCGGCGGATCCTGGAGATCGCAATCAATGACGCCGATGCAGTCGCCCTGCGCGTGCTGCAATCCAGTCCACACCGCAGGCTGATGCCCGAAATTTCGGCTCAGGCGCACGGCCTGAAATCGCGAATCTTTTGCATTCAATTCCCAGAGCATCGCCGCCGTCCGGTCTTTACTGCCGTCGTCCACAAATAAGATGCGCCACGCGCCTTCCGTGGCCTTTTCCAGATGCGGCACAATCTTCTCCACGAGCACGGGAATGGACTCTTCCTCGTTGTAGCAGGGAATCACGACGCAGAACTTCGGTGGCACCGGCATGGGCATGGGAAAAGAAATTAAATGTAGAAGCTGAATATTCAGCCTAGAAAGGTGGAACTGTGGGCGCGGAACGCCGATTTTCAACCATTCAACACGGCAACATTTCAATATTTCCTTCGCTTGAATCTCGTCCGTGTTGTGGCATCTCATGCTATTCATGACCCGGCCCTTACCTCCTTTTCTGCTGATTTTTTGCGCGGTGCTTCTTGCCTCCTGCGCCACGTCCGCCAGGAAGTCCAAACCGTTCCCCGAAGTGCGCAAGGCGGCGCCACTCAAAATGTATGAATGGAGTGGCGACAATGCCACCGGCCCGCCTTCCATCATCATCCGGCTCGATGAACAGAAGGCCTATTTCTTTCGCGGCAAGAAACAGGTTGGCTGGACTTATGTGGCATCTGGCAAGCCCACGCATCCCACCCCGCCGGGACAATATTACGTCATGGAAAGGACGACCGACAAAGTCTCCAACCTCTACGGCATGTTGCTCGATGCCAAAGGCGACGTGCTGAGCAGTGATTTCAACGCCGCCAAGGATCCAATTCCAGAGGGTGCGCAGTTCAAGCCCGCAAAAATGCCTTACTATGTGCGTCTGAGTGACGACGGTGTCGGCATGCATGCCGGGAAGATTCCCAAGCCCGGTGCCACCGCTTCCCACGGCTGCATCCGTCTTCCCAACGACATGGCCAAAAAATTCTTCGAGAACGTCCGCGTCGGCACTCCGGTCACGATCTTGGCCGGTCCTGTGAAGAAGCGCCGGGGGTTATTCGCGCTTGGTGCGCTCGGTGTTCACGCTTCAGCGTGACAGGAAATAAATGCAGGTTGTTTCATCACGCTGCTAGCTTTAGATCCCGATATTCGCAAGCGCGGTGGCGATGTTGTTGACCGTCGCTGTGATCTGTGGATGTGAGGCTTCAAGTCCTTTGACGGCTCCGGCCAGCCGGCCCAGGGCGTGTGCGGTTTCGGTGACGGCGGGAATGTCGTCGGCAGATGCGTCTGCGTCTGATTGTTGCCCGATGCCTCCGATCTCCAACTGCACGGCTTCGAGCCGCTGGAGGATTTCACTTTTGGTGGCGTCCGGCAGCCCCTCGGCACTGTTTACGATGCTGCGCAATTGCTCGAGTTGAGTATCAATCATGGGACAATCTTATGCGGAATGTGGCGGCAGGAAAGCGTTAAACATCACGCTTCAGCTTTTACTGGATTGGTCAGGCGGCCAATCTTTTCAATCTCGATGGTGACGGAGTCTCCGGGTTGCAACCAGCGCGGTGGGTTGCGCGCCATGCCGACGCCGTGCGGGGTGCCGGTGAGGATGACGGTGCCGGGCAGCAGCGTGGTGCTGCCACTGAGAAATTCAATCAGCGTGGGCACATCGAAAATCATGTCATTCGTGTTCCAATCCTGAAGAGTTTCTCCATTGACGATGGTTTTGATCTGGAGATCGTTGGGGTTCGTGATTTCATCGGTGGTGACCAGACAGGGTCCGAGCGGGCAGAAGGTATCGAAGCCTTTTCCCCGGCACCATTGGCTGCCGCCCCAGTCGCGCTGCCAGTCGCGGGCGCTGACATCGTTCGCGCAAGTGTAGCCCAGCACATGGCTGAGCGCGTCGGCTTTGCTGACGTTCTTCGTCACCTTGCCGATGACCACCGCGAGTTCGCATTCGTAATCCACCTGCGTGCTGGCCAGATGCGTCGGGATTTCAATGGGATCACCGGGGTGTTGCACGGCAGTGACGGGCTTGTGAAAGAGCACCGGCCATTTCGGAACTGGCGCGCCGCTTTCCGCTGCATGATGCCGGTAGTTCAATCCGATGCAGGGAAGGCTTGCCGGCGCGATGGGGGAGAGAAGCTTCTGCACATCCGCCGTCGCGTCGGTCACGCGATGCGCGCCGAAGATGTCCCCCTCGATCAGCAGGGCGCTGCCATCTTTTTGCAGCGCGCCGTGCTGCACGATGCCCGAGGAGTTCTGGAAGCGGATGATTTTCATGCCCATTGATCTAGGAGAGGCAGGCGCTAAGGTCAATCGCGGGGCGTTGTTTTCACGTGATGGTGTCTCGTTGATCTCTTTCCACTTTCAAATATAAAAGTTATAGAGTAGGTTTGCCCTATTATGAAAAAAATTCACGGTTTGATTCGAATGAAATGGATGGCAATGAGCGCACTTGCTTTGTGCGGCATGGCGATGAGTTCCTGCTCGGTATCGCTGCCAACCCGGCCCATTGCGGAGCAGCAAAATGCTCCGGAGCTATACAAGTGGTGGGGTGATGAAATGAGAGGGACGCCTGCGGTGAAGATTTCTTTGAATGAGCAAAAAGCTCACATCTATCGTGGAGGCGAGGAGGCTGGCTGGACGATGCTGGCGACGGGTAAGCCGGGGCACCCGACTCCGACGGGCAGCTTTACGGTGATGGAAAAAATCCAGGACAAGGTGTCGAACACTTACGGCTACATCCAGGACAGCGAAGGAAAAGTCGTGAACGGGGATGCCATGGCCGGTGTCACGCCCGTGCCCGCCGGATGCCGATATGTCGGAGCTTCCATGCCTTATTGGATGCGCCTGACCAGTTACGGAGTCGGGATGCACGCGGGGGATATTCCTGATCCCGGGTTGCCCGCTTCGCATGGTTGCATTCGTTTGCCTAAAGAAATGGCGCAGAAGCTTTTTGAGGTCGTCAGCGTGGGCACCAACGTTACCATCTCCGGCAGCGCGCCCCAGAGTTAATCGTCAATCGCGCACCAGCGGCACTGTCCCGGGCGCGATGTTTTCCAAGTCCACTTTGCGGTAGAAACAAGTCACCGCCTTAGTGTGGCAGCAGCCCCCGCCGAGTTGCTCGACCTTCAGCACAATGGCGTCCTGGTCGCAGTCCACGCGGATTTCTTTAACGACCTGGAACTCGCCCGAGGTCTTTCCTTTGTGCCAGATTTCCCTGCGGCTGCGGCTCCAATAGACTGCTTCGCCCAGCGTGAGTGTGAGCTGCAATGACTCCCGGTTCATGTAAGCCACCATCAGCGGCTCGTTCGTGCGCCAGTCCACCGCCATGGCCGGAATCAAGCCGTGCTCGTCGAATTTGGGCGCAAATTCCAGAGCCTGTTCGATGGTCTCCTCGGATTCGCGATTCGCGAACTTCACACTGGCGGGGTTAATCTTGTCCATTTGGAAAACTAAACTTGAAACGGAAAACAGAAAACGGAAAACTGCTCCATGTCATTCCCCGCCCCGAGCGCCCTGAAACTCCTCGACCGCGCCATGCAGCGCGGCAGGCTCGGTCATGCCTATCTCATCAGCGGTCCCAAGGGTCCCATGCTGCAGAAGTTCGCGACCGACTTCCTGAATCTCGCATCTGGCGCCGCGCATCCTGATCTCGATGCGTGGCAGAATCACGGCGCGCTTGTCATCCGGCCGGAAAGCAAATCACGCCGCATCAAAGTGGAGACGATTCGCGAGCAGGTCGAGCCGTTTCTCTTCGTCACCACGACCGGCGCGGCGCATCGCTTCTGCGTATTCGTCGATGCCGAGCGCATGAATGAATCCACGCAGAACGCCTTTCTCCGCACGCTGGAGGAACCACCACCCAATACATTGTTTCTTTTGCTCTCATCGCAGCCGGAATCTTTTCTCACGACGATTCTGTCGCGCGTCATCCGTGTTCCCTTGATGCCCGAGCCGGGCAGGCGCGAACTCAGCGAACCGGAATCTCATCTCATCGAATTGCTCACTCAACTCGCGCAGCGAAAGGATACCGGCGCGCTTTCCGGCGCGCTTTCCGGCGCGCTTACCTTGCGGCGGGAGTTTGAAGACATCCTTGATGCCGCGCATGGGCGCATCGAGAAGCAGCTCGAAGGCGAGTTTGCGGAGGAAAAAAAATCACTCAAGCAAACCACGGATGTTTCCAGCCAGTGGCTCGATGAGAAAGAAAAGGAAATGCTCGCCGCAGTCGAGGCCCGTTATCTGCAAGAACGCGAGAACCTCATGGAACTTCTGCTCTCGTGGATGGGCGATGTGTTGCGTCATCAGGCCGGCGTGGATCGTTTCGATCTGCCTGAACAAGCAGCCGCCACTCGCGTGCTCGCGGAACGCTGGGATGCCTCGACTGTTTCCCGTCGCCTGACTGAACTGAGAAAGCTACACACGAACCTTCACACCAACGTGCAGGAAGGACTAGCCTTGGAAGCGGCCTTCATCGCCGCTTTCGCTTGATGACATGAGTGCGGCCATGAATGAAACAAAATTGATGCGTGGCCTGCATCTTGTTGCCGCATGGATCTTCGGCGGTGTTTTCATCTTCTCCGGCTTCGTCAAAGTCCGCGATCCGCAACTTTTTCTGATGCAGATTCGCGGCTTTCTTCTGCTGGGCGATCCCTTTGCTGCCTGGGTCGCGCTCGGACTGCCGTGGCTGGAAATTTTTTGTGGAATTGCCGTGGTTATCGGATTTCTGCGCCGCAGTGGTTTGATCTTGCTGGGCCTGGCGCTGGTCGTATTCATTATTGTTCTGGCGATTGCCTGGGGCAGGGGATTGGACATTGAGTGCGGCTGTTTCGGAAGCGCGGTCAAAACCAGCCTGCGCATGGAGTTGCTGATCGATCTGGTCTTGCTCGCCCTGGGCCTCGGTCTGCTGCGTCGTGCGTCCCGGCAGGCGCGCTTTGCACCGAAGGAAGTAATGTGATACTGATGCTGCGCATGAAATCCAGGAAGGCACCACGACCCGCCGCCGCATGGCTTCTCGCGATCATGGCCTTGCTTTTCATCGCCGGATGCGGCCGCGAGCCGGGAGCGAACGCCCGGGTTATGAAGGTTGTTCTGCTGTTGGATTCGCGGATGGATCCGCTGCGCAACATGCAATGGCTGCTGCTGGATAACTTGGTGAAGCAGAAGGCGGGCAATGATTTTTACTGGTGGGATGCGGGCGCGGATGAAAAAAAACAGGCCGCACAATTGTCCGAGGCGATGAAGCTCAAGCCGGATGTGCTCATGGTCTTTCCGGTTAAATCCGCCGGAATTTCAGACGCACTCAAAGTAGCGCGGCTGGGCGGTTCCCAAGTGTATGTCTTTGCTGATGACATGCCCGAGGCCGCCTGCACATCGGCAATCTTCTGCGACGAACGCAAGGTGGGAAGGATGGCAGGAGAGTTCATTGTGCAGTCCGTCCGGCAGAAAATGGCGGAAGAAGGCCGTCCTGAAGCCATTGGTCGCGTCGTGAATTTCACCGGGCCAGATGACAGCCCGGCCTCTGCGCAAAGGAAGGAAGGATTCGCCGAGGCTTTCGCTCAGGAGCCTGGCATTTTGATCGTTCATCAGGCCCCTGTGGGACTACTTGGCGAAGGAATGCCTGACCGCATCGCCGAGGCCTTGAACTTGCAAAAGAACTTTGATGTCGTCTTTGCGCACAATGACATCATGGCCCGTGCAGCGGCTACTGCTCTGGTCAAGGCCGGTCAGCGCAACAATGTGCTTGTCATGGGCGTTGACGGTGCTCCGGGAAAAGGCGGCGGCATCCAGATGGTCACCCGCTCGGAAATCGACGCCACTGTTTATCATCCCCCGCTGGTGGATTATGCCTGGAGTCTCGTGCTGCGCGGCTTGCGAGAGCCTGGATTCAAACCGGCCCCGCGCCATGAACTTCCGCCCGTCCTGATCAATCTGGAGGAAGCCATTGAATGGGCGCGAGTTGGGCCACCACCCGCGAAACCCGATTGAGCACTTCTGGAAAAAGCCCCTGATGGTTTGACATTCCTGCCGTCCCCGGTATTTTCTTCCCCTCACTTCCGCCGAAAGGGGAAGCCGATGACCTGCACTCATAGCTCAACGGATTAGAGCGTCTGACTACGGATCAGAAGGTTGGAGGTTCGAATCCTCCTGGGTGCACCAATTTGCATGAACCTAAAAAAGATCGTGCTGGCACAAGCCCAAGAAATTCCACTGGTCGGATCGCTGACCGTAGTCATGTCGGCCTATAATGAAGAGCGGAGCATCGTGGAATGCCTTCTTCGTGTCCTGCAGGAATCATCCGTGAAAGAAGTAATCGTGGTGGACGACGGCTCATTGGACTCCACTGCGGCACTAGTCGAGGACCTAGTCAGAATGCATCCTCGCTTGCGATTGGAACGACACAGTCAAAACAAAGGGAAAGGGGCCGCATTGCGGACGGGTTTTGCTCTTGCCACCGGCAGTGTGGTTCTGGTTCAGGACGCGGATCTAGAATATGATCCGGCTGAATACGAAGTCGTGCTCCGTCCCATCCTTCAAGGCCGCGCCGATGTCGTCTTTGGATCGAGATTCTTGGGAGGCGGAGCCCACCGTGTCCATTACTTCTGGCACTATGTGGGCAACAGGATTCTCACGTTGCTGTCCAACGGTTTTTCCGGGCTGAACCTGACGGACATGGAATGTGGAATGAAGTTGTTTCGGAGGGAAGTGTTGGCGCGACTCGACCTGAAAGAATCCCGTTTCAGCATCGAGCCGGAGTTGGTTGCCAAGGTGGCCGCCATCCGTGTAAGGGTTTATGAGGTGCCGATATCCTATTACGGGCGGAGCTATGCTGAAGGCAAGAAGATTGGCTGGAAGGATGGCGTTCATGCCTTTTGGTCGATTGTGAAATATGGCGTAGGAGGCTGGTTCAGGCGTAACCGATCCTGATGCAGAAGGGCTTCCTGACTTGGTAGGATCAAAACCTATGGTCTTTGCCTTGCGAGACAACTTCACAGAAGCTAGTCTCGGCCCGCCTTGACCACACACATCCGCGTTTTGCCATTTTTCAAAAGATTGCTCAGCTACAACCTGCGATCTTTGACGGCGCCGACCCTCTTGGGCTTGTTCTGCTTTTTGATTTACAATGCGAACCTTCGGCAGATCGGTGCGGGGGACACCCTGCCCGCCCGATACCTACCGCTGATTCTGTGGCACAAGGGCACGCTTGATCTCAATGCACACGCGCGTCTGGTTGCGCATGGCCATTCGATGATTTCAAATCAGAACCGGCCAGCGGACGCTGAAAGCAAGGTTCCCTTCTTTGAGCCGTGGGCATATTGGATGGTCCGCACTCGCCAGCATCAACTCGCGTCCTTGTATCCGGTGGTGACACCATTGCTCGTGGCCCCGCTCTATTTTCCCGCCGCGACCTGGCTCGACGCGCACGGTTGGGAGCAACCCAATATCGACCGGGTGGCGGAATTAATGGAAAAGCTTTCAGCGTCGTTTTTGGCCGCTGTCGCGAGTGTCGTTATGTTTCTTGTGCTGCGTCGTGACTGCGGCCGGTGGAGTATCCCGCTGGCTCTGGTATTTGCCTTGGGGACCAATACTTGGATGATCTCCAGTCAGGCACTGTGGCAGCACGGGACTGCGGAACTCCTTATTGCCCTCGCCCTGCTTCTGGCTACTACCGCACCTTCCTCGATGCGCATTGCGCTGCTGGGGGCCGTATGTGTCTTGATGGCGGCAAATCGCCCGCCAGATGCTCTGATTGCCGGTGCATTCGTGCTCTCCACACTTTGGAGCCGCAGGCAAAGCGCACTGTGGCTTCTCGCCGGTGCCGCAGTGCCACTGGCGGCACTCCTTTTTTTCAACCTTCACTACATCGGCCATGTTGCGGGAGGTTACGCCCTGGGTAAGGCTCATCACCAAGCATTCTTCCACCTGAACTGGTCGGGTGTGCCTGGATTGCTGGTCAGCCCGGCGCGCGGCCTCCTCGTCTTTTCCCCGTTTCTTGTGTTCATTTCCGTTGGGCTGATGCAACGCCTGCGAGCACCGAGTTCAAAAGGCCTGGCCGTGGCGCTCAGTTTTGCCGTTGTTGCCCAGGTTTTGCTTTACTCGCAGGCAGACTGGCGTGCCGGCGAAGCGTGGGGTCCGCGCTGGCTGACCGACATGCTGCCGATCCTGATGTGGCTGCTCGCCCCTGCTCCGCTCATCCTGCGGCCGCTCGCGCGCGGAGTGTTCATCCTTGCGATGGCGGCGTCAGTAGCCGTGCAGACGATAGGAGCCTTCTGGTATACGAAGACGAGCGACGAACTCATCTATGCTGGCGATCCTGCATCCATGCGGGGCGCATGGAATCCCCGAAATTTTCCGTTCCTCACCGAACTGCTTCATCCACCTGCGCGCGGCGAACTTCTATGCGACGCGCACGGCTCAATAGATCGTGTGGGCCCGGCGCCACTGCATGACGCGGGAGTAATTCCGAACCTGGAATCCGGAGCGGTGCTCGAAGGATGGGCGCTCACCGGCGGACGCACGCCTGCCCAACTGTTGATGTTGATAGACGGGGTGGTGATCGGCTCGACAACGGAGTTTCTACCACGCATTGACGTCAATGAAGCGATGCATACTACTGCGCCCTCGGGTTGGCGCGTGATCGCCAACACCCAGGGCGTATCACCGGGGAGGCGGGTGCTTCAGCTCGCTATTCGGGTCGAGCCAAGAAGTGATATTCGCATTGTTCGTGAACTCCGTGTGTCAGTGATTGCACACAAGCCTTCTGGAGAAACCATGGTGACGTCACAGAAGCTGGCGTCGGCGACTGAGGTGGATGAAATGGCAAAGCGTGCGGCATCGCTGTTGCGAGAACGGCAGAGCGAGCACGGTTTCTGGCTTGCTTCGTTCACAAATGACCTTCTCTATGAAGCTCCTCAGCAGGAAATGAACACCTACCTCACTTCCGTGCTGGTTGACTTGCTCTCGCCAATCGCACGCGAGCGAGGTCTTGACGAAAGCGTCGAGCGTGCAAGAAAACATCTCGCGGCCCAAATCGAAAGCAACGGCTTGGTTCGGTATCATGGACTTCCGGACGGCCCCACCATCGGCACTTTAGGATGTGTCATAACACCGGACGCTGACGACACTGCTCTGGCGTGGAGAATCTCCGGCCTTGGCGATCGGGACCCGAGACTGAAGCCCATGTTGAAAATGCTTGCCCGTTATCGTGACGCGAGAGGGTTATACCGCACCTGGCTCGCCCCACCAAAGGAATATCAGAATCTGGATCCCGGAAGCGATCCAAATCCGACGGACATTGCCATCCAGATGCACGTGTATTTGATGCTGCGCGAACTTGATCCTCCTGCTGCGCAGCGCCTGCTCAAAGCGCTCCAACGCTCGTATGGGGACGGGGATGTCTGGGTTTACTACAGCAAGGCCCCATTGGTTCCCTACCTCCGCAGCGCCGAACTGCGGCAGCTTGGTTGCGAAATCCCGCTGCCCACGGAACGGCTGGCGCTTGCCGCTGCGGGACAGGAGATATGGAGCGAGGTCGCGCGCCTGCTCGTGGAAACTTCTGCGTCGCCTAAGGACGCGAATCTGCGACAGGCGGCGCGCAATCTGCTTGGGAGCATCGGCAGCGACGACTATGCCCGACTTCGCCGCTCGCCGCCATTGCTCTACCACAACGATCTGACCGCGAGCGTAAAACGATACTACTGGTCCGAGGATTTTGGCTACGCCCTGTGGCTTAGGCTTTACGAAGCAACTGGAGGGAAATCCGGTCAGCCTCGGAATTCACCACCATGATCTTTCAGCCGCCCATCCGGCATTACGCGCGGGTAGTGCAACACTTTGCATCCACTCGGGCGCTGGAGGTGTTTGCGCTTCAAGCTTCTCCTATTATCGGCAGCTTTCTTGGGGGTTTCACCCTCGAACGGGGGAGTGTGATACAACTGGGTTTACTGCTCCTCGGGAGCGTCGCGCTCACGGCCCATGTATTTGTCTTCAATGATTGGGCTGGTCGCAGCAGCGACATTCGTGATCCGCGACGGGCTATGCTGGTGTTTGCCCGGCAAGACATCAGCAGCGGTCAAGTTGCGCGCATCGCCATCGCTTTCTTTATCTTCTCCAATGTCGCGTTCGCCGCCCTCGGCAGACCTTCCGTGCTGCTTGGCGCGGCGATAGCAGTCCTTAGTCTTCTCTATTCGTGTTCGCCGTGGTTCGGCAAAGACACTCCAATTGCGGCCTCAATCAATCACCTGATCGGGGGCATGCTGCATTTCCTGCTCGGTTACACTCTGTTCCATCCTCTGGACGGAAGTGGTCTCTTGATCAGCCTGTTTTTTGGCCTGGTTTTTGCCGGCGGCCATCTCAACCAGGAAGTGCGTGATTACGAGGGTGACCTTCTCAACGGGATTCGCACCAGTGCCGTAACGTTCGGCTGTCGGCGCACATTTATCGCCAGCTTGTGCATTTTCACGGCTGCTTATGGGCTTATCGTTTATCTGGCCGCCTTCGGCATTCTTCCACGACGGTTGCTCTGGATCCCTGTCGTATGGTCTCTGCACATCGCATGGTCTCTGCAGGCGCTCCGGCGTGGACTGGGATTTGAGACTGCACTATGGATGCAATTCCGATATCGAATACTCTTTGCGTTGATTGGACTCGCCATGCTGGTCCGATGAACGACAAGATGTTCTTAGGCTAAGGTTGCATGACCTGTCCACTTTCACCTTGCGACCGATCAAAAGGTTGGAGATTCGAATCCTCCTGGGTGCACCAGTTCCTGATTATAATCTTTGGCCAGCATTATTTGCCGTCCACGGTGGCGCCGGAGACGAAAATCATGGCCTCGCAGTTCAAGGTGGGGACTGTAGAGATGGATGCACCAGCGGAAGGCTGTTCGTTCCAGTGGAACGTTTATATTCCTCTAACGTCATCGGGCGGCTTTCATCCACTCTGCCTCCTCTCAAGGCTTAGATCCTGGTCAGGCACAGAAATGCACCCCAAAGCACGAATAACATTGACCTGAGCATGGATTTTAGATTGAATCATCATCCACGGTTTAAAACCCCTCAAAACACCCTCTAAAATGATTAATCGAATTTATCGTCCACTCCGGCACACCGCGTTATTGACCGCAGCTTTTTTTGTTATGTCGATCGCGCATGCCGAGGTTCGCAACAACGACGGTGAAAGCTCTCCTAACATCAGTCTGCCGAAAGTGGCGCGCAGTGGGGATGAGGTGATCGGGTTGCTGGGAAATCGTTTGCCAGAGGTCGCCCGCTGGTATGGCAGCAGCGAGGCCGAAATGCGCGCGCTCCTCAAGCGGGAGAAGTCGATCCGGGCCGACCGGGCTGGCCTGCTCCATTTTGTTTGCGAAACAACGGTGGCGAATGCCCCCACGACCTTGACGCCTCCCAATGTCGCCTCCACTTCCATCCCGGATTCGCAGACTTTTTTCCTGCACAGCAGGCCAGGCGCGACGCGGGTCATCTATCTGGACTGCGACGGTCACACAACTTCTGGAACCTCGTGGAACAGCAGCTACACGGGCGGTGCCGACATCATTACACCCCCTTATGACACTGACGGTGTTCCGACGTCTTTCAGCACTACGGAGCTATCAAACATTCGGGAGATTTGGCAGCGCGTTTCAGAAGATTACACTCTATTTGATGTGGACGTGACCACGGAAGATCCCGGTGTGGAGGCCCTGAGAAAGACCAGCAGCACGGACTTGAATTACGGTATCCGCGTGTGCATCGGCGGCAGCAGCGGTGCCGGCTACTGGTTCACCTCCGCAGCCGGTGGAGTGGCTTATTTGAACTCCTTCACTTGGAACTCGGACACGCCTTGCTTTGTGTTTCCTGCGCAGCTTGGAAACGGCTATCCGAAATATGTCGCGGAAGCCGCTTCACACGAGGTGGGGCACACCTTCGGCCTCAGCCACGACGGTCAGACGAACGGAACGGCTTATTACCAAGGCCACGGGAATTGGGCGCCAATCATGGGAGTGGGCTATTACAAAGATGTCGTGCAGTGGAGCAAGGGTGAGTATGCACTCGCGAACAACACCGAAGATGACCTCGCCATCATCAGCAGCATCACTCCCTATCGACCGGCCGATCATGGCGGCAACATCCTGACCGCGAGTCCGCTCACGGGCACCTCACCCTCGGACACGGGCGTGATCGAGAGAACGGGCGGCGCTGACTTTTATTCTTTTGGCACCGGCGCGGGTCAGGTGAGCTTCACCGTAAAAACGGATGCGGTTTCGCCAAATCTTGATGCTCGGCTGGCGATCTACGATGGCGCAGGCACCCTCGTCACTTCGGCGAATCCCACTACGATGGGTGGGACGCTCACGACGACACTGGCTCAGGGCACCTACTATCTGGCCGTTGATGGCGTGGGCACGGGTGACCCTACAACAGGTTACAGCAACTACGACAGCCTCGGTCAATACGCGTTGACCGGCACGACCATCCCGGTCAGTGGACAATCCCCCATTGCCGTGGCGACTCAGTCCGCCCCCACTACTGGACCAGCTCCGCTGACCGTGAGTTTTTCCAGCGCAGGAAGCTATGATCCGGACGGCTCGATCGTGACAACTAACTGGGACTTCGGCGACGGCACGACTTCAACCTTGGCGAATCCAAGTCACATCTATACTGCGGCGGGCACTTACACCGCTACGCTGGTTGTGATTGATAACACCGGCTTGTCCGGCTCCACAACCGTGTTGATCAACGTCCAGAGCAACAACAAAGTTTTCGTGGCGGCCATCTCCATGTCCGTGACCAAGGGCGGCGCTGGCTATCAGGCAACAGCCGTAGTCACGGTCAAAGATCAAACTGGCGCGGTGAAATCCGGTGCGACTGTGTCCGGAAATTGGTCTGGGCTGACGACCGGGGCGGCATCGGCCACAACCAACACGAGTGGTCTGGCCAGCTTCAAGTCGCTGCGTTCCAAGAGCCGCGGGACTTTCACCTTTACGGTCAGCTCGATCACACTCGGCGGCTACACCTACGATGCCGCATCGAACCTGCAGACTTCCGCCTCGATCAACACCCCTTGAGTCGGGTGGGCGTGGCGGCAAGTTCTGCTGGACAGTGGTTGACGGGCGGCATGGCAAAACCGGGATGCTCTGGTATTCTGTGAGTTGAGAATTCAACATGGGAACCTATGTCCATTGTCGATCGCGCGCTCGAAAGCCAGCAGGGGTTGCACTCTTTCTGGTGCTGGCGTTTCTGGCGCTGATCATCACCTTGGTGCTGGCGTTTTTTTCCAGTGTTACCAGCGAACTTGGGACAGCCCGGAGCGCGACGAGTCAGATCACAGCCAGGCAACTGGCGGACACGAGTGTGCAGGTTGTGTCCAGTGTGATCCGGATGGCGACCACTTTACCCACCGACAAGAGCATCACTTGGGCTTCGCAACCGGGGATGATCCGAACCTACGGAACTGCCAAAGGTGCCGCTTCCAGCGCTCCTCTGTCTTGTTTCAAGCTCTATTCATCCGATGACATGGAGATCACGCAAAGTGAGATCGCGAATTTCAATACAGCACATGATCCCCAACCTGATCTGGTTGCGAATTGGGATCTGATGCCTGCCCGGTTCACAGACCTCAACAGTCCTGTGGTTGACAGCGCGGGAACCATGCATTTTCCGATCATCGACCCGCGGGCCAATTCTGATCGGGGAACCAGTGGGGTGGAGGGATTTTCTTATGGCGATACGGCAGTTCTTTCAGATGGAACCAAGGTAAAAATGAATCTGGTCAATGCGGGAGGCTCTGGAGCGCACCAGCACCGCGTGCCGATGCCCGTGAAATGGATTTATGTGCTGAAGGATGGAGCCCTCACGGCACCGAGGGGAGTGGACAGCAGCGGTATGATCGCCAACTGGTCGGGTGCGCCCACTTCCAAGAAACCCAGTGCCGCCAATCCCATTGTGGGTCGCATCGCCTTCTGGACCGATGATGAAACTTCCAAGATCAACATCAACACTGCGGCGGGAGATTTGAATAAGCTGTCTGACACGGTGGCAGGGTCTTTCTGGGACAACCCGCGGGCTTATTCGCTTCTGGATGACAATTTCACAAAAAGCCAGGTGGCGACGAATGAATTTCAAAGATATCCCGGTCACCCGGCAACCATCTCCCTCAGCGCCGTTTTTCCAGATTTGCTCAGGGAGCAGATCGGGACATTGGCTCCTCGCGTAGCCTGCGGTGGTTCCAAAGGCGGCACGGTGGCCAATTATGCAGGCGGCACCGACATCCTCGCCCGCAAAACGGACCGGCTTTATGGTTCGGTGGATGAATTGATCTTCAGGCCGACCACCAGCGGCGTTCGGCGGGATGAAAATCTGTCGGGGATCGTGACACCGGACGCGCTGGAGAAGGCAAAATTTTTTCTCACCACCAGCAGTCGGGCGCCGGAGCTTAACCTCTTCGGCCAGCCGCGCGTCAGCATGTGGCCTGTGCATACGATTGACTCCTCAACCTTTCGCACGGCCAGTGACAGACTGCTGGCTTTCTGTTCGACGATCAGCCCTTCATCAGCACCAAAAAAATACTATTTCACGCGTGGCAGCAGCACCGGGGACACATCCACAGATCGTAATGCCGACTATGCTGGTAATGCACGCAACCAGAAACTCTATGAGTATCTGCGCAAGCTGATGGACAAACCCATTCCGGGTTTTGGCGGGCCGACCAACGGGTTCGGAAGCAAATATGGAACCCTGAACCGCGATCAGATTCTCACTGAGATATTTGATTACATCCGGATTACGAATTTGCAGGATAAATCGCTGGTGGCGGCGGGCGGCAAGCCTTTCACGCCGACAACTCGCTCCCCTGGCAGCGGGCAGGTGGCGCCGATCAAGATCACCACCCCGGCAGGAGACACCAAGGGCTTTGGCCGGATGGCAACCATATCCGAGGCTGCGCTTCAGTTTTACGCCACCGAAATCTCGGTGCCCACGGCCAAGACGAGAAAGATGCGCGCGGTTCTTATTCTTGAATCATTTTGTCCGGCCCTGGGCTATGCTGGACTTTATCCAAGTTATTCTCATTCAGTTACCGGGCTTGAAAAGCTCACGGTGACCATAGGCACCCAGACACTTAATCTTAATTTTCCATCCACTGCCGTCAACAATGTGAGCGGTTCCGGTGGATTTCATTCTAGGGCTTTGTCAGGAACGGAAGGCATCGCAAATGGTTTCTACCAGAAGATCGTGCCGCCCAAAGCGGGTGCCAACTATCAGTTGATCAGCCAGAAGGACATTGATTTAAGCGCGGCCAAAGTAAAGACGATGAAACTGAACGGCGCCACGGCAACCTTGACGATCAAATGCACGGGCAGCGCGGGGACCACGGTGCAGACCATCAAATTGAAGTTCCCGGATATTACAGGTCTTCCACTGCCTGCGGCACCGGGCAATCTCGGTGCCAAATTTACCACCAACGGGGGTATCAAGAAAATCGATTATAACGATCGGATATCACAACTCAGTGACAACACCAACTGGGGCAACCTCATTGACAAGAATGACGTGGTTCACAGCCTTGAGCCATCGGGTGCGCCGGTCAATGGTGACCTCAGGCTGGTTGCCGCCAGCGAAAACGTGCCGGACACGATCTTTTTGCCTCACGCGAATTATGCCAAGAACTCAAAAATGGCCCACAGTCTCAAAACGGGGATAAACCAGCCATATGACGCTTCTTCCAACGGGAGATTGATCGCTGGGATGAACTATGGAAACTACCAGCCGCCGGGAAACCCTGATTTTCCATCGAGCATCACAACAGGTGCCTTGATGACAAACCAATCCAAGACGCCCGGCGACTGGGACAATGGCATCGCCAACTACATCGACGGACCTTACATTAACAAAGCTGATGAAGGCACCACGACAGGCGTCAATGGCCAGGCTTATTGGAGTTACTCCTCAGATAATACCGATGGAGTCACTCACTTTTCACCGAACCGTCAGATGGCTTCGCCGGTGATGCTGGGTTCGCTCCCCACCGGGGTGGGATATTCTCCTCAAAGGCCTTGGCAGACCCTTCTTTTCCGGCCGGATGTGGCCGGAACGCATCCCGGCAGCGCTGCCCCCAAGGACTATCTTGTGCTCGATCTCTTTACCATGCCAATCGTTGAGCCTTACGCCATCAGCGAGCCGCTCTCGACTGCCGGGAAAGTGAATATGAACTACCAGATCGCTCCCTTTTATTACATCAAGCGGGAGACTGCGGTGCGCGCTGCTCTGAAGGCCATTTTGACCATGGCCATCCCCGACGCCGACAGTGTGAAATACAAAGACCGCAACAGTGGAACCATTTGCCGGACTCCATTAGATCCCGTGGAGACACTCAAACAGTTTCAAGCAAGGTTTGACAACGCAGACCCTGCCAAACCATCATTGTTTGTGTCGGCTGCTGAAATATGTGAGATGCATCTCGTTCCAAAAGGCGCGGTCCTGACGGAGTTGCAATCGCCCACCTATTGGGACCGCTTCAGGCTCACCGGCGACAACTCGCGTGAGATGCCCTATAACCATCTCTATCCCTTGCTAACCACCAAATCCAATACCTACACCGTTCACATTCGCGCTCAGGTGCTCAAAAAAGTTCGCGCCACAGCGGCGAAAGTCTGGGACGAGGAGCGTGACCTGGTGCTTTCCGAATATCGCGGCTCCAGTGTTATCGAGCGCTACATTGACCCCGACGACAGCCGTTTTAAGCCATCAAGCTCCAACTATGTGAATCCGGACACCACTTCCATCGAGGATATTTACAGGTTGCGCGTCTTGAGCACCCAAAAGTTCAGTCGATAGGCAGCTGAACTTTTGTGCCTCGCGGACTCATTTCCGGTCAGGGCACGGCCACGGTCTTTTTGAGATATCTTCGGATTTCCCAACCTTCCCCGTCGGCCAGCACGGAATGCAATTCAAACATATCTTCAAAGGGGGGGAAATAAGCGTCACCCTCGTGCGGCGCGCTTAGGCAGGTGAGCAACAGTTCGTCACACTCGGGAAGAAAGCGCTCATACAATTGCGCGCCGCCAATCAGGAAAGTGGTCGTTGGGAACTGGGAACTGGGAACTGGGAGTTCCGCGATGTCGCGAATGACCTGGGCATCTTCTCGCGCGGCCATTGTCCTGCTGAGAACGATGTTCAAGCGGCCCGGAAGGGGTTTGCCCAGGCGCTCGATGATGGAATCAAAGGTTTTGCGCCCCATGAGAACGCGATGACCCAGCGTGGTTTGCTTGAAGAATTTCAAATCCTCCGGCAGATGCCATGGGAGTTTGCCATCCCGACCGATGACGCGGTTTGATGCCATTGCGGCGATGGCGATGAAGTGGGGCTTTTCTGGATTTTTGTGATTCATTTGATCGCATAGCAGGGTGCTGCGTGCGGGTGATTTGGCAAGAGCCGGTTGCGCGCTGCCGCATCAGTTCAGGTTATCATGGCCGTCAGAACGATTGCGCAAGCGGGCATCTGATTGACGATTTTCAAGGTCGTATTGCCGTCTGGCGATCCAGCCACTGGTCCACTGGCACGGCGATCTTCTCCGCGAGAAGTCCGATGAACAGCGCGGTCATGGCGCCCGCATAAACGTCCATAGTGTAGTGCGCCCGGAGCACAACAACCGCGCAAACTTCAAAGAGCGCAATGGCCACTGCCAGCACACGCAACGCTTTATTGCCCGCGCGGAAAAGCTCCATCGCTCCAAAGACGGCCAGTGCAGTGTGGCCCGAGAAAAAGAGATCATTACTCACACCGTAAGTCACGAGCAGCGTCGGCACTCCCGTGGGATGCCAGATTTGCCCCGATGGAACCGGCAGGCTGGTAAAGGCCTGATTGATCTGGCGAAGTGAAAAAATTAAGATCAGCCCGAGAAAGGGGCGGATGCTTTTGCCGAAGATGGTCACGCCGATGATGAAAAGACCGAGCGCGTCGATGCAGGCGGAGCTGGCAATGAGCAGGAAGTTGTTCACTGAAGTGTGAGCCTGCAGCCATGCGTTCCAATTCGCCGTCCAGTCATGGCCGGTGTCGCCGATGCCGGCACCACCGGCGACAGGTGGTTTTGCTCCGATGAGCGACTGCGTCCAGAACCAGACTGCGAGACCGGAGATGATGATCAGCAACCGGACAACACGCAGTTTTGTTGAGGATACAGACGCAGGGTTCATGAATTGGCCGGGTCAATGCCGATGCCCAACATCGAAGTGAGGCTGGCGCGGATTTGATCCATCAGGGGATCGGATGGCGCACGCTTGTCACGCACGGGATTAACCTCGATGGCATCGCCAATTTCAAAAGTCAGATGCAAGGGGCCGTGAACTGTCGGTGTCGGATTGCCAAAGGCTTCTTCATAGCGCTCGACGGTTTCAATGAGGCGCTCTGGTGTCGGCGACTCACCGAGATAATCCGGAGGAAAATGATAAATCTGCTGGGCGACTTCGAGATCAAAAAGTTGTTTCCATCTTCTCAGTCGCTCGGACTCAGGCACTTCCCCGGCAACCAGATCGGGCAGGATGGCTTTACGCAAGTTCTTGACGCGATTGACGGCGGTGCCTTCGCTGCGGCCTTTCAGCCATTCCACCTCCAGCGGTTCCAGCACGCGGTTCAGGAGTCGTGCCACGCGCTCTGGCGTGATGCCGGTCTGCGCCGAGCCGAAATACTCCATCTCTTTAAGCGTCAAAAGCGCGTGGCCCAGCCTGACGATGCGCCCGACGATATCCTTGCCCCTCTGCGGCTGCCAGGAGAGGCGCCGTTCAATTTTGTCAAGAACGGGCGTCAATGTTTTTTCCAGATCGCCATGGAAGGTGTATCGCACCGCGATCGGGTGCACCACCACCCGGCCCGGCGGACTGGATTCCGCGCGTTGTTTTGCTGCGGTCCGCGCGATGAATGCCACCCCATCCTGAAGGTTGATCAAGCGGTCGTTGGTCCGGGTGACAACGCCCTCGGCAAAGATCACCAGTGGACGACTGGCGTGGGCCAGGATGCTGATGGCGGTCTTCAGTGATTCGCGGTCCATGCCTTCTCGATACACACTGAAAGCTCCGATGCGCGGCAGCAGCCAGGCATTGAATCGGCTTTGCAAAAACAAATGCGCGCTGGCCATGGTGTTGATCGGCTGGCTCAATTGCTTCACGATCAGACCCAACGCAATCGGATCACTGGGCCGCGGATGGTTTGGCACCATGAGGATGCCATGACCGGCCTTCAGTGATGCCGCGAGTTTTTCGCTGCCCTTGATCTCCCAGGAGTGGATGCCGTGGGTGTTCCTCAGATGGCGCGCCAGCAGTTTGCCGAAGAACCAGACCCAGAAACGGCCTTCCCGTGGCGAGACGAATTCGTAGGGTTTTTCGCTGACAACGGTGGATCCTGGCAAAGACAGTTCGTTTTCCATTTCGTTCGGTGAACCAATTTGAATGATGATGAAGTGGGCCCTGTTATTTCAACCCCGCCAGCCAAAGGAAGGCACTGTTTGAATCTCCACCCAACGACGGGTGCCATCGACCCGCCAGACAAGTTCCACCGTGGCGGGAATTTTCGCGTCCCACCCGAGACGCTGGGCCACTTGTCGTGATAGGGGACTGCTTCGCACTGAGAAAACGTGGGCGACGGCCTCGCTGCTGGGCTGTGTCAGTTCAAACCCGTCCTTGTTGCCCACGTCGGGCACATCCTTGTCGAAGTAATGGGTGCGGCGCATGATGACGCGGAACTTTTGCGGGCGCGAATCAGGCTTGCTCATAAATTCCCAGAGCAAGCCGTCTTTGAACTCCACAAACGCCTCCCAGTCCACGCGATATTCGTTCTTGGGTTTTTCCTCCACGAGCGCGAGAACAGTATTCTTCAGGGCACCACCACTCAGCTCAAACATGGAGTAGGGCGGCACGCCGTCCTTGGTCGGGTAGCTGGCGACAAGATCGATTCTGCCGACCTTGAGCGGACCGTCCGGGTGCGAGGTGTAATGTTTTTCCATCAATGGCCGGACCGTTTCGGGTTTCTGGCACCAGCGCAGGCGATCGCTGATGCCGGGGGCGGCAAGAAATCCCTTCAATGAATCCAATGCGGTGCGTGCGGGAGCGACATCACCGCTTTCGGTCACTGGTTGCGGCGTGGCAGTCGGGGTCGCAATTGGTGTAGCGGCATCGATGATGAGAGGCGCGGGCGGCGGCGCGGGTGGCGGCTCGATGTCCAGCTTGGTGATCACAGGCGTCGGCGGCGTGTTTTCATCAGGCAACCTCACCGGGTTGGATATAACAGGAACTACGACGGGCGGTGGAGGAACAGGCTGAACGGGAGCAACTTCAGGCGCGGGCGCTTTGTCAGGATCCTTGCGGATTTCAGGAGGTGTGATCACGACCGCAGGTTCGGGTGGTTTGGGGATTGTCTCGACAGGAGGAACTGGAGATGGTTGTTCTACTGGCGGGGGTTCATTTTTTTTCGGAACAATGTCGGGCTTGCCGTTAAATATGGGTGGCGTGATCGAAGTGACTTTGGCGGTCTCGCCGTGGGTCCACCAAGACTGAATGCGGTGACGGAAAAACCAAAAGGCGAACGCGGCATCGAGCAGCAAAAAGAGCAGCACACCCGCGACCATGAATCGGCTTCGTCGCGACCGGCGGTCACTCCGCGTGGAGTCGGGAATATGCAGCAAACTGAACCCGAGTGAAGGCGTAACCTGCCGGCTGACATGGGTTGCGGGGGCGGACAGATAAGATGCCAGAGCGTCTCCCATCCCGATGTCAGGCAGTTTTTCATCCGGCGGTTCGTTCCAAGATTCAACCAGCGGTTGATCAAATGGCCCGGCATCTGCAAGCGGTCCTGGATCGCCGGTGAGCGGGGATTCAGCCGGTGCGGGGACGGTCTCGACTGGCTCAGGGTGGGCAACCAGCTCTGGAGTAACCTCCGGCGGAGGTTGCTTGGCCCTCGATTTTTTTTGGGGTTTCGACGTGGCTTCAGTCGTCGTCTCCGTTGGTGCCGGGCCCGACAGAAAATCATCCAGAAGAGAAGTCCGCAGACCTGGAAAAATTTCTTCACTAACGCGTGAGATTACAGCACTGGGCGGGGCGGCGGGCGGATCCGTTGGCGTTGGTGCCGCGACCAGCTCATTGCATTTTGGGCAATGATCTTCTATGCCAGCCATGGACAGCGGCACTGCCAGCCGCGTGCCACAGGCAGGACAGGAAAACTTGATCAGGTGCGGCTTCAAGGTCCGGGACAACGGATGGAGGTTGATTTACTTAGCAAGAAAGTGCGTGAGATTCAAGCATGGAAAAAAAAGACGCGGGTAGAATGGTCCCGCGGGAGTGGAGACGATACTGAAACGCAGGCTGCCGGAGGTGGCGAAGGATTTTTTAACCTCGCTCAAGATGTCCGGCAATGATGATTTGCCCATCGGCGCGCGGCGGTTCAATGTCAGTCCATGTTTGCCGTCGCCAGCGCCAGCGAAGTTTTTACCGCTTTCGGGCCGGCCCATCTTTGCGTGCTTCTTCTAACGGCGGCAGCCGTCACACTGATGATCGTGCTTACCCGGAAGGGCTGGTTGCGCGCGGCGCGCGGTTTTGAAATCAGTCTGGCGGTCATGTTGCTGCTGGAATGGCCGCTCAATCTGTTGGTCGCGTGGCGTTTCGACACACTCACGGCGGGCAATGCGTTTCCATTTCATTTTTGTGATGTGGCCGCCATCGTGGGAGCGCTGGCGCTGCTGACGCACCAGGCCGAACTTTGTGAGCTGCTTTATTTCTGGGGACTGGCCGGAACCATGCAAGGGCTGATCACGCCCGCGCTTTCCGTCGAATGGCCGCATCCGCGATTCATCACATTTTTTATACTCCATGCCGGCGTGGTCATGGCTGCGATCCACCTGGTCTTCGCCAGAGGCAACACCCCGCGTGCTGGTGCGGTGCTGCGCGCCATCGGCTGGTTGCCGATCTATGCCGCATTCGCCGGTGCGGCCAACGCCATCATCCGATTCTTTGGAGGCGATGCAAATTACGGATTCCTTTGTGAAAAGCCGCCGACCGCCAGTCTCTTCGATTATCTGGGACC
>JAYVOH010000139.1:0-4790 GCA_043758025.1 Verrucomicrobiota bacterium
AAGCGGCGATGCGGCCTTTGCGGAAATAGAGCGCACGCGTATTGCCGGGGCCGATGTGGGAAACCAGTGTGTTCGCCTGCGCGATGCCAGGATTGTTCTTCAGCAGCCGCAACGCGGTTTGATAAATCAGGCGCGTCATGTCGCCGTCATCAATCAGCTCTACACGACGCCCGCCCGTGACCTGCATTCGATTTAGGAAAATCTCATGATTCACCGCCTCGGACAGGATGTTCGTCGTGAAGCAGCGCACCGCAGCAGGCGGCACGGCGTATTCATCAAGCGATTGCTGAAACTCGCGCAAGATGGCCGCGCCCTGTTCTACGATGGGCCGTGAGACCACGCCCGCACGGAAGATGTCGCGCGCCAGCGGCAGCGGTTTCTCCAGATAATCGAGCGTGCTGAATCCGCCATTATCCGTGCGCTCGCCAATGAGCAAGCTCACGGTGGTGGCCCCAAAATGGATGACCGCAGCGAGTTCGGCAGCCGGTTGTGGGGTTACTGCTGGAGGTTCAGGAGTCATTATCTATTGTTGTCCTTTCAGCCACGCCACCGCGCCGATGGCCACGGCATTGCCGCCCAGTTGGGCGATGGAGAACTTAATGCCCTGGAAGATTTCCGGCACCGCAAAGGTTTGCACCTCATCACGCAGTGTTTGCAGATAAAGCTTCGGCATTTCTTCAACCAATCCACCACCGAGTGTGATATGATCCGGGGCCAGCAGATTGACCACGATGCCGATGCCCATGCCGAGATAGCGCAGTGAATTACCGAAGATCGTGACCGTGGAGTCGTCGCCCGAACGGAAAGACGCGCTCAGGGCCTTGCTTTTCATCTCGCGCAATGATGCGCGGGTTTTCGCATCAAGCTGGGGCGCATTCCCGCGAACACATTCCACACTTGCCGCCGACGCGATTCCCAGCCGACTGGTCAGGTCTTCAAACAAAACGGTTCCCGGAATGCTCGATCCCAAGTGCGTGCCCGGCAGCCGGATCATGCCCAGCTCCATGCAGGAAACTCCGCGCCCCTGCACTAACTTGCCATCATAGACAAACCCCGCGCCCAAGCCCGTGCCGGGAAACACGCCCAGCACCGACCGCGAGCCGCGCGCCGCGCCCATCGAGTATTCGCCGAAGGTTCCCGCATCCACGTCATTGAGCACCGCCACCGGGCAGTGGAATGCTTTCTTCAAAATGTTACCGACATGCGTGCGGTGCCAGCCGAGGTTCGGCGCGTTGATGAGCAAGCCGGTGTCCGAATTGACGGTGCCGGGGCACGCGATGCCGATGCCCTTGAGTTTCTCCGGCATCACGCCTGCTTGTTCCATCGCCTCCACGATCGTGTTGCTGATGCGCTTCATGCCCTTCAAGGCGGAGCCGCTCTGCGTGGATTTGCGCGCGCATCCCAGCACCTTGTAATTGGCGTCGAGCACACAAGCCATCATCTTGGTGCCGCCCAGATCGAACCCCACCCAGAATGCTCCGCGATGAATCACCTTTTTCTTTGTCGTCGCTTTCTTGCTCATGCTGATTTTTCCAGCGCAATGCGGCATTGGGCAAGTGACAATGACAAAAAAGTCATCGCCGCCATCGGATGCCCACGACTGTTTGGAATGATCCGAACAGGATCAAAAGCCCGCCCATGGCCTGCATTAAGCTGAAGTGCTCATCAAAGAAAAAGATTCCCCCCACGGAGATGAGCAGCGGCAGCGTGATCTGGAAAGCCCCGCCTGCGGCAACGGTGAGGAAACGAAAGCCCTCGGTCATGGCCAGTTGCCCCACCCCGGCGCACAAGCCGGCCACGGTCATAAGGACATAATCCATCGCGGTGAGATGAACGATATGCTTCGCCGCGAATGGGATCGCGAGCAGCAGACCGTAAAGACACTGGGAAGCGAAGATGGTGGCGCTGGTCTCCGTCTTGGTTAGCTGACGGATCACGACCACGACCATGGCCGCGAGCACAGCTCCGACGAGCGAGATGGCCTCCCATTGACCGTTATGGGAGAGCATATCCTGAGAGACGCCCGTCAGTAGCTCCAGCCCGCCGATGGCGATGACGATGCCCAGCAATTTCGTTAGGCTCAGCCGCTCATGCAGCACGATCGCGGCCATGATTGCCGCCCAGACACACCAGGTATTGCTGATTAACATGGCCTTGCCCGCACCCAGGGGGCCGATGCTGAAATACAGTGCTGCCGTGGCCACTGCGCCCAGCACACCGCGTGAGGCCAGCAACCAACTGGAAAACGAGCGCCTCATGTTCAACTCACCGGACGGTGCAAAAAAGATCACCGTCATCACAAGACCGACGCCGAATCGAATGCCAACACTCAGCCACGGATCAATCTGTCTCACGCTGGAGCAATGCTTGATCAGGAGCGCATTGACCGTGAAACAAGCCAGCGACAACAGCATCGAGAATGTGCCCCGCTTCAGATCAATGCGCGGCGCAAGTTGATGCGGTAGAAGTTCGGAAGATTCAGAACTCATGGGAGGAACCGGCTTGAGGTTCCGTCCCGGCGGGCTGATGTCTGATGCTCTGATAGATGAAAAGCGACAGCGCGGGAATTCCTCAAACCAATGGGGTCAGGCCAGCCAAATTCGGCGGACCGTGACGACGGCTCGCTTGGAAATGACAGTGACGGGGTTGAAGTTCATCAGACGCACTGATGAAAGCGCTGGGCGCGGATATGTGCAAGCGGTATGCAAGTGCATTAGAAATGCGAAATGAGTGCTCGTCCGCACTCACGGGATTGTGTTTTCCTCAATTAAGGCATCGGCGTGCGTGAGAAACTCAATCCATGAGAACATAACCCCGAGATGTCGTTGATCAGGACTGAATGAATTGAGATCACACGGCCGCTAGGTCCTGGTGACGCTAATATCGATCCGACGCCGGGTGGAACCCGATGGTGATTCCGGCAGCACACCCACGAACGTGACACCCGACTGGGAGCGCTGTCGCAACATCGACACCGCAACACCATTGATCTGCACTCCGATTTCAAGTTGATCAGGCAAAAGTGATCCTGCGAGCCGGATGCGCACATGCCTGTTGGCTTCGGGGACATCAAAGAATTCGCACACCGACCGGGTCTCAGGTCCGGACCAGCGAAACGTCTCTGTCCCGGGCGAAACTTCCGGGTAATACCATCCTTTTGCAGCAACCCAGGATGCTCTGCGGTGTAACGAACGCCACCGGGCACTAGCTCCACGCCACATGGTTTCCCTGAAAGGCCGCGAACCCGGCGCATCTGGGTGGCGAACCAACCTTTGGGTGTCTCTGCGGAACTGCCGAGAGTGCCGAACGACATGAGCTTTGCACTGGTGAAGCAGGCAAGCGTCTCGTGAAGCTCATGGTCCAGAAAATCCTTCTCCGTCTCAATCCTCGCCAGCCATTCTTCCTGCTCCGAAGCGTCGAGTGTAAGATAGCAATTGGGACGCCAGCACGCGTTGAACTTGATGACGGTAATGCGGCGGTTTCCCGCAACCCTGCGACGATGTTCCCAGCAGCGCTTGAGAAAATCCATGTCGGGCGGCAATTCGCAGTCGCCGGGCATCCGCCAGCCTCCGATGGCGCGCCCGACTTCAATCCGATGGAGGAATGCGGAAGGCGGCACCGCAGCCGGTTCACACGACGAGGTGTCGTCGCCAAGAAATCCAGCGATCGCACGCAGGCCGGAAGCAGGAGGACCTAACATCAGAATTCCGGCCACCGCCAAATCCGCGCGCGATTCGACAGCGGCGTGCACCAGGGTCTGCAAATGATCCGGGAGCCATAGATCATCATGTCCGAGATAGGCGACATATTCACCGCGGGCCTGTTGCAACGCGACATTATTAGGCCCGGCCTGATTGCCCACGTTCAGCGGCAGATTGTGCCACCGCACCCGCTCATCATTGAACGCCGCCACCACTGCAGCCGAGTCATCCGTGCAGCAGTCACCGACGACCAGCAATTCGAAATCAACAAAGGTCTGCCGCAATACCGTAGTGATGGCACAACGCAGGGCGCGGCTCCAGTTCCATGTCGGAATGACAACAGTTACGAGTGGCGCGGGTTTCATTCTGAAAGTTGCAAGCGCGCGCACCTTTCACCGGCCAACCGCATGAGGAGGAAATTTGAATGGTATCTGATCCGTGTCCGGCGGCAGACGGTATTTATCCGGATTTTCATGGTCATAAGGCCGAGTAGGAAAGTTGATTACCACGGCATCTTTCAATCCGGGATTGTAGTTGGCGTGCCAAACGCCCGCGGGGATGTTCATCAGCCCCCGGTTCCACTCCGTGAGCATGACTCTGGCCACCAGTCCCCGCGTCGGAGAATCCTCCCGCGCGTCATACATCACCAGTTCCAGTTCACCGAACTGCACGAAGTAGCGGTCCTCGTGGAGCTTGTGCATTCCCCAGCCCTTCACCCTGCCCGAACGCAGCGTGAACATATAAGTGAAGACCAATGGCGCATGCGACCAGCCCCAGCGTGGGTCGAACATCTCACAAACGCTTCCGCGATCGTCAATCTGCGTCACCACAGGGCGGAAGCTCACGCCGCGGGAAGCTGTGACAGGGAGCGACCAGAAGCATCCACGGTGGGAGCATCCTTTGTTGTGCCTTCAGTCATCAGGCAAAGAAACACTGGCACCAAGACCACGCAAATTGAAATGCACCGATTCTCCAAAGCTCACACTTCTGGACGGAATCGAAGAGAAATCATACAACCTCGGCATCGAAATTGCCATAGCGATCTGCCTGTTGCCTCATAAGTAATGACACCGGCGGAGGTTTTGGAGG
>JAYVOH010000140.1:0-13383 GCA_043758025.1 Verrucomicrobiota bacterium
GTGTGTTTTTGCTGCTGTTCACCGCGACTGCCCAGCTACCGCAAGGCGGCTCCACCGTCCCCTCGGTAGCTGCCAAGCCCGGGTCGCCCGCAACATCCACCAGCGTCAACGGCCAGTTTGTCATCCACGGTGCCGACCTGAACACACGCGGCACTTTCATCATGCTTTGCGATGAAACGGCAACTTCACTCGGCAAGTTTCTCCGTGACGATGGTAAGTTCCTCATCCCGGTCGTCGTGGTTTTGAAAATGCCACCAGACATCGCGCTGGGCGGCCCGGCCGTCAGCACCAACATCAACCAACTGGCGCACGGCGGATTCCATTTGCAGATGAATGTCCAACTGCGCCCGGATTTTCTTAGCGAGGATTTCACGCGCGAGCTGGTGCGCGTCCTCCTCGCTGAACGCATCCTGCGCAATCACAAGGAACTTCAGACCAAGCGGCAGAGGGTGCTGCCGGACTGGGTGCTTACCGGTGTGACTCAGGCCTTGGATTTCCGCAGCCGCTCCAGGCCGAGCGCATTCTTTGCCGCCGTTTTCCAGCGCGGCCAGGTTTACAGCGTGGACAAACTTTTATCCGCTGATCCGGCGCAACTCGATTCGCTGTCACGCGGCATTTACGAGACATCCGCCTGCGCCCTGGTGCTGGCGCTGCTCGACCAGCCCGACGGCCAGCTCCGTTTCGCAAAATTTCTCAACTCCCTCGCCCTGGATGACAAGCCTGACCGCGACCTGCTCAAGGACAGCTTTCCTACGCTCACGGCATCAAGGAACAGCCTGGAAAAATGGTGGTCATTGCAGATGGCCACGCTGGCCACGCCTGCTGCGCTGGAAATTCTGAGCGTCGAGGAAACCGAATCGAAACTCAATGAGGCACTCTCGCTGCGTTTTGATCCCTTGCCTGAGGAAACAAAAAAAACTAAAAGCAAAACCACCAGTAAAGCCTCACCGGCAAACCCCACCGATAAACCGTTGGAAGAACCCAAGAAAGAACGCTCGCCGCTCTTCAGCCCACCAAGTTCCAATTTGCCATTCGTCAGCGGAAAAAGAATAGCCTTCACGCCGAAGACCGACGCAGACACCGATGGTGCAATTGATGATGCTCCAAAAACAAAGGAGGCACAAAAAAAATCCAAAGCCAATCCGACGCCATCCGTAAAAAAAGCATCAGCAGAAAGTTCTGGCTCCCCACCGCCCAAGCTCAAGGCAAAACCTCATCCAGTTGCGGAGCGCCCCGAAGAGGTGACAAAACCTGCACCAGCAACCGTGAATGGCCAGAAAACTCCAAAGAAATCAGAACCATCTGATGAAGATCAGAAAAAGCGCAGCCTGCTCAATCCTTTCAATTGGTTCCGCGGGAAAGAGAAACCTGCCGATCCTGCCAATTCCGCCCCCCCCCAAAAAAAACCCGGCAAGAACGACAAATCTGGCATCGCGGATGGCACTCTCAATCAGGCGAAATTCAACGATGAAGGCACGAAGCTGGTTACCGGTCCATCGATCAACGACTATCATCTCATTGCCAAACGCCCCGACCGGGAAAAAATTCTCCAGCGCAATCTCGAACTCCTCGCACAGTTAAAGCTTCAGGCCAATCCTCTCTACCGCCCGCTCATCAATGACTATGCCAATGTCATAGGCCAGATGATGAAAGGCAAGGACAAGAACGTGACCGCCAAACTGGCTGAACTGGACAGGCGACGTGGCAAAATCTCCCAACAGGCAAAAGCGGTCGAGTCCTACGCCGATTGGTATGAAGCCTCCGAAACCAAGGAATACAGCGGCACCTACGAAGACTACCTGAGGCTCTGCGAAAAGATCGACAAGGAAATACGCCCCCGCACCGATGCTATTTCGAAATACCTCGACGCCTTGGCCAAGGAGTATGAGTAAGATGGATGTCGTTTATATGTTGAATTGTTGAAACGTCTCTGTGAATTTCATCGCTTGCATTGAATGAACTTTCTTGACCGCTCCGCCACCGTCGCCAAACCCGGATTCAATCGCTGGCTTGTCCCGCCCGCAGCCATTGCTGTCCACATGTGCATCGGGCAAGTTTATGGCTTCAGTGTTTTTAAGAAGCCGCTGGCCAAATCACTCGGGATTGCCGCTCCCATCGCAGGTGATTGGACAGAGGCCGATGTGGGTGTGGCTTATTCGATTGCCCTAGCCCTGCTTGGATTGTCTGCGGCTTTTTTTGGGAAATGGGTGGAACGCAGCGGCCCACGCAAGACGATGCTGGCCAGCATGATTTGTTTCTGCTCCGGCCTGGTGCTGACCTCGCTCGCCGTGCGCTGGCACCAGCTCTGGATGCTTTACGCCGGTTATGGTCTGATCGGTGGCATCGGTCTCGGGCTTGGTTACATTTCGCCGGTCTCGACGTTGATGAAATGGTTCCCCGACCGCCCGGGGATGGCGACCGGCATGGCCATCATGGGCTTCGGCGGGGGTGCGCTCATCGGTGGGCCACTGGCAGAGGAATTGATGAAGCTCTTTGGATATCATGAGGAAGCTTATTGGACTGGCGCGTGGTTTTCGTCGCAACTAGTTGCCGTAATGAAGCTCATTTTGCCTGGTATCACTGTTGGCGCGAGCGAAGCGCTGCTCGTGATGGCAGGGTTGTATGCCATCTCAATGGCCTTCGGCGCGTTCATCGTTCGAGTGCCTCCGGAAGGATGGCAACCGGAGGGCTGGGTGCCGAAGGAACATGTGAAGCCGTTGGTCACGAATGCAAACGTGGCCGTCGATGTCGCATGGCAGACGCCGCAGTTCTGGCTGCTCTGGATTGTGCTTTGCACGAATGTCAGCGCAGGCATCGGCATTCTCGGACAGGCATCTCCGATGATTCAGGATATGTTCAGGGTCACGCCCGCAGCCGCGGCGGGCTACGTCGGGTTGCTTTCGTTGTGTAATCTCGGTGGCCGCTTCTTCTGGTCTTCTGTCTCTGATTTTATGGGGCGCAAGGGCGTTTACTGCATCTATTTCCTGCTCGGAATCGCGCTCTACATGAGCGTGCCATGGACGCAGGGACACGGCAGTGTGACACTCTTCGTCATCGTCACCGGATTAATCCTTACGATGTATGGTGGCGGCTTTGCCACCATCCCGGCCTATCTGCGCGACCTCTTTGGCAGTTATCAAGTCGGCGCGATTCACGGCAGGCTCATCACCGCGTGGAGCATGGCCGCGATCGTGGGGCCGCAACTGGTTGACCGTCTATCTGTGGCTAACAAAAAGACCATGCCGCCCGAGCAGGCATATAATTCCATCTTCTACATCATGGTCGGACTGTTGATCGTCGGGCTGATCGCAAACCTTCTTGTGCGTCCGGTGGACAAGAAACATCACCTCCTAGAAAGCAGCTTATGAATGTGATCAAACTTGTCGTCGTCTGGCTCTGGGTCGCCATCCCCCTTGGCTGGGGCGTGATGAAATCTGTGCAGAAATCAGCGCCACTGTTCAGCTTCAGTGCCGCATCGGTTCCGGCAAAGCTTTAAGCGCAATTGCTTTGCTTGCTCCGCTTAAAAAACACGGCTATCCTCCACCATGCCTACACTCGCAGTGCAGATTAATGACGAGCTTAAGTCGTTCGTGGACGAATCAATTCAGGCAGGTTCGTTTTTTAATGCCAGTGAACTTGTTGCCACGGCGTTGCTCGTCCTCCAGTCAGACAAATCGAAGTTGGATGCCCTGCGCCGGGACATCGCCGTTGGCATTCAACAAGCCGACCGGGGTGAGTTTGTCCAATTCAGTGCATCAGATGTCATCACCGAAGCTGCGGAGCGTAGCTAGATATGCCCCGAGTCCGCCGCACTCCAGCTTCGCGCACCGATTACAAGGATATTCACGACTATATCGCGTTCGAAAGTCCGCAGAATGCCGCGGCTGTGCTGCGCCGGATCGATTCCCGACTGGAAATGCTGGCGCGGAACAATCTTGTGGGAAGACCGAGGCCGGAGATCGCGCACACCTCCGCAGTTTTCCCGAAGGAACCCACGTCATTTTCTATCGTCCGACTGAAGATGGTATTGATCTCATCCGTGTGCTTCACTCGGCGCGAGATATTTCTTTGGCTTATTTTGAGCAAGGCGGGTAGTCGACACTGCCTCTGCGATGCAAGGCGAAAGCGGCTTGCTTTCCCCCTCATTCTCTGGCATGTGACGCGCCCGTAATCTGCCGTCCATGACCGCCAACACCTACCGAACCCATCACTGCAACGAACTCCGTCCCGATCACATCGGCCAGGACGTCACTCTCTCCGGTTGGGTGAATTCCGCACGCGACCACGGCGGCGTCATCTTCATTGACCTGCGCGACCGCGAAGGCATGACGCAGATCGTTTTCCGCCCGGAAGAAAATCCCGTAGCCGCGACTGCGAGCCATCATCTGCGCGATGAGGACGTAATTACCGTGAAAGGCAAAGTCGCCAAGCGTCTCGAAGGCACTGACAACGCCAACCTCGCGACCGGGCAAATCGAGATCATCGTCAACGAATTCACAGTGCTGAACAAATCCGCCGTCCTCCCCTTCCATCTCGACGCGGAGCTTTCAAACGAAGACTTGCGCCTGAAGTATCGCTATCTCGATCTGCGCCGTCCGCGCATGACGAAGAACTTGCGTGTGCGTCACAAGATCACCAAGGCCACGCGCGATTTCCTCGATGAAGCTGGATTCGTCGAAGTCGAGACGCCGATCCTTTCCAAGTCCACACCCGAAGGCGCGCGTGATTTTCTTGTTCCTGCGCGGCTCAATCCCGGCAAGTTCTACGCGCTGCCGCAGGCACCGCAGCAATACAAGCAACTCATGATGGTCGCCGGCTTGGAAAAGTATTTTCAGATCGCACGCTGCTTCCGCGACGAAGACCTGCGAGCTGACCGCCAGCCGGAGTTCACGCAGATTGATATCGAAGCCTCGTTCATCACTGAAGAGGATATTTATTCCGTCGTCGAAGGTTTGCTGAAAAGCATCTTCAAAGCCGCGCGCGGCGTGGAGATTCCCCTGCCCTTCCCGCGCATGACGTGGAAGGAAGCGATGGACCGCTACGGCATCGACAAGCCGGATACGCGTTTCGGAAACGAGATCATGGACCTCGGCGATGTCTTCGCGAAGAGCGAGTTCAAGATTTTCCGCAACACCCTCGACAACGGTGGCGTCGTGCGCGGCTTGAACGCCAAGGGCTTCGCTGGCATCACCACCGGACAGATGATCCGTTTGAATGAAGTCGCACACGAAGTCGGTCTGCCGAAGGAAGTGAAGCAGCTTGCCTTTATCAAATGCGAAGGCGGTGAATACAAGTCGCCGCTTTGGAAGTTTTTTACCGAAGAAGAAAAAGCTGCCCTCATCAAGAAGGTGAACCTTGAGGAAGGCGACATTGTTTTCTTCGTCGCTGGACCTTGGGAGAGCACTTGCACCATCCTCGGTCGTGTGCGTCTCGAAGTTGCCGCGATGATGGGCACGACCAAGGAGTCCAGCGCACTGAACTTCCTGTGGGTCGTTGATTTCCCATTGCTCGCTTACAGCGAAGAAGATCAGAAATGGAATGCCGTGCATCATCCGTTCACGCGACCGAAGACCGAGGACATCCCATTGCTCGACGCAGGCAAACTCGCCGAAGTCCGCGCCGAGGCCTATGACGTGGTGCTCAATGGCACCGAACTTGGCGGCGGCTCGCTGCGAATTCATGAGAGCGATTTGCAATCTAGGATGTTCAGCATTCTCGGCGTCAGCGACGAGGAGAAGCAAACCATGTTCGGCCACATCCTCGAAGCCTTCCAGTTCGGCGCGCCGCCGCACGGCGGGCTCGCGCTCGGCCTCGACCGCATTGTCATGCTCGCAGCTGGAGAAGACAGCATCCGCGAAGTGCTCGCATTTCCGAAGAACAATCGCGGGCAGGAACTGATGACTCAAAGCCCCAGCGGAGTGGATGCCAGACAACTACGCGACCTCTACATCGCCTCGACTTACAAGCCGAAGACGAAAGAAGAGGAAAAGCCGTTGGTGTGAATCACTAACCAGGCCGTTCTCCCAGTAGCCGGCACCGCTGATTGCAGCTTGGCATATATGCAGTCGAATCAACACGCCAAGGTGAATGTGCGGCCAGCTTTCGCCCGGTAGTGGGCATCAATAGTTTGCCATGCCGTCGAGCAGTTTGCGAAAAACGGCCGCGACCGGCGAGGCGCTGTGACCTGCGCGATTAATGATGGCGACCTGGCGCTTGATGGCGTTATCTTTCATGCGGAGGGAGACGCAGCCCAGAGTGTTTTGCCTCGTCGCAAGCTGAGGAAGGATGGCAACGCCGAGACCCGCAGCGACGAGGGAGCGGACGGTTTCCAACTCACTACTTTCGCAGGCGATGCGCGGCTCGAATCCCGCAGCGCGGCAGGCCGCCAGTGCAGTGTCGCGAGCGCGCCCCTTGTAGAAAACGAAGGGCTCGTGAGCGAGCTTGGCGAGGTTGATGGACCGCTGCCTTGCCGAAGGATGTGCCTTGGGCAGAACAACCATGAAAGGCTCGGTAAAGATGAGATGTTCGTCAAAGTTACCACCGGCACCGGGCAGTTGGACGATGCCAAACTCAACACGACCGCTCTCCACCCACTGCGCCACGGCTTCCGAAGTGCCTTCATATAGTGCAAGCTCCACGAGCGGATGTTTCCTGCGAAATGTTGCGATGACTGGAGGCAGCACGCAAGCACTGACCGAGGGAATGACCCCGATGGCGAGCCGCCCGCCGCGCAGGCCGATTAAATCATGCACGGCTCGCTTGGCCGCCTCGGCACGCTCGAGCAAAGCTTCTGCGTGTTGGCGTAGCGTTTCGCCAGCGGCGGTGAGCACCGTCTCGCGACGGCCTCGATTGAAGAGTGGCGTGCCGAGTTCGCTTTCGAGCTTGCGGATCTGCTCGCTCAGTGCGGCCTGGGCCAGGTGAAGATGCGCCGCAGCACGCGTGAAGTTGCGCTGGCGGGCGGCTTCCAGGAAGTATTCGAGTTGGTAAAGTTCCATCGTTTTTACCGTCCAGAATAATCGGAAAGAATTGTTTTACCAGCAGTAAGAAACTGTCACTTATAGCAACTCATGAGCCGACTTTGCGTCCACACCATCACCACCAAACCACTGAGTCTCGACCAATGTCTCATCGAGTTCCCGAAGCGCGACGTGAGCGGCATCACCATCTGGCGGCAAGCCTTGGAGGGGCGTGACCTCGCCACAGTAAAATGTCAGACAGCTGATTCAGGCATGGATGTCGTGAGCCTATGCCGCGGTGGCTTTTTCCCATCGGCCACTCCCACTGGCCTTCAGGTAGCGATTGATGACAATCTCCTCGCCATCGAGCAAGCCCACGCTATCGGCGCTCCGCTCATCGTCTTGGTCTGTGGTGCGGTTCCCGGCCAAAGTCTTGTCGAATCGCGCAAACAAATCGCGGATGGCATCGCCGCCGTTATACCCACCGCCGAACAAGCAGGAATTAAACTAGCCATCGAGCCCTTGCACCCGATGTATGCCGACGACCGCAGCGCGGTGAACACGATGCGTCAGGCGCACGAGATTTGCGACACCCTCGGTTCACCGAAGACGCTCGGCATCGCGGTGGATGTGTATCACGTCTGGTGGGACCCCGAGTTGAAGGAGCAAATCGATCTCGCAGGCCGCACCGGCCGCCTCCATGCCTTTCACATCTGTGATTGGAAAACGCCAACGACTGACCTCCTCAATGATCGCGGCCTCATGGGCGAGGGCTGCATTAACATCCGCGAAATCAGCGACTGGGTGGACGCCACCGGCTTCACAGGCCATCGCGAGGTGGAAATCTTCTCGAACAAATGGTGGTCCACTGATCAGAATCTGTTCCTCGACGAGATCGATTCGAGTTACGCTAAGGTCTATGCATGAGCTTTCCGCAACTCCGTCGCCTGCGCACGGATCGCCTCGCGCTTGGTTTCATCGAGACGCGCAAGGTTCCGCACTTGCATGGCCATTCGTTGATTCTTCCGCATGGCGGGTTCGTGTTGCAGCAGAAAATCCCAGTAAAGCGTGGTGAAGGGACAGGCCTTGGGACCAGTGCTTTCTGCAGGATCATAGGGGCAACCCGTGCAGTAATTGCTCATGCGCTGAATGTATTTGCCGGTGGCGATATAGGGCTTGCTGGCCATGAGGCCGCCGTCGGCGTGCTGGGACATACCGAGCGTGTTGGGCAACTCCACCCATTCCACCGCATCGACATAGACAGCGAGATACCATTCGTGAACTTCGCGGGGACGCACCCCGAACATGAGCGCGTAAAGTCCTGTGACCATGAGTCGCTGAATATGGTGGGCATGGCCCAATCGCAGCGTTTGACCCAAAGCATCGCGCAGGCAGGCCATGTCGGTCTCGCCAGTCCAGTAGAAGGCGGGTAATGGTTGGTCGGCACCAAGGGCATTCAACTCCACGTAGTTGGGCATTTGCTGCCAGTAGATGCCGCGCACGTATTCCCGCCAACCGAGAATCTGGCGAATGAATCCTTCCACACCGGCGAGCGGAGCCCGGCCCTGCTTCCATTCGTTCTCTGCTGCCGCGATGACTTTGCGCGGATCGAGCAGTTTGAGATTCAGCGCAACACTGAGACGGGAGTGAAAAAGCCAGGGCTCCGCGGTCCACATGGCGTCCTGCCAATCGCCGAACTCTTTGAGGCGATGTGTAATGAAATCCTCCAGGGCCTGCTCTGCCTCGTCAGCAGTGACTGGCCAGTCGAAAGCAGTGAGATCTCCGGGGTGGCTGGCGAAGCGCTTATTCACCAAGGCGATCACTTTTTGCGTGATGGCGTCTGGCTCAAATCGGCGAGGCGCCAGATGCGGTGGCGGTCCTTCTTTGTTGAAGCTCTTTCGGTTCTCACTGTCGAAGTTCCACTCTCCACCCACTGGCTTGTCTTTCTCCATGAGGATGTCGTGGTGCCGACGCATTTCTCGATAAAAGAACTCCATGCGAAGTTGCTTGCGGCCTTCCGCGTGAGCGGCAAACTGAGCGTGAGTGCAGAGAAAATGACGATCTTCCCGTATGTCCAAAGGAATGCCCGCCGCCACCGCCGCAGCGGAAATTTCCTCTCGGACACTCCACTCTCCAGGCTCGACGATGATCCATTTCTTGGGCTTGAGCCGCCCCGTGGATTCAGCAAGAGCAGCGGAGAAGGTCTCAGCTTTGCTGGCCTTGGAGGGACCGCTCGTTCCCTGCCATGCACCTCCTGTGCTCGTTAGTTCCCGATAGAAAACCTTCCATCCTTTTGAGCGCAGCGTCTCGCGATAGTGCCGCATCGCAGAAAGGAAAACAGCCGTGCGTGGCTTGCTGCTGCACACTTTACTGCTTTCATGAGCCACTTCAGCCATCCAAATGGCGTCAGTATTTGGATCAAAATCATCGAAGGCGGCGGAGTCTGCGTTGAGTTGGTCGCCAAGAATGATGATGAGATTTCGCATGAGCGCGGGGCTTAAAATGTGATTCTACAATACGGCTGTCATCCAATATTGGATTTCCTGCGTTTCCTGGCATCCCAATCATCGTAACGAACGTAGCACCCATGCAGTGCGTCAATAAACTTCGAACACCTAAACTAAATATCCACCATGAAACCAACACAACTCAAACAACTGAGCAACCTCTGCTTCGTGCTAGGCTTTGCTTCCATCATCGGTTCCATTGCCATCTGGTATCTGACCGGCGGTAAAACCCCCGAGGCCCTGGCTCATGGAGAGCGCTTTGGGATCTTCGTCGGACTTTGGGCTCCTACGTTTTTCATTCTTTCGAATCGGTTCGATCGCTACGCCACTAAGTCAGCGTGAGTGAGCTTATTTTATAATGCATCCGCTTGAGCCGCTGACCCGTCATGATGCTTTGAGTTCTTGGAGGGCTTTCCTTTCAAAATTGGCGAATTCTTCGGGCGCGAGGAACCATGTGCAGGTCGGACATGGGAATGTGTCACGCCTCGGTGCGAGCATTCGTTTTCGAACATTGCTCGAAGACGAGATCATCCAGGAAACACTCGCCGAGCACTCCTTCCCCGCAGCCGAAAAGTGGCTTCAAGAGGTTTGTTGGCGTCGCTATTGGAAGGGCTGGCTGGAGATGCGCCCGCAGATTTGGACACAATGGCGGCTGCGAGTTCGCTCTCTTCGCCAAGAGCTTCCACCAGAGGCCATGGCGCGTGCGGAGGCCGTTGCAGCAGGCGAAAGCGGAGTGGCCTGCATGGATAAGATCGCCCGTGAACTGATTGATACCGGCTATCTCCACAACCACGCCCGCATGTGGTGGGCCAGCTTTTGATTCATGTCGAGCGACTGCCATGGGAGTTGGGTGCTGATTTTTTCTTCAGGCATCTGCTGGATGCCGATCCCGCGAGCAATACGCTCTCGTGGCGCTGGGTTGCTGGCTTGCAAACTCCCGGCAAGACCTACCTCGTGCGCCTTTCGAACATTGAAAAGTATGCGCCGGATTACCTCAGCGGCCATGCAGCCGGTAGTGACCGCCTGGCCGATGGGGCAGTAGTCGCCTGTGTGGTGGAAGACTACGCTGAACTTCGCAAACAGCCGCTGACGCAGTATCCGACTTCCTTTGCTCAGATAATCGAGCGCACAGGGTTGTGGCTGCATCCGGATGATCTCGCGCCCGAGATCGGACCCTTGGCAACTCTTGCGCCAGTGAGCATAGCCGCGTGCATCAGCGACCACGTTTACCGGGAGGTCTATCGTCTCAGCAGTCAGCGCATCGCTTCGTTGCATACCGTGTTGCGTGATGGTGTGAGCAGAGCATCGGCTCACTATGATTGTCCGGCCTTGGCTTTGGAAGTGGATGATCCAGTGGCGGGCCTCTGTTCATGGGCCAAAGAACAGGAGCTTGCCGAAGTCGTCGCATTCGCGCCCATGGTCGGGCCGGTTCACGACTTGCTGCCACGCCTTAAGGCAAATCTTGAATCGATGGGGATTAGTCTGACACTCATCCGCCGACCTTCGGACGACACGGCGTTCTCGTTTGCCACGGCAGGATTTTTTCCCTTCTGGCAGAAAATGAGCCGCCATCTCAACCAACTCTATCCGTCATGAAAACGCCCTGTGCGCCTGAACAAGTCACCCGCATCATTCGCTATGCTTGGGAGGATCGCACCACATTTGAAGAGATCGAGGAACGCACGGGATTGACCGAAAGCCAGGTCATTGATGTGATGCGCCGTGAATTGAAGCCGTCCAGTTTTCGCATGTGGCGCAAGCGTGTTTGCGGGCGCGTGACCAAACATCGCAGGTTGCTCAAACAGCATTTAAAAGGTCCATTCAATGATGATTGAGCAAACCAACTACGCCCGCGCGATATGAATAGCGCGACTTGCCGGAATGCAGACGTGCTTGTGATTGGCGCTGGCATAGCCGGGCTTCCCGCTGCAGCTGCTTAGCAAGCAGCGGGACGAAAACCGCTGGTCATCGACAAGGGCCGGGGCGTGGGAGGCCGCATTGCCACGCTGAGAGTGGGTGGCGCTACGTTTGATCATGGAGCGCAATTCGTCACGAGTCGTGATCCCCGCTTTATGGCGATGCTGGAGAATGCGCGCACAGCGGGTGCTGCTGTCGAATGGTGCCGGGGCTTCACTGCTGAAGCCGATGGCCATCCGCGATGGCGCGGCGCGCCAGGCATGTCTTCTCTGGCAAAGCATCTGGCAGTGGGTTTGGAAATCGTCCAAGAAAAGCAAGTCACCGCATTGCACCCGATGGCGGAGCACTGGTCCATCACGATGGCTGACGGAGAAACATGGCCAGCAAAGGCTATCATCTTAACGGCTCCGGTTCCGCAGTCGTTGGTGCTTCTGGAGGCTGGTGGTGTTGTGCTTGAGCCTGCTCTCAAGGAACGGCTCGTCTCCATTCAGTATGAACGCTGCCTCGCGGTCATGGCTGTCTTGAATGGTCCTTCACGAATGACACTGCCGGGTGGTCTCGCTCCAGCTCAGGGGCCGATCTCATGGATCGCGGACAATCAGTTAAAAGGTGTCTCATCTGCGCCTGCGGTGACGATTCATGCCACGGATGCGTTCAGTGTAGCTCATTGGGATCAGGACCGCGATGAGACGGCGCGCCAGTTGCTTGCAGCAGCTGATGAATGGATCGGCGTTAGCATTAAGTCCTGTCAAATTCACGGCTGGCGTTACAGCAAACCCAAGCGGACGGACCCCTTGCCGTGCGCCGTCGTAAGTGGCGCGCCTCCGCTGGTGCTTGCCGGAGACGCCTTTGCCGGACCTCGCGTAGAAGGCGCGGCGCTCTCGGGCTGGGCGGCTACTGAAAAGATTTTGAATGCCTCTCAATATCTCACAACTTCAACTCACTGATCACAGCACCATGACTGCCTCATTTTCATCACCGCGCTGGATGCGCCACGTTCTGCTGGCCGCCGGATTTTACAACGTGCTCTGGGGTGCGTGGGCCGTGCTGTTTCCCGATGCCATTTTCAACTGGCTGAATATGCCGCAGCCAAACTACCCGCAGTTTTGGCAATGCATCGGCATGATCGTTGGCGTCTATGGCGTGGGCTATGCCATCGCGGCCTTTGATCCCGTGCGGCATTGGCCCATCGTGCTGGTTGGGTTTCTCGGAAAAGTTTTCGGCCCGCTCGGCATGGTGCAGGCGCTGTGGACCGGGCAGTTACCCTGGGGATTCGCGCTGAACTGTGTCACCAATGATCTCATCTGGTGGGTGCCATTTTTCTTGATCTTGAAACACGCATGGGACCAGTTTCAGAGCGAAGGAGGTGGCGACGCTCTACCCGATGAATCATCCCTGATAGCCGAAGCAAAAACTTCCACCGGCAGCAGCTTGGCCGACATTTCACTGCAGCATCCAGTGCTCCTGGTTTTCCTTCGTCACTCAGGCTGCTCATTCTGTCGCGAGGCGCTGGCGGATATTTCAGCGTGCCGTTCAGCGATTGAAAAAAACGGAACCAAGTTTGTCCTTGTTCACATGGGCACCGCTGAATCTTTTGCCTCCTTCACAGCAAGTTATGGACTCGGCGATGTGCCGGCGATCTCAGACCCCGAGCGGCGACTTTATCGCGGACTTGGTTTGCGCCGTGGCAAGTTGAGCCAACTGCTGGGCTGGAGCGTGTGGTGGCGCGGGCTGAAGTCCTTCCTCGCAGGTCATCGGCCCGGTGCGTTGGAAGGTGACGGCACTCAGATGCCTGGAGTTTTTCTCATCCATCAGAGACGGGTCGTGCGTCGCTTCATTCATACCGATGCCGCAGCCAGGCCTGACTACGCAGCACTTGCACAATTGCCTGCTGGGAGATAAGTGTGCTGTTCACATTTCACATTTCACATTTCACATTTCACATTTCACATTTCACATTTCACATTTCACATTTCACATTTCACATTTCACATTTCACATTT
>JAYVOH010000141.1:0-13373 GCA_043758025.1 Verrucomicrobiota bacterium
GTTTCCACCGTCTGCCACGGATTCTGTGCAAGCTGGTCTTCATTCGCCAATGCCGCGCATACGGCGAGCAGCTTATCCGTGAACACCGCTGCGTCTGGATGTGCGATTTTGCGCAGCGCAATCATCATCGTCGCTCCATGCGCATCAAAAAAAATTCGACGCCGCCAGTCACGCCGTGGCGGTTCTTCCAACCAGTGGCATTTGAGGAGATGTTCCAGCAATTGACGCGCCTTCTCGCGAATGGATAAATATTCAAACCCCTCTGCATGATCGTCTTCCGGTTGCAGCGCCGGATGCCGTTCCAACACCCCAGCAATCATCTCCACCGCTTCCTCCCGAGCAAGACCATCTGGTCTCTCCACGTATTCTCGATCCAATGCATCCAGCACGTCTACGTATGCCGGAGCATTTCTGCCTGCCAGCACGCGGAAAAATGCAGCATCCCGCACTTCACGGTAGAGACTCGCTGAGAGTAATTCAGGCATTGAATGACAAAAAATCCAACCCCTTACGCGGTCAAGCAGGAATGCCGAAAATTCCACCAAAACTAGAATCGTCTGGTTTATGATCGCACCGACAAACCCGAAGGCCAGTTCTTCCACGCGGAATGGCCAGTGGTTATTGGGTGAGTGAATGTGCGTTGATTGAATAACATCCGCATATGAGTTCTATGCAGACATTACTCTCAGCCGTTTGAGTCAATGAACAGAATAATTTCGACTCGATCCTGTTCCGTTTGATTGACCATGCAAACCATGAACGACTCAAGAGCATCAAAAATGGTGAGCGGCTTGCCGTTATCGCGCCGTTTTTTGGATGGTGAGATCAATGACGTTTGCCAGTGGCTGATTTGAGGGTGCGTGCGATGGTGAGCTTCCCAATGCCACCCGCGATGGCGACTGGCCTTGCGCCCTTTCTTCGCTTCTGTTCTTCAACTTCGCGGCTCATGGCGGCATTCGCACGCTGACGATCAGTGATCCTGACCTGCCATAAACGGCCAAGCAGCATGATCATTCCTCCGAATGCTATGATCATGAAGATTGATGCCGCCAACCGGTTGAGACGCTCCCCGCGTTTGGCTTTGAACACTACTTGTTCTAGAGAAAGTGAATTCATACACGATGAAAAAATACTTCAACCCCTGGTGAATTGTTCCCAGACTCAATGGGAATCGAACGCATTCAAGATTATGTGAGTGCCAAGTGTGTCACACACGACTCATCTATGGCGAATTCGTAACATTGTTGGCGGTTTTGCACGCCACCTCGGAGCCAGGATTAAAGGGCGGATCACCTATGTTTTCACTGCCCAGCGCAGCTTTGCGGAGGAGGCTCTATGGTTGCTCTGGATTTCCCCGGCAGTGGGACGCTGGACTTCAATGCTGATGGCTGAAAAAATGCCACTGCGTTGGGCAGCTTGGAACGATTTTTTGACGCGGCGGTCTTCGCCGGAGTGAAAGGTGAGAATCGCAGCCCGTCCGCCGGTGCGAAGGCAATCCGGCAGTTCACGCAAAAAGGAATCAAGGGCACTGAATTCCTCATTCACGGCGATGCGCAGGGCTTGGAAGACACGGCGCGTGGTGGTGGCGATATCATCGTCATTCATCCTGTGTGGCAGGTTCTTTTTCAATGCCGATGCGAGAGCTTGAGTGCTGGAAAAATCAAAGCCGGCAAGGGCTTCGGCCAACGCGACGGCATGGGGATCGTCGGCGTTTTCATTGAGCAGTGCCGCCAGTTTCTCGGCGCTGATTTTTCGCAAGAGATCACGTGCGCTCTCGCCGCGGTGCGGGTTCATGCGCATGTCGAGTGGGCCGTCGTGCTTGAAGCTGAAACCGCGCGCGGGATTGTCCAGCTGCATGGAAGACACGCCGAGATCGGCGAGGATCACATCCGCTCCATCACTCCATCCCATTTCATCAAGGGCACGGCGCATTCCGGCGAAGTTCGTGCGGCGCACGGTCAGGCTCTTGTCGGGAAACCCGAGCGCACGAAGTCGCGCCTCTGTCCTGACGATTTCGATGGGATCCTGATCGAGTCCGAGCAAGCAACCTTTGGGCTGCACCGCGCGGAGGAGAGCTTCTGCGTGACCGCCGTAGCCCAGCGTGGCATCCACGACCCGTTCACGGGGCTGCGGTGCGAGCACTTCCATGATTTCGGTCAGCATGATCGGCACGTGTTGCCCGGCAGGAGTCTTCCCTGAAGCGCGCACCTTGGCGATGGTATCCCCGTAACGCTCCGGCTGATGTTCCTTGTATTTGTCCTCGAAGCGGCGTGGATTTTTTCCGCTATATCGCTTGCGACGTTGATGCTTCGGCGCAGGCGCAGGTTCATCAGTGCGGGGTTGATCAGATGGAAGCTCTGTCATCGTAAGTGACGAGACTCCCGATGATCTCCGAGGTCAAGGCGGCAACGAATGGTCGTCCCAGCTCGCGATATAAATTGCTCCTGCTCTTTATATTTTTCCTCGCTTGCAGAATTCGTGGTTAAGAACAAAGTTCCATCATGAATCCTCCACGCATCTTGCTCACGGCCGTATTGTTGCTGACCCTCGCTTCGGCAAGCCATGCCGCAGACACTTTACTGAAAAGCGCCACTTACTGCCGGACTCTGGATGAAAACCAATCGGCCAAGGACAAGGCAGAATCCTTTTATCCCGACGAAAAGGTCAGGCTGTCGATTGAACTGAAAGGACGTCCGAAAAGCGGAATCGCGGCAGCGAAGTTTTACTTTCGAGAGCAAATGGTCGCGGAAGCCAAAGTGGATGTGGCGGAGGTAAACAAGGGTGTTCTTTTCTCCGCCGGACAAAATACGTTCGTGGGTTTCACTCTCTCGCCCACCGCGCCGTTGCCTGTGGGCACCACTTACCGAGCGGATGTGACGTTTGAAGGCGCAGCACTGGGCAGCTTCCCATTCGAGGTTTCGCCACCAAAGGATTCCATCCCAAGCAAGATCAACTCCGTGACACTGGCCCGCGCCATTGATGACAAAAGTGCTCCGGTGGATGAGACAAGGTCCTTCACGACGCTGCAAAAAGTCGTTCTTTGTGGGCGCGGCGATCTCGGCAGCAGCTCTTGGATGGAAGTGCACTGGATGGTCGCCGGTAAGGAAGACACCGCAGGGATGAAGAGCTTCACGATGGAGGAAAACAAAAAGGACGTGCCGTTTTATTTCTCATTCTTCCCGAAAGGCGGCTGGCCCGAGGGCACACATGAAGCCGTGGTGGTGCTGAACGGTAAGGAAGCGGCCAGAGAGAAATTCACGGTCAAGGCCGACCCGAATATGAAGCTGGGCAAACCGACGGTCGCGAAGGTTTCGCTCTTCCATGACAATGGTAAGGGCGCGGCTGGTGATGAGGCGAAAACTTTCGGGACGGACGACAAAATATTCCATGCCGAGTTCTCGCTTTCCTCTCCCGCCCTGGTGCAGGGAACGCGCGTGGTCTGGACTCTGCTGGAAGCCGCGGATGAAAAAAATCAAGAGATTGCCGTGGCACCCATCGAGGACGAGGGCGCGCAAAAATCTCTGACAAGTTTTCTGCGCACCAAGAGCGGATTGCCGCCTGGAACATACCGCGTGCAACTGCTGCTCGGCGACGAGGAGCTTGCGAAGCAGGACTTTGAGGTCAAAGAGGCGGGCAAAAGCGCCCCTGCAGTGGGCGGTGGTTTAAAACCACGGTCATAAAATTGATCCGGGGCAATTCAAATGCCTCATCATGCATCCATCAGCCGGAGGCACCGTGCCCACGGGAAAAATATATCATCGCTGCGGTGCCGCTGCGCGCCTGGGACTCCATGAATTCACGATTTCGACCACTGTGCCCACGCTGAGTTGATCGAAAATCAACTGCGCGCTCTCCTTTGGCAGGCGAATGCAGCCGTGGGATGCGGGGTAACCCGGCAGCTCGCCTTCATGCAGGCCGAACTCGGTCTCGCCGATTCGCATCCAGAAGGGCATGGGACATTTGTAGAGGTTGGATATTTTTCCGTTCCGGATTTTTTCCTTGATGAAAAAGGAACCGCGTGGCGTGCGAAAGCCGGGAGCGGCACTGGAAATTGGCGTGTCGAAGGCGACCTGGTTTTCCCTGACAAGATAGATGCGCTGGGTGGCGATGCTCACGATCATGCGGAGTTGAGAATCTGAGCCGTCGAGAACTCCAGCATAAATATGCGGCCCATCCTGCACGAGCTTCTGGGTTACCACCGGCAGCTTGATGCCATTAACACCGGCGGAAATTTCCGCCTCCGCCGCGATGACGGCTCCGCCCATGAAGAATGCCAGCACGGCAGAACTGAGCGAACCGGTCTTCACGCCGCGATCGCGCTGCCGTGGCTGCCGCTGCTGAGGACGGAATGCACAACTTGCGAGAGCGTGGAGGCCACGTAGGGCTTGGGCAGGACTTCGGCAAAGCCCGCCGCAGTGTATTCCTGCCGCATCTGCTCGACGAGTCCGCCGCTGGACGCGATGACTTTGGCGCGCGGATCAAAGGCGAGAATTTCCCGCATGGCCTCCTCGCCGCTCAGTCCTCCGGCAAGCGTGAGATCCATGATGACCACATCAGCCGGGTCGTTCGCGCGGGCGAGTTGCTGATACATGCGCACGCCGTCCTCACCGTTGTGCGCGGCGAAGACGCGATAACCGCAGCGCTTGAGCACCGCAACGGTCGCGATCAAAAGATCAGGTTCGTCATCAACCAGCAAGATGGCACCGGTGCCGCTCATCAGCGCTTGCGGCACGCGCGTCTCCGCCTTCGCGGGAGCAAGATGCGTGGCCGGAAGCAGGAAGGTGAACTCGGTGCCGGTGCCGATCATGGAAGACACGCGAATGTCCCCGCCATGATCCTCGATGATGCGCTTGCAAGTCATGAGGCCGACCCCGTTGCCGCGCTGCTTGGTCGTGAACGATTCATTAAACAGGCGCGACACTGTCTCCGGCGACATGCCTGCGCCCCGGTCGCGCACGATGATTTCAACGTAGCGGCCAGACGCGAGTTTTTTGTCACCCTGGGTGATGTGGGCGTTGCGCGCAATGATTTCCATGCGGCCTTCCCCCTTCATGGCCTGGATGCCGTTGATGATGAGATTTTGCAGAACCTGGCCGATGCGCGCGGCGTCGGCGAGTGCCGACCAGAGGTTGTCCTCCACCAGAACCTCGATGCGCACGGCGGTTCCGCTGCGCACCACGCTCGTGGTTTCGCGAATGATGTTCTGCATGTCCAGCGGCTCGACTTTCGCGGGGATGTCCTTGGAAAGTTGCAGCACGCCGGTGGTCAGCGTTTGCGCGCGTTTCACCGCCGTGAGTGCTTCTTCCAGCAAGGCGCCGACTTCCGTGGTCGCCGGCATGCTGAGCGCGGCTTCGGAAACTCGGACGCCAATGATGCCGAGAATGTTGTTCACGTCATGCGCCATGCCGCGTGCGGCGAAGGCGAGATTTTCATTGCGCAAGCGCAGCGAGGCGTCCGCATCCGCCGCACATGAATCTGTGGCGGGCGTGGCGATCTTAGCCGTTTCTTCCATCGGGCAAACGGTGATGGTGTAGTTCATGAGCAGACCGTGGTTGTTCTGCACAGCCCGGATGCGCCAGCGGCAAGGCACCACGCGGGAGCCATAAAATGTTTTCAATCCGCCGTTCCATTCCGCCGAACCTGATTTGGCCGCTGTGTGCAGCACTTTCACGAGATCGTCCGCTTCCTGCTGCGTGGCCACGAGTTGCGTGATGAACCGTTCGCGCAAACCTTTCACGGGATCAGCGCCCACCATGCTGGCCATCGGTGTATTGTTGAAAAGAATGCGAGGGCCAAAGCCGGATGCATTTTCCCCCTGCAAAATCAAAACGCCATCCGCCACCTGATCGAGCGCGGTGCGCAAAAAGAAATTCGCGCCTTTAATCTGATCGAGGACGGCCTGCGCCGATGCGGCGTCTGATTCCGGCTTGCTGATTACAGAACTGGCTTCAAGCGCAAGGGTGGGCATGGTTTAAATAAATTTAATAAGTCTTAGCTTTTAGCATTTATAGATCATCATATCAAATATCTTTTTTAATTTCTGATAATTTCTCACGGATGAGAAACAATTGTTGTATCCAGCCCCTCATTTTGCTCTGACAGGCAGTTGAAGGCATGGTTCTTGCTGCACTTTTAGTGGCGTTAATTTCGCGATGATTTCTGCCTCAAATTACGGCTGAATAAGCATTCCTTCTCATGGGTGCATTTTTCCTCTTGCATCCGGGCGTTTCCCATCTAGCCTTCCCGCCCTTATGTCCAAAAACGCAGGCATTGCCAAAACCAGAAAATCCGTTTCCAAACGGTTCAAAATCACCGGCACCGGCAAGATTCTCCGCCGTCGCCAGGGCAAGCGCCACTTGCTTCAAAACAAGAACCGCAAACGGAAAAACCGCCTTGGCAAACCCGCGTTGGTTCACAAGAGTGATGCTGCGCACGTCAAGGAAAACATGCCTTTCGGTTAATAACACATCGGCCGCACGACGCGGCCACGGCGCCCAGACCTGGTTTGGATTTATTCAAACCTGCGAGCAAGTGAGGTCCGCGCCGCATCCCTAACAACAGCCTGCTCATCAGAAAAATACCATGCCCAGATCAACCAACGCTGTCGCCAGCCGCAAGCGCCGCAAGCGCGTCATCAAAGCCGCCAAGGGATATCGCGGTTTCCGTTCCAAACTTTATCGCTATGCCAAGGACGCCGTCCGCAAGGCGATGGTTTACAACTATCGCGACCGCAAAAATCGCAAGCGCATGTTCCGCCGTCTGTGGATTCTGCGCATCAACGCGGCCACGCGCGCCCAAGGTCTCACTTACAGCCGCTTTACCGAGGGCTTGAAGGCCGCTGGCATCGAGATCGATCGCAAAATCATGGCTGATCTCGCTGTGAAAGACGAGGCTGCGTTCCTAACGCTTATCCAGCAAGCAAAACAAGCTCTGGAAAATAAAAAGGCCCCCACTGCTGCGTAATCAACCGCGTCGAAAGCACGCCAGTTCATCGATAGCCGAAAAGCTGGGGCCGCAAGCTCCGGCTTTTTGTTTTCATTGATACCCACTGAAAACTGAATACTACCAAACAGAACTTTTCCCCCATGCTCAACCAGCTTGATCAAATCCAGTCCGAGGGGCTCACCGCGCTCGCCTCCATCAACGATGAAGCATCACTCGAAAACTTCCGCGTGAGCTATCTTGGCAAAAAAAGCCGCCTCACCGCCGTGGCGGCTGGAATGAGAGATGTGCCGCCAGATCAAAAGGCGGCTGTAGGCGGCAGGCTTAACGAAGTGCGTAACGCGATAACCGCAGGGGTGGAGCACAGGCAGGCTGCGCTGCAAGCAGTGAAAGATGCCGAGGCCGTGAAAGGCATCGACATCACCTTGCCCGGACGGCCGGTGCCCGCTGGCGCGCTGCATCCCCTCACCCGTCTGCGCGACCGCGCGGTGCAGGCCCTGCGCCGCATGGGTTTCGCGCTCGCCGAAGGCCCCGAAATCGAAACTGAATGGCACTGCTTCGACGCTCTCAACACGCCCGCTGATCATCCCGCGCGCAATGAAAAGGACACATTCTATCTGCCCGACGGACGCCTGCTCCGCACCCACACCAGCACGGTGCAAATCCGCACCATGGAAACCGTCAAGGTGCTCCCCGTGCGCATCATCGCCCCCGGCGCGGCTTATCGACGTGATGAAATCGACGCGACTCATCTCAGCGTTTTCAACCAGCTCGAAGGTCTCTATGTGGATCGCAACGTCAGCCTTGCCGATCTCAAAGGCACGCTGGAATTTTTCTTCCAGGAAATCTTCGGGTCGCAGATTCAGATTCGCTTCCGCCCGCATTTCTTTCCGTTTACCGAGCCAAGTTTTGAAATCGACATCAAGCTGGAAGCGAAAGGCCGTGACGCACGCTGGATTGAAATCGCGGGCTGCGGCATGGTCGACCCTGCTGTCTTCGAATCCGTCTCATCCAAACGCGGCGACAAACTCTTTGATCCCGCTGAAGTCACCGGGTTCGCCTTCGGCCTCGGGCTGGACCGCCTCGCGATGATCCTCCACAGCATCACCGACATTCGTCATTTGATTGAGAATGACGTGCGGTTTCTGGCGCAGTTTTAGACGGAATTAACTGAATTAAACAGAATTGGATTATGGCTCAAGAGTATGATCTGGCAGGTCGCGTCATCGGATGCGCTATGCAGATGCATCGTGTTCTGGGGCCGGGATTTCTTGAAATTGTTTACAGTAATGCGCTGGGCGTTGAACTAACGAAAGCTGGAATTGCTCATGCAAAAGAAGCACAGATCAAAGTCATTTATTCCGGAGTGGAAGTAGGCAATTATTTTGCTGACCTAATGGTGGAGGACCAGTTAATAGTCGAACTAAAAGCCGTGGAGAAACTTGCCGTCGCTCATGAAGTCCAGCTTGTGAATTACCTCACCGCAACCGGCATCGATATCGGCCTGCTACTTAACTTCGGAGGTATAGACCTCGATTACAAGCGCCGCACTAGATTCCTCCAGCGTTAATCCAACCGACTCCAATAATTCCGTCTAATTCAGTTAATTCTGTCAAAACATCAGCATGAAAGTCTCCCTCTCCTGGCTCAAAACTCACATCGATCTCGGCGACACGACGGTCGATAAAATGCACGATCTACTGACCTTTGCGGGCATCGAGGTCGAGGGCATCGAAGTTAAGGGCGTTGATTCCGACAAGATCGTCGTTGCTCAAATTCTTGAATCAGTGCAACATCCCAACGCCGACCGGCTCAGCGTCTGCCAGGTAAATGACGGCAGCGGCACGACGAGACAGATCGTCTGCGGGGCGAAGAATTACAAAGTGGGCGACAAAGTCCCGCTGGCGCTGCCCGGCGCGTCATTGCCCGGAGGTATCGTGATCAAAGAAGGCAAACTGCGCGATGTGCAGTCCAATGGAATGATGTGCAGCGGACGTGAGCTGGGAATGACCGATGATCATGCCGGATTGCTCATTCTTGATGCAGACGCACCGGTCGGAAAGTTGTTCCGCGACTTCTCGCCGCCGGACGTCATTTTCGATCTGGAGATCACGCCCAACCGGCCCGATCTGCTCAGTCACTACGGTCTCGCGCGCGAACTCGCGGCGCTCACCGGCAAACCACTGGTGCCGCTGCAAGCGATCCCCGCTGCCATCAATAAATCTGCCGCCACAACCGAAGTCCGACTGGATGCGCCCGATGCTTGCCCGTTCTACACCGCGCGCCTCATCAAAAACGTCAGAGTCGCGCCCAGCCCGGAGTGGCTGCAACAGCGTCTGCAAAGCGTGGGCCTGCGCCCGATTAACAACATCGTCGATATTACGAATTTCGTGCTGCTGGAAACCGGTCAGCCGCTTCATGCTTTTGATTCCGGCAAGCTCAATGGCGGCATCATCATCCGCCGCGCTGCGGCGGCTGAAAAAATCACCACGCTCGGTGGCAATGTCTGCGAACTCATCAGCGACGATCTCGTCATCGCCGATGCCACACGCCCGGTCGCCATCGCTGGTGTGATGGGTGATGAAACTTCCGGCGTGACTGAAAGCACAAAAAATATCCTGCTTGAATCCGCGTATTTCGTTTCGCAAAACATCCGTCGCACCGCGCGTCGGATTGGACTGAGCAGCGATTCCAGCTACCGCTTTGAGCGGGGAGTGAATCCACAAAATGTCGCCGCCGCTTCCGCACTGGCCGTGAAGCTCATCCTTGATCTCGCTGGTGGCGAGGCCGCAAATGAATTGCTGGTGGCCGGCGAAGTGCCGAAGCTGGCTGTTGAAGTCGAGCTTGATGAAAAGCGCGCACATGAGCTCATCGGCATCCCTGATTTGTCGCGCGCAGAAATGCACGGCATTCTCACCTCGCTCGGCTTGCAGAAGCTCTCGGATGGCGCGGACAAATCCACCTGGCTTATCCCCTCACACCGGCTTGATTTGCAACGCCCCATTGATCTTGTGGAAGAAATCTCGCGCGTCGTCGGATTGGATCGCGTGCCGGGTTGCGCCTCGGGCGTGTTCACCCAGAGCCAGGGTGCCGACCGCGCGTATGATTTCAGCATGTCGCTGCGTCAGGCGTTGGTGCATCGCGGTTGGTTTGAAGCGCAGACTTTGCGGCTCATTTCTCCATCGCAACTTCACGATGTGCTCGGCCAGCCTGTTGCACCGGAGAAGGCTGTTGCTGTTAAAAATCCGCTCAGCGAAGACCATGTCATCCTGCGCCCCGGCATTGTTCCCGGTTTGATCTCGACTGCGGCGCTGAACATCCGTCATGGCCAGTCGCGTCTGCGCTTCTTCGAGATTGGCCGGGTGTTCATCTCGAATCCAAACGGCACCTCGCGCGAAGAGGAACGCATCGCGTTGTTGCTCAGCGGCCCCGCGCAAGCCTCGAGCTGGCAAGAGAAGGAAAGCGCGGCGGCAGACGTCTTCCATCTTCGTGGAGTATTGGAGGCGCTCCCCGGAATCGCGGGTGCATCGCTTGATCTCGTGCCCAAGCCGCTCGACGCCTGGTTGTTGAGCGCGGAGGTGAAACGCGGCAGCAAGACGCTCGGCTGGATCGCGCAGTTGCATCCTTCTCGCGCGCGTGAAATTGATGCGCGACATCCGGTTTATGTTGCAGAACTTTCCATGAGTGCGCTGCAACAGGGCGCGCAAGGCATGACAAAATTCAGCGAGCTGCCGCGCTTTCCTGGAATCACGCGCGATGTGGCACTGGAAGTCCCCGCCGACCTGCCGAACGCGAAGCTCGGCGAATTTTTCGCAGCACAGCAAAAGAAAGAACCCCTGCTGCTGAACGCGGAAGTTTTTGATGTCTTTGCCGATCCGTCTGAGCAAAAGCTCGCCAGTGACAAAAAGTCTGTGGCCTGGAGCTTGACGTATCGTTCACCAGACCGCACACTGGAATCGAAAGAAGTGGATGAAGCCCACGCGCGCATGTTGCAAGCCCTGCTTGGCACGCTGCCAGCTTCCATTCGCTAAGAATTTAGATCTTTGACAGCCCTTTGAATTTTCCTGAAAAGGAATCCATCTCCTGCGGTGTTCGTTGTTGCAGTCGCACATGGCCCGACCCGATAATTGATAGCACCGGAGGCCGCGCCCTGACGCATATGCCACGCCTTAACTGGACGGCAGCGCGTCATACGGCGGGTCTCCACTCTGTCGCCCTTAATGGAACGGCAGCCAGCTACTCAAACGGCACCCGTGGGTTCTAAACCGCCTCGTATGTTGAGCTTGCTCCGTGCGGGGCGGTTTTCTTTTTGGAGAGGCTTGCGTGTTGCTTTTTGATTCTCCACAGAAAAATTCCTTGCTGGCCTGACGCCATCTGACACATTTACGCCATGTTGATTTTACTCAACGGCTCAACGGCTCAACGGCTCAACGGCTCAACGGCTCAACGGCTCAATTAGGTGCTGAGGCACAAGTTGCCGGTTTCTCTATTTCTTCTTTTGCCGCCTTTACCGAAGGCGGTTTTTTTGTGCCTGAAAGCCGGACACAAAAAGTAAATCGGAGCTTTACCTCGGACCTCCGTATGCGGACGCCTCACTGGGCAAGTTAGAGCATCACGACTACTTTGCCAATGCAACCCACTCCGCACCCGCACTACCTCAACTTTCTCGCAACCCATGCGGAACAGCAGCCGGAAAAAATAGCCCTGCGCATCTCTGCTGGCGCGACGAATCCTGACGACTTCTCGGAGCACACTTACGCGCATCTTTATGACCGGGTGCTCGTTCTTTCGCAGCAACTTCGCGCCATCGCTCCGCCAGGCGAGCGCGCTTTGATCCTGATGCCTTCGGGTGCGGAGTTCATCATCGCCTTCCTCGCCTGTCTCCATGCGGGCATCATCGCCGTCCCTGCCTATCCGCCCCGGCGGAACCGGAACCGCGAGCGGGTGCTGTCCATTCATGACGATGCGCAGCCTGCGGTGATCCTGACCACGGCGGCAGCGGAAGGCAATGTGCGGGAGGCATTACCAAAGACGAAGGCACATGTGATCTGCGTAGGCGCGCCAGCGTTTGGAGTGCGCCGGCTTGACGGCGCTTGGGGGCCGGTGAACTTGCTCGCGGAAGTTGAAAGTGAATCTTCCCGTCTCTCGAAGAAGAAGGTCAAGGCCGCGAGCAACCTCGCTGACTCAGGAAAGCGGCGTCAAGCCGCCGCACTCCAAACGGCTTCGCCGCGCCACAACGCATCCTCCGTCGCCTTCCTCCAATACACGTCCGGCTCCACCGGCGCGCCGAAGGGCACGATCATCACCCATGCCAGTCTCTTTGCGAATCTCGATGCCATTCAGTCGCTCTTCCAGCATGAGCCGGAGCATGAGTTTGTCAGTTGGCTGCCGCCGTTTCACGACATGGGCCTCATGGGCTGCCTGCACCCGTTCAGCGAAGGCATGACGGTCACGCTGCTCACGGCGGATGAGTTTTCGCGACAGCCGGTGCGCTGGCTTCAGGTCATCACCTCACGGCAGGCGTTCGTTTCTTCCGGTGCGCCGAACTTTGCTTATCAACTGCTGGCGGAGCGCATCACGGATGCAGACCTCGCCGCGCTCGATCTCAGCCGCTGGCGCATCGCCTTCAACGGAGCCGAGCCGGTGCAGGCGGGGACGCTGGAGCGGTTCGCACAACGATTCGCGCCGTGTGGTTTTAGGGCGGAGGCGTGGCTGCCGTGTTACGGACTGGCGGAGACGACGCTGCTGGCGAGCGGGAAACGTGGCACAGGCTTGCAGCCTGTGTGTAGCACGGGCATTCTGCCCGCTGCATCCGTATCTACCGCAGGCAAAATGCCTGCTCTACACACAGGCTGCAAGCCTGTGCTAACCGTCTCTTGCGGCCCGCCCGCGCTCGACACGCGCATCACCATCCACCACGCAGAGAATGGTGCAGCCATGAGCGATGGCGAGGTCGGTGAAATCCACATCCATTCCCCCTCCGTCGCACTTGGCTACTGGAATAACCCCACCGCCACCGCCGCCGCCTTTCCGCAGACAGGCACGCTGCGCACCGGCGACCTCGGCTTTCTGCGCGACGGCGAACTCTACGTCACAGGCCGCGTGAAAGACCTCATCATAAATTCGCGGACGGAATCTCTACCCGCACGACATCGAGAACTGCGTGGCCGCGCAGCTGCCCAGCGCCACCGGCGCAAACAGCATCGCGGCGTTTGAGTTCGCAGGGAACGGGAGTGGATCGGGCGCGCTCGGTTTGCTCATCGAAGCACCGAGGACGTGGGTGAGCGCGCTCCGTCGTAGCTCGACTTTCCGAAGTCGAGAATCAGGAGTGCCCGCTACGCCGGATGACTCGACATCGGAATGTCGAGCTACTGTCTAGTGTAGTGCGCTCTTATTGGTGTAACAATGGAGTTTTTGGCGGGCTCGGGTGA
>JAYVOH010000142.1:0-13368 GCA_043758025.1 Verrucomicrobiota bacterium
GGGACCTTGCTCGCTGAGGAGATCGGAGAGTCCGTGCTCGTTGTATTCTTCGTCCGTGAGTTTCAAGATGGGGCGCTTGAACGAGGCGGAGAGCCAGCAGACCGCGCGGCGCGCTTCCTGCGGCGTCCACGTCACCGGGCCAACGAGCCACGGAAGTTTTACGCGGGTGAGTTCACGCGATGCACCTTGATCAATGTAGAAGCGCGCGGCGGAATGGCCTTGCAGGAACGATGCGGAGACGGTCTCGGTGACGGGGCCTTCGACGGCTTTCGCGACGACTCCCGCTTTGTTTTCGCCCCAGGCCACGAGCACAATTTTCTTCGCGCGCAGAATGGTGCCGACGCCCATCGTAATGGCGAACTGCGGGACGTTTTCTTCGCCGCGGAAATCAGCGGCGGCGTCCTGTCGCGTGATGCGGTCCAGCGTGATGCGGCGCGTGAGCGAGTCGCGGCTGGAGCCGGGTTCGTTGAAGCCGATGTGTCCCGTGCGTCCGATTCCGAGAATCTGGAAGTCGATGCCGCCTGCAGCTTCAATGGCATCTTCATAGGCGCGACAGTGCTCGAAGATTTCATCAGATGGAATGGTGCCGTCCGGGATGTGAATGTTTTCTTGAGGAATGTCCAGATGATCGAAGAGCTGGTCGCGCATGAAGCGGTGGTAACTCTCGGGATGGTCGGCACCGAGCCCGTGGTATTCGTCGAGGTTGAAGGTGATGACGTTTTTGAAGCTCAGTTTTTCTTCGCGATGAAGGCGAATCAGTTCGCGATAAAATGGCACCGGGCTGGAGCCGGTCGCGAGGCCGAGCACGGTGGGCTTCCGCCGCTTGTTGTTCGATCCGATGAGTTCCTTCACCTCTTGAGCGAGCGAAGCTGCGGCGGCGCTGGAGTCGTCAAAAACAACGGATTGAATTTTCTCGAAGGCTTCTGCGGCGGAACGGCGGGTTTGCATGAAGTTATTTCATATTGATTTCGCCCGCGAAGCAAGGGCCAGTTTGCGATGCGCTTCCTGAACTGCCGCGACGGTTGATTCACAGGCATCGCGAATCTGATCGAAACGATCTTCTTGAATCCATGTGGGTTTCACCATCCAGGTTCCGCCGACGGCAAGAACTGGTCGGAAGGCGAGATAGTATGGCAATATTTCCAGATGGATTCCGCCAGTGGGCACGAAGCGCATGTTGGGGAAGGGGCCATGCAGCCCCTTCAAAACTGGCAGTCCGCCAAAAGCCTCCGCCGGGAAAAATTTTACGCATTTCACGCCCAGATGCAGCGCCTGCATGACTTCGGCGGGAGTGCAGGCGCAGGGAATGATGAGCAGGTCCCGCTGCTGACACCAGCGGATTAAGTCCGCATCCATGCCGGGTGAGACGATGAACTTGGCCCCGGCGTCAACTGCTTGTTCCGCCTGCTGCACATTTAAGACGGTTCCAACTCCGACGAGCATCTCATCAAACCGGGCCATCCTCCGCAGCGCATCCAGCGAGGCGGGTGTGCGCAACGTGACTTCCGCCACCGGTAATCCGCCCTCCAGCATCGCCTCCGCCAGCGGCGCGGCCTGACCGGCATCGTCAATGATGACTGCGGGCAGCACGGCGTGTTTGCTCAGGCGGGCGAAAACTTCATTGATCATGCGTAGAATGTTAGCGGGAAGGCAACCGGGGGCAAGCGCGCTTCCGCAGACGGGCAAAACAAAGCCGTTGCACAGAACGCATCCATTTGCTGAAATGGCGTTTGCACGGACAAATGATTTTTGTCCACATCACGGCATCCTCACACCATGAATACTCCCTCCGACAAACCCGACATGAAACTCTTCTGGGCGTGCTTTATCGCCCTGGTCGCCACCTCGTTCGTCTTCGGGGTGCGGGCCAATACCATCGGCGATTTACAAAACAGCTTCAACCTCTCCGAGCAGGAGAAGGGCGCGATTAATGGCGCGGGCATGTGGCCGTTCGCGTTGAGCATCATTTTCTTCAGCCTGATCATTGATCGCATTGGCTACAAGACGGTCGCGCTTTTTGCCATCGGCTGTCATGTGGTCTCGCTCATCCTCACGCTTCGGGCGAGCGGTTATCAGAGCTTTTACTGGAGCACATTGCTGGTCGCTGTGGCGAACGGGACCGTTGAGTCATTCATCAATCCAGTGGTGGCGACGCTCTTCCGCAAGGACAAGGCCAAGTGGCTGAACATCCTGCATGCGGGCTGGCCCGCCGGGCTGGCGCTGGGGGCATTGTTCACCGCGCTCTTTTCCACACAGACATGGCAGTTCAAGTTCGGACTCTGCTTTGTGCCAGTGGTGATTTATGCGCTGCTAATTCTGCCGCGCAGCTTCCCGGTGCAGGAGCGTGTCGCAGCGGGTGTGAGCAATCGCGACATGTGGCGCGAAGTTGGCGCGGTGGGCTTCTTCATCATTGGTGTCCTCGTCTTTCCCGCAATCATGCAGATGATGAATCATGAAGCTTCGCTCAGCGTGACATTGATCGTGGGTGCGGTGATCGCGCTTGCGGCCTACGCCTATACGCAATCGCTGGGGAACTGGCTCTTCATCTTCGTGCTCATCACCATCGGGCCGCTGGCCACCACCGAGTTGGGCACCGATGGCTGGATGCCGGAGCTGTTGAAGCTCAACGGGCCGAGAGATATGCCGAATTTCGCAACCTGGGTCTTTGTCTATGTGTCCGTCATCATGACCGTGCTTCGATTTTGTGCAGGGCCGATCGTGCATCGCTTTTCGCCCATCGGACTGCTGACGATCGGCGCGGCGATTGCCATTGTCGGCCTGATGCTCCTCTCGAAGTCCGCCGGCTACGTCATTCTCGCGGCATCGACGATTTACGCGCTTGGGAAAACTTTCCTCTGGAGCACAACGCTCGGCATGGTCAGCGAGCAGTTTCCGAAAGGCGGCGCACTCACCCTCAATGGCGTCTCAGCGGTTGGCGTGTTGTTTCTCGGCGTGCTGGGCAGCCCGATGATCGGCTACAAGCAGGATGTCGATCTCGACAAGGCCCTCACGTCCGGGCACACCGCGCTGCATCAAAAAATCAAAGGTGCGTCCAAGTCCGCAATCTTTGGCACCGCGCCCAGCCTTGACCAGGAAAAGTTCAAGGCGCTCAATGAAGCAGGGAAACGGGAACTCGAATCCGTGCAGGCCGGGGTCAAGCAGCACGTCTTCGTCAACATCGCGCTGCTGCCCTCATTCATGCTGGCGTGCTACCTCCTGATGTATCTTTATTTCAAGTCAAAAGGCGGCTACAAGCCGGTCGAAATCGGCCACGGGGTGGAGTCGGAACCGGGGTTCTGATTGGCCGAATGCAGGATTTCGCTTGTGCAAAACCCCCTTTCTGGTTAAAACCGCCCGTTACATTCAGCAATTCGCACTTGCTGAGGTCACGCAATCAAACTCACTCCAACCAATAAATATAAATATTCATGAGCGAAGAAGGTATCACTCCCAATGCTAAGCGCCTGCTTTTTGCAGGATTCATGGCCATCCTCGCGGCTGGCGTCGGTTATTCAGTCCGAGGCGGTATTCTCGGCCAGTGGGCTGAGCAATTCGGTTTCACCATGACGGAACTCGGCACCATCACAGGAGGGGGTCTCACGGGTTTCGGTATTGTTATTATTCTCAGCTCGCTGATTGCCGACAAGATTGGTTACGGCAAGCTCATGGTGCTGGCGTTTGGACTCCACTTCATATCCGCAGTCGTGACGCTCGCCGCCCCCTATGCGTTTGCTGCTGGTGGCAAGCCCGCCGCATTCAACTGCCTTTTCTGGGGCATGTTCATTTTTGCGGTCGGCAACGGTTTGTGTGAAGCGGTCGTCAATCCGCTCACGGCCACCCTGTTCCCTAAAAACAAGGCTCACTACCTGAACATTCTGCACGCTGGCTGGCCCGCAGGGTTGGTGCTGGGTGGACTTGCTTCCGCATTCATGGCTGGCGCACCTGCCGACGTTGCGAAGGGCGTTGCCGCTGTCGCCCCGATGGACTGGAAAATCCAGATGTCCCTCTTCATCATTCCAGTGATCGCTTACGGAGTTATGCTCTTCGGCCAAAAATTCCCGAAATCAGAAGCCGCTTCAGCGGGCATCACGCTTGGTGAGATGATCGGCACTGTCTTCGCGCCGCTCATGCTGGTTCTATTGCTCATTCACGCGCTGGTTGGTTACGTTGAACTCGGCACTGATTCATGGATTAGCAAAATCACGGGAACCATCATGGGCAGTCCAGCTGCCGGATTGAAGCTCTTCGTCTATACGTCCTTGCTCATGTTCTGCCTGCGCTTTGTCGCCGGACCTATCGTTCACACCATTTCTCCGCTGGGTCTTCTCTTCGTCAGCGCCTGTCTCGGTGCCACCGGCCTTACCCTACTGGGTGGTGCGAGCACAGTGACCGCCTGCATCGTAGCTGCCACCATCTATGCCTGTGGCAAGACCTTCCTCTGGCCAACCATGCTGTCCGTGGCTTCCGAGCGCTTCCCCAAAGGTGGTGCCGTGGCGATCGGGATGCTGGGTGGTGTGGGCATGTTGTCCGCCGGGTTGCTTGGCGGACCTGCCATTGGTTTCAAACAGGACTTCAATGCATCCAAACAGCTCCAAGCGCAGTCTGCGGAAACTTACAACCGTTATAAAGCAGATAAGGAAAACACCTTCTTCGGCTTCAAGACCGTCGGGCTTGATGGCTCCAAGGTCGGTGTTCTGGATGACGGTGGCAAGGAGTTGGCCCGCGCTGGCAAATTGCTCGCGAAAGAGAACAAAAAGGATGAGAATCACGCCAAGCTCGCCGCTTGGTGGGAAGGTGCCGAAGCATCAGCCGACACGGACAGGAAGCCCGTCTCTGAGGCAGGCATCTACGGTGGCAAGATGGCGCTCAAACTCACGGCCTACGTTCCCATGACGATGGCCGTTCTCTATCTTATGCTCATTCTCTACTTCAAGTCCAAGGGCGGCTATAAGGCGCTGAATGTGACCGAAGAGCTGAAAGAAGAACACAAAGCCTAGAGTATTCCATTTTCTAACTCCGGCGAAAGGCGGTTGGCTTCGGTCAACCGCCTTTTGTATTTCATAGGCTGCATTGTGGCTTGCACAGCAGGCGCGATGTTGCTATCCGCAAACATGTCAAAAACTTATAAAATCGCAGTGCTCGCCGGTGACGGCATCGGACCTGAAGTCATGGCTGAGGCCATCAAGGTTCTTCGCAAAATCGAATCCAAGTCCGACATCCAGTTTGAATTCAACGAACAACTCGTCGGAGGCGCAGCCATTGATGCCAAGGGCAAGGCTCTGCCTGCTGAAACCGTCGCCGCATGCGAACAAAGCGACGCCATACTCTTCGGCAGCGTCGGCGGACCGAAGTGGGAAAAACTTCCACCCAATGAGCAGCCGGAGCGCGGAGCGTTGCTGCCCTTGCGCAAACACTTCGGATTGTTCGCCAATCTTCGTCCCTCGATCTGCTATCCCTCGCTGACACACGCTTCACCAGTGAAGGACTCGATCATCGAGGGCGGTTTCAACGTCCTCTGCGTGCGCGAACTCACCGGAGGCCTCTATTTTGGCCAGCCGAAATTCCGCAAGGAAGTGGACGGCGAGATGACGGCGGTGGACACCATGGTTTACAAGAAAAGTGAAATCGAGCGCATCGCCCATGTTGCCTTCAAAGCCGCGCAAGGTCGCAACAAGCACGTCACCTCCATCGACAAAGCCAACGTGCTCGAGAACGGCATCCTCTGGCGCGGCACGGTCGAAGAGATCGCCAAAAGCTATCCCGACGTGAAGCTGGCGCATCTCTATGTGGACAATGCCGCGATGCAGCTCATCAAAAATCCCAAGGGCTTCGACGTGGTGCTCTGCGAGAATTTGTTTGGCGACATCCTGAGCGACGAGATGGCGATGATCACCGGCTCCCTCGGAATGCTGGCCAGCGCCAGCCTCGGCAAGCCCAAAGGTGACGGGTTATACTTTGGACTCTTTGAACCGAGCGGCGGCACCGCGCCTGACATTGCAGGAAAGGGGATCGCGAATCCGATCGCGCAGATTCTCTCTGCCGCCCTCATGCTGCGATTCGCCTTGGGTTTAGAGCAGGAAGCCGCAGCCATTGAGAGCGCCGTCCGTAAGGTCATTGATGACGGTCTTCGCACCGGCGACATTTTTAGTGGAGCAGAAAGCACACTCAAAGTAGGCACCAAGGAGATTGGCGACGCGATTGTGGCTGCATTGTAACATAGGCATCCTTGCCTGTGTGTAGTTCAGGCTTCCAGCTCAATACCGTAATAGGCGACCGTCAAGATGCCCGTCGGACACACAGGCAGGCTTGCGCCATGCCCGTGCCACATTCAGATCAACGCATCAGCTTCGGCGAGTGCGTCGTTGCGATTGCGACGCTTACCGGTGCCGCGCACGGTTTCAGCCACGGTGGGAGCGCCGTCTTCCAGCGAGGCTTTCTCGTTGGTCATGCGCACGCCGACGGGCTTGCTGATGCCGAACTCCTGCATGGTGACGCCGTAGATCACATCGGCGCGGGACATGGTGCGCTTGCTGTGGGTGACGATGATGAACTGACTTTTCTCGATGAACTTGTCGAGCATCTGGAGGAAGCGGCCGATGTTTGATTCATCGAGGGGCGCGTCCAGCTCGTCGAGCACGCAGAAGGGGCTGGGCTTGACCATGTAGATGGAGAAGAGAAGCGCGACGGCGGTCATGGAACGCTCGCCACCCGAGAGCAGGCTGATGGTCTGGAGTTTCTTGCCGGGCGGCTTGGCGATGATTTCGATGCCGCTTTCCAGCGGATCGGTTTCATCCGAGAGCATGAGATCGGCTTGCGATCCCTGGCCGAACAGTTCCTTGAAGTTCTCGCGGAAATTCTTGCGAACTTCGTTGAAGGTCTCGCTGAACATCGTCTTCGTTGTTTCATTGATCTTGGCGATGACCTGCAGCAGTTCGTCCTTGCTCTTTACAAGGTCGGTGTGCTGGGTCTGGAGGAAATTGTGACGTTCTTCCAGTTCCTCATATTCCTGAATGGCATCAAGGTTCACCGGCCCCATGCTTTCAAGGCGCTGGCGCAGTTCGTTGACGATCTCCTGCACAAGTTCCCAGTCAGGACCTTCTTCAAGAGCGGCAGCATCGAATTCCGTTTCGGCAGTTGCTTCATCGGCTAGTTCATTTTCTGAGGAGGAGGTCAGGGTGCTGTCACTGCTTTCACCTCGCGATGCGAGCGTCGCCTTGCGTTTGAGATTGCGGTCGCGCTGTTTTTTCTGTTCGTTGATGGCCAGCAGCAGCGAGTGAGGATCAGGCTCGAAGCCTTCCAGTGAAATCTGATAACGCTCGTGAATCTGGGTGCCGAGATTTTCCAGCCGCAGATCAACGCGGGTTTGCTGAACTTCAGCGCGGCTGCGGTGGTCGTTCAGTTCACTGTGACGCTGGCGCAGGCCGTTGAGTTCGTTTTCCAGAATGGTGACTTTTTCGAAGGAGGCATTGCGTTGATCCGTGAGATTTCCGCCCTCTGACTCGACTACGGCGAGTTGTTGACGCGCCTCATTGAGTTCGACAGCGAGACGCTCGTTTTCATTCTGGGCGGACTCAATGCGCTGCTGCCAGACGAAAATCTCGTTTTCGTAGCGCGAGATGGAGCCTTCGAGTTCAGCGAGGCGATCCGCGAGCGGGGCTTTCTGCCGCTCGATATTTTGCAGTGCTCCCTGTTCCAGAGCGAGCGCGGTCTTAAGCTCGTTGAGCCGTTCGGTGGACTCTGCTTCGCGGCGAATGACGGTCTCAATCTCGCCCTCGAGTTCCTGTTCGCGGCGTTGCGTTTCCTCAAGTTGTTGCGAGCTGAGCGCGGCGTTTTCGCGATGCATCTGAATGCCGGCCTCGGCGGTGGCGAGTCTTTGGGCAATCTGGCTTTGCTCCCACTCGAGGCTGTCGAGCTTGGCCGTGGCCTGTTGCAGTGCGCGCTGCACGACGCTGAGCTTGCCATGCGCCTGACTGATGCCTTCGCGATTTTTCTGCGTCGCGTCGCGGGCGTTGGCTTCCTCGCGCTGCAGTTCTTCAAGTTTGCTGCGCAAATCCTCGATCTCCTCTTCCTTGATGATCAGGGCCGTCGCCAGCACTGTCACTTCCTCGCGCAGGGTTCGGGATTCGGTTTCACGACGCAGGGTGCTGGTGGATTCTTCCTTGCCCGCGCCGCCGTGAATGATGCCATGGGCGCTGATGGTTTCGCCTTTGAGCGTGACAAAGCAGACGCCTGTGTGTTCCGCTTTGAGCCGGATCGCGGTTTCGAGGTCTTCCACGATGAGAACATTGCGCAGCAGGCGGTTCATGAGCGGCTGCACTTCCGGCTTGGCCTTGATTTTGTCCAAGGCCCAGGCAATGCCGCCGCTGGGCATGAACTCGCGGTCGGTGTTGCTTTCTCCGTTGAGGAAATTTTGTGGTGCCAGTGCGGCCCGTCCGAGCTTGCCGCGACTGAGCTTGTCGATGATTTCAGCAGCCAATGATGAGTCGGTCAGCAGGACGGCCTGCAGATCGTCGTGCAAAGCGGCTTCAATGGCGGAGATGAAGGTCGGGTCCACCTCGATGGCTGAGGCGACGATGCCGTTGAGCCCTGCTTTGTAATGCTCCGGGTTGTCGAGTCCAAGGAGGACACTTTGCGTCCCCTGATCAAGACCCTCGCCGCGCTCGATGATGTGATGAAGTGCTTCCAGGCGCGAGCGACGCTGGGTGAGCTGACGCTGTAATTCATTCGACTGCTCCAGCGACGCATCACGCTGCTGACGTTGATCGGTGATCGTTGATGAAATGTTCTTCAGCTTTTGATCCAGTTCTTCACGAAGCGATTCCAACTCGTGAAGCTGTCGCTGAATGGTGTCGAACTCCACCTGGCTGGCTTCGCGCTGCTGGGCGGCGGAGTGCTTGTCCTGCTGCAAGTTTTCATGGCGCTGCCGGTCGCCGCTCAATTGGTTGGTAAAGGTCTGGGCGCTGGCCTCGGCGGTGGCGATTTCACTTTCGATCTGGCGGAAAGTTTCGCGCAGGCTGCGACGGCTGGTCTCAAGCTGCTGGCGTTGCGGGATGATGCTGTTGTGAGAATGCTGATGTTCGTGGAGCGCGTTCTGGCGCGTCTCCAACGCAGCGCGGATGACGGCAAACTGCTCGTCAGCAGCCGCGAGTTCACGGCGCTGGCGATCGATCAATTCACGACTGGAGGCGGCGTCCTCCTGGTTGCGCTGGATTCGCCCCTCAAGTTCTTCGATGCGTTCTTTATTGAAGCCCGTCTTGCCCTCGGCAGTCTGGATGCGCGAGTGAAATTCCTGCGATTGCTGGCGCAGAGCGTTGATGCGGCCCTCAATCTGATGATAAGCCTCGCGCGTTTCCGTGGCCTCGGACTCGCGGGTGTGAATGCGTTGCTGTAATTCCTCGCATTGGATGCGCAGGGATTTGATCTGATTGTCCGTCTCCGACTTTTCCGCGCGCAAGCTGGCGAAATGATGATGGCCCAGATGAGTGTCCAGCACCCGGAGGTCTTTGTGCAGCCCTTGATAGCGTTTCGCTTTCTGCGCCTGACGCTGAAGGCTGCCGATCTGCCGCGATACTTCAGCGATGATGTCTGCCACGCGAAGGAGATTGGCATCGGTGTATTCCAGCTTGCGCAGCGCTTCCTTTTTCTGGCTCTTGAATTTCGTGATGCCAGCGGCTTCCTCGAAAACCATGCGGCGGTCTTCTGGCTTCGCACTGATGAGCAGGTCGATCTTACCCTGCTCCATGACCGAGTAGGCTGCGCGACCAATGCCCGTCCCGGCGAGCAAATCCTGAATGTCTTTTAGGCGGCAGATGGTGCCGTTGATGCGGTATTCGCTGCGACCATCGCGGAACACGCGACGGCAGAGGGCGACCTCGTTGAAATCCACGTGCAGGCCCTGCTCGCAATCCGCGAGCGTGAGCGTGACTTCCGCCATGCCGACCGGCTTGCGTTTGTCGGTGCCGTTAAAGATAACATCGGCCATTTCGTCGCCGCGCAAGGCTTTGGCCGAAGTTTCGCCGAGCACCCAGCGGATGGCGTCCACGACGTTGGACTTGCCGCAGCCATTCGGCCCGACGATGCCGGTTACGCCTTTGTGGAATTCAAAGTTGGTCTTGTCCGCGAAGGACTTAAAGCCGTGGATTTCTAGGGTCTTGAGATACATGGCAGGGTGGGCTATGAGTTGTGAGTGCGAAGCATTTACTGGAAAATTCCCAGCAATGAGTAAAGCCGATGAGGCGGGGTTTGGGCAAGTGGAAAATCACCAACCGCAAGATATTGTGGCTATTTTTTCTGGACAACCAGATATAGTGGTCGGCAACACCGATTCACTGGCCAGGGACAAATAGAAGCGCCGTTCCCTTTCGGGAACGGCGCTGGTGATTGGAAGCGATCTGGTCTGTGCTTAAAAGCTTATTCCTTGCCCGGTTTGATGGACTTGAGGATTTTTTCCAGCTTGGCGGATTCTTCTTCTGGTGTGTCTTCAGCGGCTTCGATGTAGATCACTGCAGCCTTTTCCTTGCTGCCAATGAGGAGCGCGAAAAATTCGATCTTGGAATCATCTTCCTTGTCCTTGGCGTGGCCTTTGAAGAGCATTCCGTCGAGTCCGCCGGGTTTGCAAGCTGTTGGCTCGCCATCCATTTTGATGTTCTTGGCACGATCTTTGAGGATATTCTCAATGTCATCTCCGAGCGCCTTGGCGTCTTTTTCGCTTTTCAGTTCCCAGGCGGCGAGGTAAATATGGCCTTCGGAGGAAGTAGCTTCCAAGACGTTGTCATCATCCTTGTCGGGTTCCCATGAATTAGGAATGGTGATGGTGAACAAGGCATCGCCTTTTTCGGGGAAATGAAGTTCCTTGGCGGGGGCGATTCCGCTCAGGGCGGCGATGGTGAATAGGATGGGGAGGATGTTTTTCATGAGTTATTAATGACTAATTTGGATGCCGATAACGAAGTTATTATTGCAAATTTCTTTTGATTAACAATTGCTATTTCGCAGAGTTTTTCGCTGCGAAATTGGCTTTGGAGATCTCCCCGGCGGCGGACACCAGGTGCGTGCAGGCCTCCACGCAAATGAGAAGCAGATTGTCTTTGGCAGATTCCTTCAGTGGCAGTTTGTCGGGTGAGAGCGAAGCAATCGGCTGGGCGTCTGTCAGCTTCCAAGTGATCCGGCGGAGACATTTGTTTTTCGCATCGCATTCGCAGGCGATCATGCGCTCCGCATCGTCATCGCTGATGGTGTTGGCGAAACGATACATCCCGGTTTGTCGCCCAAGAGTCTCGCGCAGTGGCACTGGCTTCAATGCACCAGATTTGAAGTGACGCCATAAGCCTGGTGCACCGGGATAAAAGCATTCCAGGGCGAGATCCAAATCCTGATCGGATTGCAAGCGCAGGCTCCAACCGTGTTTAAGCGAAGGCGCGGTCTTCAGTGCGCGAAAATTTCCTGTATCATCGTGCAGCGCAATTTCCCGGGTAGATTCGGGATCGTCAAAGCTTTGGGCTACAGTCGTTGTCGCATCATCGACATGATGGAGCACCCAGCCGCCTGAGGTCTGCGGATTCACGCGAACTTGTCCAAAAGTAAATGGCTGGCCGACTGGCCACAGTGATTGAGTATATTTAACATGGCCGCAGGGCGAGCCTATATCCCCGTCATATTTCTCCGCTGCATCGTTTACCTGGTCGAGTATGACATCCACCATCAAGTCATCTGTCCCCACCGAGCTGCTGTAATAGAGATTTCTTCCGCGCAGTTGATGCGGATTGTGCCGAAAGACTTCGCTCTGGCTCGCGGCTGCGGTGGGTTCCGCTACCATCCCGAGCAGCACCGGAATGTCCTGATAACTGTGCAGGCCATCGGCAATGAAGAAAGGCACTACCACCACATTTGGCGCGCTGGCGATTCCATCCCATTGGGCCACCAGCGGCGCTTCTTCCATGTAGGCGTCCAGCACCTCGGCAAAGCCGTGGCTGCCTTCGCGAATGAACGCGACTTGGGCCTCGATGGCCTTGCGCGACTGTTCATTAAGTCCTGTGCCATGACCCACAATGACAAGGCTGGTCTCGCTGCGCGGCACATGGGGCGCGACTTCCTTGGCGCGATGCAGCAGCAGCTTTGTCATTGAGTGATGAATGCCGACCGGGTCGCAATAGATGATCGTTTTTCCATCGCGTCGCGTCACCTGCCCGTCGAGCCGCAGTTCGCGCGGCAGCACTTCGCGGGTGAAGTAACCCTCGCTGATGAAGTTCGGCACGATGAAAATCAAATCACTGTTAACCGAATAAAAGACTTCGCGCATCGACGGCTCCTCCTTCCAGAAAGCACAAGTCACCTCGGCGAACAGATCGCGCCTCCGTATGGTGTCCGCACAACGCAGCGTCGGCGCACTGGAGTCGGGATTGAGCGTGGAACCGTGCCCTGCAACGATCAGGGCGGCGTGTTTGAAAGGTGCGGGCATGAGAATGTGAACGATTGTCAGCGATGACAGGGCGCACTCACCGCAGGCTGCGCGGAATAAAAACTGACTCCATTCCCGCAGCCCTGGCCGCCTCAATGCCACTGCGTCCATCTTCAAAGACCAGGCAGTCTTCCGGCTTCACGCCCATATGTTCAGCGGCGAGCAGAAACATATCAGGCGCAGGTTTGCCGCGTTTCACATTGGCGGGCGTGATGATCGTCTCAAACAAATGAAACAACTCCGTGTGTCTCAGGCACGCATGGACGATGGGGGCTTCGCTACCGGAGGCCACGGCCATCGGCGCGCGACCGTGGAGCGACTCGGCAAAGTTTGCGACAGGGTGAACTCGCGCGATTTCATGAAGGCGTTTTTGGAAGATCGTGACCTTGGTTTCTGCGACGGCGTCGGGATCGACCTTCGTCCCGTGCTGCTCGTTCAAGATGATGACTGTGTCCTGCTCGCGAACGCCCGCGTAATGATAGAACTCATCCTCGGTGAACGGGAAAGTTGCGCCGTTCAGCCGCAGGGCTTCGACCCAGCACACATAATGGATCGGCATCGAGTCCACCAACGTGCCATCGCAGTCGAAGATGAAGGCGGCGAAGTCGCGGTCGGGAATTTGGAGCATCATCAACGGCAAAGTGAGTGCTTCACGCAGCAGTGTCTGCCGTTGCCACGTTCTTCGTGGTGGAATCCGCCGGCAGATTTTGCACGGGCGTGCTGCCACCCCCGACGATGGCACGGAAGATACGCTTGGGCAGGCTCGCGCCTTTCTCTTCCTCAGACATCTGGTTTTGCGCGGCTTCCTTGGCAAGTTCCCAAGCTCCAGCGAAACCGGGTGCGCCAATCTTCATCTGCTTTTCTGCCCGCGCATAGACTTCCAGATCACGCACGGTCTTGTTATCGGGCCG
>JAYVOH010000143.1:0-31828 GCA_043758025.1 Verrucomicrobiota bacterium
CTGAAAGACTGCGCACTCCGGCTATCTGGCTGAAGGCGGTTGCCGAACGCATCTCCGTGCGACTTAAACTCAGGAGCGTGAGCACCAGAACCATGAGCAATGCCACCGCTCCCAAAACAAAAATCAGCGCTATGCCCCGGGGATCCCGTGGGGGGCAGCTACACACGCAGGACACATTCATTTTGGGAAATTACGAATTGAAGGTTTAGCCTAAAAAGAGTGATGAAAAAACAGAAGTGAACAGAGGTAACTGAAACAGAAGGTATGGTAAAGAATCACGCTTTCACTCATTGGGTGAACACCAAATCCCTGCCAACTTCATGCCCAACATTCTGAATCTCTGCTCTCTTTGTTTCCTCCTGTTCAAAGTCATCTCCGATTTTAGGTTTAGATATTAATCATTCTACCCGAGTGTATTAAGTATTTGCAAGATTAAATTCGTCATATGTCGTGTAGCACTCAAAACCGGAATTCTTTTTTTGTCGAGTCTGGGGCCACAGTGCAGGAGGATTATTGGCCGGGTGGTTTTGTCGCGTTTGTTGGCCAGGATCGTGACGGAGCCGTTGGTATGCAGGCAGTGGGCGAGACGTGTGCGCGGTGGAGCCGAGATTCGCAGTCGCTGACCGATGACGGGAACTGTTCCATCGTCGGCCACACGGATATTGGTTCGCAGGCTCCAGACGTAGTGCCACCAGGGGTCGCGTTTGCAGACGCGCAGCACGCTGCGGTTGGCGCGTCCACTTTTTCGGGGGAAGACCAGATCTCTTTCCATTGTATTTCATGGACAAGCCCCAATCCAGCATCAAACCTCAGCTACCGGAATGTCAGAACTTGCAAGGAAAGCCCACGAGTCTATTTTGACTGGTCATGGCGATCCGAATACTACCTCCGGGCGAAACACTCAAGCGGCGCTTGTCGCAGCCAAAAGTCTCCTCAGAGAAGGCCCTTCGGCAAACCTTGGACATACTCGGCGCGAATCACGGAATGCCGCGGCCAAATCCCAGCGTGCCATCCTCCGTGAGACCGCAAGTGACATCACGCTCCTCGGTGGAAAGCATGTAGCTGACGAAGGCGAGTATCGCGTTCGCCGCGACGACCCCATCGCATCTGCAGCCCCCGCCCTACCGCTCATCCCACTCCACCATCTCGCGCAACAGTGTCGTGGCATAAGTCCCCTTGGGTAGATCGAAGCTGATTTGGAGACCACCGTTGTCGAGAATTTCAAACGCGGAGTTCGTGGGGAGCAGGCGGATGACGCGACGTTCCTGTCGCAGACCGCAGGCTTCCAGACCAATGGTGAGTTCGGCAAACTTCATGGGCAGTTCCATTTCCATGGCGCGGACTTCATTGACACTCTGGAGTTCTCCGTTGCCCCAGAGCGGCGCGGTCAGTTCCACGATGCCGTTTTGAAAGCGCTCGACTTCATCGCCGCGATGACGCTCGGGGAGCAGCAGGGTTCCATTGTCCGCGAAGCCGAAGACCTCGCCTTTGAGCGGCACATCCCAGATGCCACGGGCGAGACGTTCTTTTACGATTTCATTGAAAAGATGACTGCGCGCGGCGGACAACAGCAAGCCGCGCAAGAGGCGGTCCTGCGGTTGGAACTCATGGCGAAACATCGCCAGCGCTTTGGCAACATTCCGACCATCGTGACCAAAACGCTGCGGGCCGAAAAAATTGGGCGCGCCTTGGGCAACGATCAATTCCCAGCGCAAGGCCGCAAGGCTGGCATCGAAATCCGGTTCGCGCAGCCTGATGGTGAACCGATTTCCCTGATGGATGCCGCGCCGAAGCTTGCGCGTGTTCCTGGTGATTTGCAGCACGCGGAGTCCTTCGGATTCGAGTGCTGCCGCCTCGGGCGAGGGCTGGCCGGGCATGTGCAGACTGAACCACTGGCGGGTCACTGCATGGCGATCTTTCAATCCGCAATGACTGACCAATCGGCGGCGAATTCCCAGCGCATCCGCAAGCCGGGCGGCGGCGACATTGCTGTCGAGGTCGCGCTTTTCCACCCAGACCAGGCAATGCTCGCCGACACCGGAAGGCTCGAATCCCAGCAGCTCCTCCACCACGAAATCTTCCGGCTGCGTCTTGAAGCGCGCCCGACCCAACGGCCCGCCGTGAAGATACGGAAGGTCGTTAGGGTTCCAGTCTATGTCCATGAGTCGCGCAAGTGAAACGGGCAGACCTTTCGATCTGCCCGCGCCTGGTTTGTAAAGATGATGCTGCGGTTCGCGGCGGATTATCTGACCTTGAGCAGTTCGACCTCGAAGATCAGCGTCTCATTCGGCCCGATGTCCCGGCCCGCGCCACGCGCGCCATAGGCGAGGTTGGACGGGATGAAGAAGCGGAACTTCGCGCCCTCTTTCATGAGCTGCACCCCTTCCGTCCAGCCCGCGATGACACGGTTCAAGGGGAACTCGATTGGCTCATTGCGTTTGTAGGAGCTGTCGAACTCGGTGCCGTTGAGCAGCGTGCCGCGATAATGGACCAGCACAGTGTCGGTGGCCTTCGGGCTTTTGCCGGTGCCTTCGGTGAGCACGAGATATTGCAGACCGCTGGCGGTGGCTTTGACGCCTTCCTTGGTGGCGTTTTCTTTGAGGAATTTTTCGCCTTGTTCGAGTGCTGATTCAGCCATGAGTTTGGTATTGGTGTGGTTGATGATGAAGAACGCCGCAGCGAGGGCGATGGTTTTTGCGCAGACTGGACGGATGGAGATCATGGGGCGTGAGAGTGGACGCATATTGACTTTCGGCAAGCTGGAGTTCTTGAAGTATTGGATTCCGTCGCGATTCGCGCGAGGGTGCCGTCTTTTCCGTGAGCCAGCCATCCTCTGCCCAAACTCCGCACGCCGCAGCTTGGCGTGTTCTGCGCAGCGGCCCATTTGGCCGCTACATGGCGGGCGAGACGATCTCCATGCTCGGAACGTGGATGCAGCAGATGGCGCAGGGGTGGGTCGTCGCGGGGCTGACCACCAGCGCGTTCACTTTGGGCCTGATTAATTTTTGCGCGGGCCTTCCCATGTTGGCGTTGACGATGCACGGGGGCGCGATGGCGGATCGTTACGACAAGCGCCGCATTCTCATCATCACACAGGTGGTGCAGATCATCCTGGCCTTGGCGATGGGATGGCTGATTGCGAGCGGTCAAATCGCCGTCTGGCATGTGGTCATTGCGGGCATGCTGCTCGGCATCAGCACGGCGTTCGAGATGCCGGCGGCCTCCGCGCTCACGCCGGAGCTGGTGGATCGCAGCCAGCTCAGCGCGGCCATCGCCGTTGATCGCTCACTCTTTCACGCCACACGTCTCTTGGGACCCGCGATCGGCGGCTGGCTCATCGCATGGCTTGGAACCGCGTCTGCGTTTTATGCGAATGCCGCGAGCTTTCTGGCTCTGATCGCGGCCATCCTCACGCTGCATCCGCGCCCGCGCGGCAACGAAGAAGAAGAGGCCATGAGGCAGACGGGAATGAAAGACGGTTTCCTTTATGTGCGCCGCGATAAACCCACGCTGGCCATGATTTTGCTGCTGACCACGCTGACGACCTGCATCTCGCCGTTCTTCATGATCACCATGCCTTTCTATTCGCGGCACGTCCTGCATGTGGACGCCCAATCGCATGGCTTCCTCATCGCCTCCTCAGGCATCGGCGCGTTCATCGGTTCCATCTGGCTGCTGACGATTCCGCATGATCGCCGAGCATTCTACTTGCGCCTGGCTGCTGTGGATATTTGCGCGTGCATGTTTGGACTCGCCATTGCGCAACATCTCTGGCAAGCCATCACAGCGATGGTTTTCCTCACGCTAGGCACATCCACCATGTTCGGTCTGGCCAATACCATCGTGCAGGAGCGCGCGCCGGATGCCATTCGCGGGCGCATCTCCGCGATCATGGGCCTGAGCTTTTTTGGCGTGCTGCCTTTTTCCGGGCTTCTGGTTTCCAAGCTGGCGGATCTCGTCGGCTTGCGTGTGGCCATGGGCGGCGGGGGCGTTTTGTTTGGGATCAGCGCGGGCTTCATGATCTACATCCATCGGCAGCTTTGTATGAAACAACCACTGGTCGCCCTTGAGGAAAGGGATAAACCATCGGAACAGCTTTAAAAGACATCCTGCCTAACATGAGCAAAAGACTCAGCAATATTGTTGAAATCGTCTCGCTTCTTTTTGTCTGCGCAATAGCCTACTCCCAGGCTGCTGATGTAAATACTCCGGCACGGGTGGTGCTGATTGGGGACTCCACGGTTTGTGACTATTCAGCGCAGAATCCTGAACGAGGCTGGGGACAGTATCTTCAGAGCTATTTTGATGAAGGGGTGAAGGTGATCAACCTCGCAAAATCCGGCCGAAGCACAAAGACCTTCATCAAGGAAAGGCTTTGGAAAATGGCGCTCGATAAGAAACCAGATTTTGTGCTCATCCAGTTCGGTCACAACGATTCGCATCCTTCGGAAAGACCAGAGTCAACCAATGCGGCGACTGACTACAAAGAATACTTGCGCCGCTACATTGATGAGGCGCGAGCCATTGGCGCGAAACCGGTTCTCATCACACCGATGGTCCGCTGGATTTTTGGAGCGGATGAAATTCTCGCCAATGAATTGCAGCCTTACGCGGATGCGATGAAACAAGTCGGCGAGGAGAAAAAAGTTCCGGTGATTGACCTTCACGCGTCGAGCAGGGCGCTGGTCGAGCCTCTCGGCGCGGCAGGCAGCGCAGACATGGCGAACAAACCCGGTGACAACACGCATTTTGGCGAGAAGGGAGCAATGACGATGGCGGAGCTGGTGATGAAAGAACTTCCGTCAGCCGCACCGGAATTGGTTATCCATTTGAAAAAGAAGTAAGTTTGATTCCCATCATGTTACACGCAGGTTATGCCTTGGTGACGACGGTTTGACGTTTACATCTTTCACATCTCACACAATAACTGAACTCCATGAGCACATGCCTCCAGAATATCACACTCGCCATCGCGCTGCTTGCCCCGGTATTTCCAGCATCGGCTGCGAATGCGCCGCGCCCGCAGCCGCCCGCGCGTGATCCCCACACGTCCGGCTATGTCACCGCGAAGGAGATGCCCGATGGCACGGTTCCTCCGGTAAATGCCGATGGAAATTTCATCATTGGTCCCACGCACACGAAGGCGCCAGAGATGACCGTTCACGAAGGCATGCCGCAAGGAGAGGTGTTCACGCTCACGATGAAATCTGAGGACAGCAAAATCTATCCCGGCATCGCCCGCGATCCCGGCACCTTCGGCACGCCCGATCCGAACAATCCCAACAAACTGGATGTCACCACCAGTCATCCCGCGCCTTACACGCGCCGCATCGGAGTTTATGTGCCCAAGCAATATGTGCCCGGCACTGCCGCCCCGTTCATCGTCGGTGCCGATGGCATTGATAAGAACCTGTTCATTGCCCTAGATCATCTCATCGCCGCGAAGCGTGTCCCGGCGATGATCGCCATCTCCATCGGCAACGGCAGTGGCGACGCCCAGGGCAGTCAACGCGGTCTGGAATACGACACCATGTCCGGCCTTTACGCCGAGTTCGTCGAGAAGGAAGTCCTGCCGCTGGTGGAAAAAGAATGCCATGTGAAGCTGACCAAAGACCCCGAGGGTCGCGCCACGATGGGTTGCAGTTCTGGCGCATCCTGCGCGCTCATCATGGCGTGGTATCATCCCGATCTCTATCATCGCGTGCTCTGCTTTTCGGGAACATTCGTGAACCAGCAATGGCCCTACAATCCCGCGACGCCCCGAGGTTGCTGGGAAATGCATCAGCACCTTATTTCCGAAAGCCCGGTAAAACCGTTGCGCATCTGGATGGAAGTAGGCGACCGCGATTTGCTCAACCCGAATATCATGCGCGACGACGCGCACGACTGGGTGCTGGCCAATGAATTCATGGCCAAAGCACTGGCCGCGAAAGGCTATCACTACCAGTTTTCCTTCGTGCGCAACGCCGGGCACTGCGACGGCAGCATGAAACAACAACTGCTGCCTCAGGCTCTGGAATATGTCTGGCAAGGGTATCCAGTCTCGGGCACCAAGAACAAATAGGCCAATTGCAGTTTAGTGTAATCTCCTCATGAACACCGCCACCGTTAGCCAATTGGGCGAAGCCAGACATCCTTCACCGGTGGGGTTTTCAGTCGTGGATGACGTCTTTGTGCCGGCAGACGTGCAATGGACGGGCGCGATGATCCCGAAGGATCTGATTCTTTTTGAAAAAGCCGGGCCACGAAAGATGCTGTTCTTTGATCCCAAGCAGACGCGCGCGGCCATCGTAACCTGTGGCGGCCTGTGCCCGGGCTTGAACAACGTCATCCGCTCGGCAACCCGGGAATTGTATCGTAGCTATGGAGTGGACTCCGTGCTTGGCATTCGCGGCGGCTATCGCGGTCTGGATCCGAATCGCGGCAAACCACCGGTCGAACTTACGGAGGACATCGTTGAGGACATTCACAAGGAGGGCGGAACCATGCTGGGCACCTCGCGTGGTCCGGTGGACATGGAGGTGGCCGTGGAATTTCTGATCCGGCACCGGATCAACATCCTCCTTACCGTCGGCGGCGATGGCACGCAACGCGGAGGAAACGCCCTCCTGGAGAAAGCCCGGCTCCGGGGCCATGCGCTCGCCATCGTGGGCATCCCGAAGACGATCGACAACGACGTGCGTTACGTCACGCGCACCTTCGGCTTCGGCACGGCAGTGGATGAGGCGGTGCGGGTGATTAACAGCGCACACACCGAGGCCCGGAGCGTGGAGAACGGCGTGTCCGTGGTCAAACTGATGGGCCGGCACGCGGGCTTCATCGCCGCCGCAGCCACCGTGGCCAGTCAGGATGTGAACATCTGCCTCGTGCCCGAGTCGCCCTTTGTGCTTGAAGGGCCGGAGGGATTGCTCGCCGCCCTGGAGCGACGGCTTGATAGAAAGCCACACGCCGTCGTGGTGGTGGCCGAGGGCGCAGGGCAGAACTTGCTCGGCAGCAGCGGTGAAAAGGACGAATCTGGCAACTTAAAACTTCATGACATCGGTCTTTTTTTACGGGATCAATTCAACGCGCACTTCAAAGCCCGGAACATCGAGATGACGCTGCGCTACTTCGATCCCAGTTATCAAATACGGGGTTGCCCCGCCAACACCGAGGACGCCCTGCTTTGCGACCGCATGGGCCGTCACGCAGTCCATGCCGCGATGGCGGGCAAGACCGGGCTGGTCATCAGCTATCTCAACGGCCAGTTTGTCCACGTGCCCATAGAAGTCATTGTGAGCGGAGTAAAACAGGTGGATTTGGATGGTGGGCTCTGGCGGGCAGTGCTTTCTTCAACAGGACAGCCCGCGAAGTTTGTATAATTTCAATCGGCAGAAAAATACGCATTAACTTTGGGCTTGCTTTGAAGTTGGCATCCTGAGATTCATATGGCATGAAGCTCAAGGAACTCGTGAAAAGAGCGCGCAAACTGGCTGCGCCTTACTGTGTCACCAATGGTGACAAATTCCGATTGAAAGACCATGATCCGGGTGACACGAACGGATTTGGCGCTGGAGTCAAGTCACAAGCCAGGGAGGCGCTGGACTTAGGAATTAACTTGCTCTCCAAGATGCAAGATATGCTTTACGCCCAGGATAAATGGGCGGTGCTGCTCATCTTCCAGGCCATGGATGCGGCTGGCAAGGACGGTGCCATCAAGCATGTGCTTACCGGCGTGAATCCGCAGGGCTGTGATGTCCATTCGTTCAAGGCCCCGTCCAGCGACGAAATCGACCACGACTATCTCTGGCGTTGCATGAAAGTTCTGCCCAATCGCGGACACATTGGAATTTTCAACCGCAGCTACTATGAGGAAACGCTCATCGTGCGCGTGCATCCGGAGTTGCTGGAAAAACAAAAGCTGCCGCGCGAGTTGATGGGCAAGCACATCTGGCAAGAGCGCTTTCGGGACATCAGCGCTTTTGAACGCTATCTCGGCAACAACGGCGTGCTGGTGCGGAAATTTTTTCTCAACGTATCCAAAAAGGAACAGAAGAACCGCTTTCTGGAGCGCATCGACAACCCGGACAAGAACTGGAAATTCTCCGTCACCGACGCCAAAGAGCGCGAGTATTGGGACGACTATATGAATGCCTATGAGGACACCATCCGTAGCACCGCGACCAAAGAAGCGCCGTGGTATGTTGTTCCAGCGGACAACAAATGGTTCACTCGCGCGGTCGTGGCGGCTGCGATTATTGAGGCGTTGGATTCACTGGGACTGGAATATCCCAAGGTGGACAAGGAGAAGCTCCAGGAGCTGGCCACCGCCAAAAACGCCCTGCTGAAAAACGGTAAGAAGTAAAGGGAAAGACCTAGTAGCAAAGACGCGCAATGACTCCTGCAACGGTTACGGAAGCACAAGGAATTGCGCGATGGATTCCGGCCCTCCACTGGCTGAAGAATTATCAGCGCGCATGGTTCCGCGCTGACATCATCGCGGGTGTGACGTTGGCAGCGTATCTGGTTCCGGCAGCAATCGGTGATGCCACGCTCGCCCAGCTATCCCCTGAAGCGGGGCTTTACGCATGCTTGTTTTCCGGGCTGGTGTTCTGGTTGTTTTGCAGTTCACGGCACACCTCCATCACCATCACCTCTGCCATCTCACTGCTGGTTGGCTCCTCGCTGGGCGGCATGGCCGGAGGCGACCCTTCGCGCTTCGGTGTGCTGGCAGCGGCAACGGCGATACTGGTGGCTTTGCTGGCACTTTTCGCGTGGCTCATCCGGGGCGGTGCCATCGTCAACTTCATCTCCGAGACAGTGCTTATCGGCTTCAAGTGTGGCATTGCGTTGGTGCTCACCAGCACGCAATTGCCAAAGCTCTGTGGGTTTGCCGGGTCGCACGGAGATTTCTGGGAGCGCATGGGGCATTTTCTGAGGCATCTGCATGAATTGAACCCGGCCTCGCTGATTACCGGTTTGACTGCGCTGGCCGTTCTCGTGGCTGGCAAAGTGATCTTCAAGGACAAGCCAGTCGCGTTGTTCGTTGTCATCGGCGGCATTGCGGCGGCATCGCTGCTGCAACTGGATAAACACGGGGTGAAACTTCTCGGCCATGTCCCGCAGGAAATCCCGAGGCTCCATCTGCCGCCGCTTGCCTGGTCGGACTGGAACGAACTGCTGCCCCTCGCCTTCGCGTGCTTTCTGCTCAGCGCGGTGGAAACCGCCGCCATCGGCCGCATGTTCGCCAACAAGCATGGCGGGCGGTTCGACAGCAATCAGGAATTCCTCGCGCTCGCCGGGGCAAACATCGCCGCAGGTCTTGGTCAGGGATACCCAGTCGGAGGTGGCATGTCGCAATCACTCGTTAACGATAGCGGCGGCGCCAGGACTCCCCTCTCCGGCCTCATCGCGTCCCTGACAATTCTGCTGGTGACTTTGTTTCTCTCATCACTGCTGCGCGATCTGCCGCAACCGGTGCTCGCGGCCATCGTGCTCTTTGCCGTGGCCGGGATCTTCAAGCTCTCCGCCCTGAAGCATCTCTGGCGCACAGCACGCGGCGAATTCATTGTGGCCTTCGCTGCGCTTCTCGGTGTGCTCGGCTCCGGCGTGCTGCGCGGCGTCTTGATTGGAGCTATCATATCGCTGCTGCTCCTGTTGCGCCGCGCGGCGAATCCGCATGTCGCCATCCTGGGCCGTATTCCCGGTGCCCGTCGCTACTCGGACATGGATCGTCATCCTGACAACGAACGAGTTCCAGGGCTGCTCATCTGCCGCCCGGAAGCGGGCTTGGTTTATTTCAACGTGGATCAGGTCCGGAACAAAATCCTTGAGCACGTGCACGCAGAGCCGGAGCTGCCGCGACTGGTGATTTGCGATTTGTCCGCCTCGCCGGAAGTGGACATCCAGAGCGCCCAGACGATCTCGGAACTGCACCATGATCTCACAGGCATGGGCATCCGCTTGCAACTCGTGGAAGCCCTCGCAGTCGTGCGGGATACATTGCGCGCCGAGGGATTGGAGGCAATCTTCGGGCGCATCGACCGCTTCACTTCGGTCGCGGACGCAGTTGAAGGATTCAACGCCGGGGCGCACTAAATATGCTCGCCAAACAACTGACTTTTTGTAATATCGAACACCACCAACTAACCGCCATGAACTCCTCCTCGACCACCGACTGCACCGGCTCCGAACAAAGACCAGGCGCGCCCAATTGAATGAAGTTTTCACCGCGCCGGCCCTGCCTACAAAACCCATCAGTGGCAGTGAGGCCCAGGCGCTGGACCGGACCATGCAGCAGTCTATCTCCACGTTGAAGCGCGATTTCACCACGCTGTTCCAGCGCTACACCGTCTGGCTGGGCGAGCGTTCATCAGTGAACAATCTCAAGGCGGCGCTGGTGAAGTTTTGAATTGCCGATTTGGCGCGCTTAGTCTTGCTGAAAAAAACGGGGAATTCCTATCAGAAAACCCTTTAATAATGGACGGCGAGTGGCGTATACATCATTGATACCGTCATTACGCTGCTCCATGAAAACCAAGCTACATTATCGCGCCCTGACATTTTTGCTGATCGGAGGCATGGCGAAAATTTACTCCGGCGCGGACGCTGTCCAGTTCAACCGCGACATCCGCCCGATCCTCACAGATGTCTGCTTCCACTGCCACGGCCCCGATCCAGCGGCGCGGAAGGTGGGACTTCGCCTTGACACTGAAGCCGGATTTTTCGCCCCGCGCGTCAACAAGGACGGCAAGGAAGAGCCGCCCACGATCACCAAAGGCCAGCCGGACAAAAGCCCGCTCTATCAGCGCCTGATCACGACGGATGAAGATGACATCATGCCACCGAAAAAGGAGCACAAAGATCTCAAGCCGGAACAGATTGCCCTGATAAAAAAATGGATCGAACAGGGCGCGCCCTGGCAGCCTCACTGGTCGTTCATCAAGCCGGAACGCGCCCCACTACCGGCGGTTAATAACGACACGTGGATGAAGAATCCCATCGACCGATTCGTTCTCGCAAAGCTCGATCAAGCGGGATTATCGCCCGCACCCGAGGCTGATCGCCCAACTCTGGCGCGCCGGCTTTCCCTCGATCTCACGGGCCTGCCTCCCACGCCGGAGGTCGTGCAGGCATTCGTATATGACAAGTCGCCGGATGCTTACGAGAAGCTGGTGGATCAATTCATGAAATCCGAGCGCTGGGGAGAGCACCGCGCCCGTTACTGGCTGGACGCGGCCCGCTATGCGGATACGCACGGAATGCACTTTGACAACTACCGCGAGATGTGGCCCTTACCGCGACTGGGTCATCAGCGCCTTTAATAATAACCAGCCTTTCGACCAGTTTAGCATCGAGCAGATCGCCGGTGATCTCCTCCCCAACCACACCGACTCTCAACTTATCGCGACCGGTTTCCAGCGCTGCAACATCACCACCAACGAAGGCGGCACCATCGACGAGGAAAACCTCGCTCTGTATGCGGCAGACCGCGTGCAGACGATGGGCTGGGTTTACATGGGGTTGACCACCAACTGCAGCCAGTGCCACGATCACAAATTTGATCCCATCACTCAGCGGGACTATTACTCGCTGGCCGCATTCTTCCGCAATACGACACAGGGTGCAAAAGACGGCAACGTGAAGGACAGTGGCCCGGTCTTGTCCATACCGGTCGGAGACGACAAAGCGCGCTTGGCGGCAATTCCAAGTGATCTCGGGGAAGCTGCAAAACTGCGCGAACAAATCAAGGCTGAAGCCAAAGTCGGCTTCGAAAAATGGCTGGCTGATGTCAAACCGGACGCTATCGACACGCCCGAATCGCAGAAGGATGTGTTGGTGAACCTCCCCCTGAATGAAGGCTCCGGCAATGAAGTCTCCGATATCCGCGACCCGCAGACAAAATTCCGCGCCACGGGAGAAATCACCTGGAAACCGGAAGGCAAAATCGGCCCCTCACCAGTTATGCGTGCTGGCGGAACATTTGATCTGGGTGATGTCGCCGCCTTCGAAAAAAACCAGGCGTTCAGTTACGGCGCTTGGATCAATCCCGGACGCAACGGCGTGTTTGGCGGCATCATTGCCCGCATGGATGAGAAGGATGGCTATCGCGGCTGGGATTTGTGGCAGGGGGATACTTCGCTCTCGGTTCACATAGTGAGCAAATGGCCAGAAGATGCCATCAAAGTGTCCACGATGAAGCCCGTTCTCACTCCCGGAAAATGGGAACATGTGTTCGTGACGTATGATGGCTCGGGTAAAGCTGCAGGCATCAAACTTTATGTAAACGGCGTCGTCCAGAAAGTCGTTGTTGATGCAGATACTCTTCAAGCGGGAAGCAGCATCCGCACCAAAACCCCCACGCGAATCGGTCAGCGCAGTGACACGCAAATCTTCGATGGAGGCTCCGTTCAAGATGTCCGAATTTACTCCCGGGCCGTCACGGCTGCGGAGGTCGAACAGATAAAGAAATTCGGCCTGCTGCGCGCCATGCTCGCCGCTGCGTCCGATAAGCGCACCCAGCAGCAGCGCGAGGCACTCTTTGACCACTATCTGGTCACCAACAACGACAGCTATGTCAAGGTGGTCAAAAAAATTGCGGACCTCGAATCGGAGCGCACCGCGATCAAGAAGCGCAGCCCGGTTTCATTCATCCAGGAGGAGGTGAAGAACGCCAAGCCAATGGCTTTTATTCTAATGCGCGGACAATACGACAAGCCGGGCGAACAGGTGGAAGCTGCGACCCCTAACTTCCTGCCTCCAATGCCACAAGGAGCGCCGCGCAATCGTCTTGGTCTGGCACAGTGGGTGGTCGATCCAGCGAATCCGCTTACCGCCCGCGTCACGGTGAACCGCTTCTGGCAGGAACTTTTTGGCAGCGGCATCGTAAAGACGAGTGAGGACTTCGGCATCGTGGGCACGCCCCCTTCGCATCAGGAACTGCTCGACTGGCTCGCCGTTGAGTTTCGCGAAGGTGGGTGGGACGTGAAGAAGTTTTTTAAATTGCTAGTGACCAGCGAAACCTATCGTCAGGCGGCGGTAGCTACACCCGAGAAGCTGGAGAAAGATCCGCAGAACAAGTTGCTCAGCCGCGGGCCGCGCTTCCGCATGGATGCCGAGATGATCCGCGATTACGCGCTGGCCGCCAGCGGTCTGCTTTCCCCGCAAATGGGGGGCCCAAGTGTGAAGCCTTACCAGCCCGAACATGTCTGGGATCAGGTCGGCATTCCCGGCAGTGACACTCGCAACTACAAGCAGGACGATGGCGAAAAATTGCATCGCCGCACGGTCTATGACTTCTGGAAACGCATGGCCCCTCCGCCAAACATGGACATTTTCAACGCTCCAAGTCGCGAGGTAACTTGCGTGAGACGCGATCGCACCAACACGCCGCTTCAGGCACTGGTGACCATGAACGATCCGCAATTTGTCGAAGCCGCGCGCAATCTCGCACAACGCGCCATGCTCGCCGTAGGAGATGACGAGAAAAAAATTATCGACTTCATAGCGCGTCAGGTTCTGTGCCGTGCATTGTCCGCTACCGAAACCACCATCGTGCAGGCCAGCAGGAAGGATTTGCTCACTTTCTACCAGCAGAGCGCCGAGGACGCGAAGAAGCTGTTGGCGGTCGGTGAAACGAAGCCCGATCCTAAAATTGATTACGCCCAACTAGCGGCGTGGACCATGGTTTCCAATCAAATCATGAACCTAGACGAGGTGCTCAATAAATAAACTGGATTCAAACCCGCCAAGCCATGATTTCCCTAAACGAACAGCAACTCCTCGAAACCCGCCGTCACTTCTTCTCGCGCGGAACAAATTTACTTGGCGGCGCGGCGCTCGCCTCGTTGCTAGGCAAAGCATTTACGCAACAGGCGATGGGCGCAAGCAGCGGCAGTCTGGCTCCGGGTCCACAGTTTCCGGCAAAGGCTAAGCGCGTCATTTATCTGCACATGGTCGGCGGCCCTTCGCAGATGGACTTGTTTGATTACAAGCCAGAAATGCCCAAGTGGTATGACAAGGATTTGCCCGACAGCGTGCGGCAGGGACAGCGTCTCACCACCATGACATCGGGCCAGACGCGCTTTCCCATTGCACCATCGAAATACAAATTCGAACAGCGCGGCCAATGCGGCATGTGGATGAACTCGGAGCTGCTGCCCAACCTCGGCAAGGTCGCCGATGACATCTGCTGGATGCGCTCGCTTCATACGGAGGCCATCAATCACGAGCCGGCTATCTGCGCCATGCAAACCGGGAACCAGATCACTGGACGTCCCTGCCTCGGCTCCTGGGCATCTTATGGACTGGGCACGGCCAATGAAAACCTGCCGACTTTCGTCGTGCTCGTCGCCACACCATCGAACCGCGAACAGGAGCAAGCCATCTCCGCGCGTTTGTGGTCCTCGGGCTATCTGCCCAGTGAACACTCCGGCGTCTCCTTCCGCAGCAGCGGCGATCCCATTCTCTATATCAACAACCCCCCCGGTGTGCCAGACAGCATCCGCAAGCGCACCATCGCGGGACTCAATGCGCTCAACGAAATCAACTACAAGGCTGTCGGCGATCCGGAAACTCACACGCGCATCCAGCAATACGAAATGGCTTTCCGGATGCAGGCCAGCGTGCCGGAACTGACCGATCTCAGCAAGGAAACCGACGCCACTTGGAAGCTCTATGGCGATGATGCCAAGAAGCCCGGCTCCTTCGCCAACACCGTGCTCATGGCCCGACGACTATCCGAACGCGGGGTTCGGTTTGTCCAGATCTATCACAACAACTGGGATCACCATGCCAATGTCGGCGGGCGAATGCCCAGCCAGTGCAAGGACATTGACCAGCCGATCCACGCGCTCATCACCGATCTCAAATCACGCGGCATGTTCGAAGATACCCTCATCATCTGGGGCGGTGAATTTGGACGAACCATTTACTCACAGGGCGGACTCACCAAAGATAACTATGGGCGCGACCACCACCCTCGTTGCTTTACCATGTGGATGGCCGGCGGTGGCACCAAGCCCGGCCAGATTTACGGCGAGACTGATGACTTCAGTTACAACATCGTCAAGGATCCGATCCACGTCAGCGACTTCCACGCCACCGTGCTGCAACTCCTCGGCTTCCACTTCGACCGTTTCAGCTACAAGTATCAGGGCCTAGATGGCAAACTCACCGGCGTCTATCCTGCGAAAGTCATCAAAGAATTGATCTCGTAGCCAGGTCTGAAAGGAGCGCGTCGAGAGTTTTCTAGATGCTCAGCCAATCGGCGGACACGGCTTCGACGGCTTGTAAGCCTGAAACGCAATGAAACCGACGATCACTCCCTGCACGAGGCCGCCGATAATCCACTTCATAATGATGTGATGCTCGATAGGTTGCACCCCATAAACAATGAGCGAGTTCCCCGCGAACAGCAGTCCGACGAAAAACCCATAGGCCAGCGCGCATATCAATCCCGCGCCGCCTAGGGCGATGCGGGCCCAAATCATCGTGAAGCCAATTGCGATGACGAACTGGCCACCAAAAACCCAAGGCATATATTTTTGCATCGTGGCCTCGGGGCGCCACATGTTAGCCGAGGCGACGTAATTAGGCTTCGTCCAGAGCCCATGAATCAAGAAGTCGGTAGCAACGATGGTGAGAAAGACGGCGAGAATGGCGATAATAATACGTTTTGGATTCATGGCTGTAGTTGGTTGAGGTTTGCGGATTTTCTGCAAAAGATTATCAGGAAGTTTTGCGTATGTCCACCACGGATATTGCGCCACAAAGCACCAAACCGTGCGCGCTGTGTGTTCTAATCCAAATCCAATTCCGGCTTGAAGTCCGCAGCATGATACGAGCTGCGCACCAAGGGAGCACTGGCCACGTGACGGAATCCTTTTTTCAATGCTATCTGCTTGTAGTTCTCAAACGTGTCGGGATGCACATAGCTCACGACGGGAAGATGCTGCGGTGACGGACGAAGATACTGTCCGAGGGTGAGCACCGTGACGCCGTGTTCAAGAAGATCGTCCATCGCTTGAAATAATTCATTCTCCTCTTCACCGAGACCGAGCATCAGACCGCTCTTGGTGGCCACCTTGCCGCCGAGTTCGACAGCCATTTCCTTCGCGCGCTTCAACACATGCAGGCTGCGCTGGTATTGCGCGCGACTGCGCACGAGGGGCGTGAGTCGCTCCACGGTTTCCAGATTGTGATTAAAGATGTGCGGCCTGGCCTTAAGAACTGTGAGCAGAGCGTCGTCCTTGCCGTTGAAATCGGGCACGAGGATTTCGATGGTGATCGTGGGCTTCGATGCGCGCACCGCTTCGATAGTCTGTGCAAAATGTTCTGCGCCGCCATCGGCCACGTCATCACGCGCCACGGCGGTGATGACGATATGATTAAGCTTCATGCGCTTCACGGCTTCGGCCACGCGCTGCGGTTCATCCGCTTCCAGCGCGAAGGGTTTGGCGGTCTTTACCGCACAGAAGCCACAGGCGCGGGTGCAGCGGTCGCCCGCGATCATAAAAGTAGCCGTGCCCTGGCTCCAGCATTCCCAGCGGTTCGGGCATTGAGCCTCTTCGCAGACGGTGTGCAGTTTCAGGTCGGAGATCAGCGCCTTGGTGCTCCAGAAGACCGGATCGCGCGGTAGTTTTACGCGAATCCAATCGGGCTTCTTTTCCTTGTGGAGACTAGGGTCGATCTTGGGAGACATTGAGGGAAGCTTGCAATGGTTTGCTCTTGTTTGCAATAGATTGACGTTGTTTCAGCAACGACAATTTACCGTTGCGCTGGATATGAAATACCGTTACAGCGACGCCCTTCCTCATCACCCCCATACTAAATAAAATACCGTGCAAGACATCAACATCACCATCAAGACCACCAAGGGCGACATCAATGTCGTCATCTTCGCCTCCAAGACGCCAGTCACGGCGGCGAGCTTCCTCAATCTCGCCAAACGCGGCTTCTACAACGGCGTGACCTTCCACCGGGTCATCAACAACTTCATGATCCAGGGCGGCGACCCCACCGGCACCGGCTCGGGCGGTCCCGGATACAAATTTGAAGACGAAATCCACCCGATGCTGAAGCACACCAAGGGTGGCATTCTGAGCATGGCCAATGCAGGCCCGCGCACGAACGGCAGCCAGTTTTTCATCACTCACTGCGCGACGCCGCATCTCGATGGCAAGCATGCCGTTTTCGGTGAAGTGAAATCCAAGGCCGACCAGGACGTGGTCAATGACATCGTTAAAGGCGACAAGATCGAAAGCATTATCATTCACGACTCCACCGACGAACTTTTCGCCGACCAGAAGGACCGGATTGAGCAGTGGAACCAAGCTCTCGGCAAGTAAGTAGCACCCTATTCTGAATTACCCCGGCATCGCGAAAGCGGTGCCGGGCTTTTTTATTTGCCTTTCCAACACGCCGGAACTTTCCCCGCTTCAACCTTGCGGACTCAGCCAGTCCATGCTGGATTGTCCATCATGAAAAAGAACACTTTTCTCAAGACATCATTGACCGTCGTCTTGAGCGTTGCACTCGGCGCATTCGCCCAGGAAAAAAATGACACCGCGACCGGAACCGCCCAACCCCTGAAAGGCATCGTCAAAGCCACCCTCGAAACCTCCAAGGGCACCATCGAACTCGAACTCGATGCGGACAAGGCACCCATCACCGTCGCGAACTTCGTGAACTACGCCAAGAAAGGATTTTATGATGGCACCATTTTCCATCGTGTCATACCAGACTTCATGATCCAGTGCGGCGGCTTTACAGCTGACATGCAACAAAAGCAGGCCGACAAGCCCATTCAAAACGAAAGCAAAAACGGCCTCAAGAACACCAAGGGCACCCTGGCCATGGCGCGCACGGGCGATCCGCACAGCGCAACTGCGCAGTTCTTCATCAACGTGAACAACAACGCAAATCTCGACTTCCCGAGTTTCGACGGCTGGGGCTACGCGGTCTTTGGCAAAGTCACCAAAGGCATGGATATAGTGGACGCCATCGTCGCCGTGCCAACCACCACCATGGCTCCTCATCGCGACGTGCCCAAGGACGCGATCACTATCACCAAAGTGACCGTCGGACCCTGAGGCGAAGGCCATGCTGCCACTCGAAGACCTCTTCACCGATGTGCTCGCCAAGGCCCAGCGCGGACTGGGTTTGGCCGATGCCGTGCTCATTGATAAAGCCGGGCTGTCCCTGGCCGATTTGCAGAGTTTGAAGGCGGGATCGGTGGACGAAGAGGCATTAAAAAAAATCGCCCCGGCATTGCAGCTTCATGCCTCGTCATTGATCGACATGGCATTGCAAGTCTGGAAGCCGCAACCCGTGGAACTGGAGGGACTTGCTCAGTTCAATACTCCGTTCGATGACATGACCGTGAATGCCTACCTGATATGGGATCGGGAGACCAGGCTCGCCGCCGCATTCGACACCGGAGCTGATGCCGGGCCGATGATGGAATTCATCAAGACCAACGGACTCAAGCTGGAGGCAATCTATCTCACTCACACCCATCCCGATCATGTCGCGGACATCGCCACGTTACGAACCACCGGCCAGCCTGTGCGTGCCTCCCGCCGCGAACCGTGGGAGGGCGCTGATATGTTTGACTGCGGAAAGGAATTTACGCTGGGACATCTCCACATCAGCACCCGCCAGACTTGGGGCCATTCCCGTGGCGGCGTGACTTACGTGGTAGATGGGCTGGAGCGTCCTGTCGCCGTGGTGGGGGACGCGCTATTTGCCAGCAGCATGGGCGGCGGAATGATTTCTTACGCCGACGCGCTCGCGACAAACCGGAAGGAAATATTTTCATTGCCGGACGACACCGTCCTATGCCCGGGTCACGGCCCGCTGACAACCGTCGGCGAGGAAAAACGGCATAATCCCTTTTACATCAAATTCAAATTTCCAAGCCCATGAGCCAAAACATTGCCTTTGTCGGAACCGGTCGGATGGGTGCCAACATGGCCCGCCGTCTCAAGGACTGCGGATACACCATCACGGCGGTTCTGGATGCCAACAGAACTGCGGCGGCTGAACTCGCTGCGGAGCTTGGCTGCCGATACTGCGAAAATCTCGCAGAGGTGACCGCCGCCGCAGATGTCATCTTCACCGTGGTCACGAACGATGCCGCGATGCGGGCTGTATTTTTCGAGAGTAAAGACAACCTGCTCATAGGCGCGCAGGGAAAAATTTTCATCAACTGCGCGACCGTCGCGCCGGACATCCATCGCGAAATCTATGCCGCCGCGCACAAAGCAGGCGCGTCATCATTGGAAGCCTGCATGGCCTCCAGCATCAGCCAGGCGCGCGAGGGCAAGCTCTATCTCATGCTGGCAGGCGACGAAGCCACTTACTGGCGGGTGCAAAAAATCATCGAAGACCTCAGCATTAACCGCCGCTTCATCGGCGGTCCCGGTCGCGCTGCGGAAGTGAAAGCGCTGGTTAACATGGTCATGAACATCAATACCGCCGGGTTGGCTGAAGGACTCGGTCTGGCCGCCGCGCTCGACCACAACCTCGGCATGATTCGCGAGATCTTTTCTCAGACCGGGGCCAATAGTCGCGTCTTGGAAACGGACGGTGCTGACATGGCCGATCGTTCGCATGACTGCTGGTTCAGCGCCGAGCATGCCGCGAAAGACAGTGGCATCGCCGCCCGTCTCGCACAAGAAGCCGGACTCAACTTGCCGCTCAACGAGGCGGCAGAAGCGCAGTATAAGAAAATGGTTCAGCTCGGACTCGGCGGACTCGACAAAAGTGGCATCGCCGAACTGACGTTCAAGGGACGCCACGTTTAACGTGGGGCGTTACTTCAACTCAGAGTTATAAAAGCTCTGCCAGTCATCGAGATTGTTTAGATTCACCGCATCTTTAAGGCTGCCGTCGTCGGGACGGCCTGCGGCTTCGAGGATGGATTTGCGGGTGTCATCTGAGTGGATGTAGCCTTTGATGGCATCATTGAGTTTCTTCACCGCACCTTGATCGAGACTTCCGCCTTTATTGGTGAGGACCCAGCTCTCCAATTGAATGTAGGTGGGTTTGCTGTTCTTGATGTAACCGAGAAACTCATCACGAGAAATTTCAAGCCCATCGAGCACCATCTGGTCGTAGCCCTTGCCGCAGCCGGGATAATCAGGATGAAGTTTGCCTGCGGCATCAAGGGATGCTTTCTGCCACAAGCGCGGGAGATGAAGGACGCCAAGGGGCCCGGCGACGCCGGAGGAAATCAGGGGAACGATTTTGCTCATGGTAATATTTTTTGGATGACGAAATGACTTTGCAAAGAAAGCGAGACCACGGCAAGAGGAAAACTTTTACCGCGTTTACCTGGCCTCTTTCGCCGGCCCATCGCCAAGCTTCAAGGTGGGGACTTTGATTTTTTCATCGACATCAAACGCGACCCAGTGACCGTTCATGGCATGGGCCGGAAAGCCGCACGCGATGGCGTATTCACCAGCCTCATCGGCCACGAAACTGAAGACTGCCTTGTTGTAGGCCAGACCTTGCAGGTGATTCGGAATGGCGCCGCCTTTGAAATACGGGGCGGGGACTTGGAGCTTCTTAGTGTCTGCGCGTTCGATGACGATCGCGCTGTGTGGAATGGGGCTGGGATTGATGTAAGTGACCTCCACCGTCCATCCTTTGGGTATGGTATAGATGGCGCTGCCCTTGGAATGACCGTTGAAGTTCATGCCGTAGTTCGCATCCGTGAAAACGGCGACGAGTGTGATCTTCACCGTCTGCGGTTTGTCGCCGAGCTTGATAAAATCGTTTTCGGTAATGCCCTCGATGAGTTCCTTTTTCAGGCCCGAGAGGGCGGGATTGGATGCACTGTGATCATGGCCGGGAACCGGTGCTGGTGTTTGCGCCAGAGCAGATGCTGCGGCAATGACGAGGAAAATTGATGCGAACTTCATAAGATAAATGGGGAGTGTGTAAGAAGAACGGGGAATCCTGCAACGCAAGATTCCCCGACTGAAATCAGCAAAATATCGACTCGGCTTATTTTACATTATTTCTTCTGCAAGGGAGCCGTCTCCGCGCCTTTGGGCACGCTGCTGGTGGGGACGATCTTCCAAACTGCACCACGTTCGCCTGTGTAAGGATCAACTGGGCCGCCGTAGTTTGCCGTGGCGTGGGTGAGATACAGATTGCCTTCCTCGTCCTCGCCGCCGCCGGTCGGGCGCAAAGGAGTGTCCAGATCCAACAGTTCTTCCATCTGCCATTTGGTGCCGTCTTTCTGCAAGCCCCAGATTTTTCCACTGCCCCAGTCGCTGGCGAAGTAAGTGCCTTCCATTTCCGGATAGGCTGTCCCGCGATAAATGCCGAGCCCGACAACGCAGTTGCCCTGATCAACGTGGCTGTATTCCGCAATGGGAAGCACGCCGACACGTGGGTTGGTTTTCTCGTCTTCAATGGGGAACGTGTGGCTGCCGCACATGAACTTCCAGCCGTAATTCTCGCCACCTTTGCTCGCCGCAGGCTGGTGATTGATTTCCTCCCAGTGATTCTGGCCGACATCGGCTATGAAGAGGTCGCCGCTCTTGCGGTCAAAACTAAACGTCCATGGATTGCGAATGCCGTAGGCCCAGATTTCCGGCTTGGCGAGAGGATGGATCTGGGAGAACTGCTTCTCGCTGATGCCAAACAAAGTCATTTGTTGCTTCGGCGTGATAAATGGATTGTCCTTAGGGATGCCATAGGCGCGGTCGGGCGTGGAGCTGTTCACGTCGATGCGCAGCATCTTGCCCAACAAGGTGTGCAAATCCTGGCCCGCGCTGATGACATCGCCTTCCCATCCGCCGTCACCGACGCCCACATAGAGAAAGCCATCGGGCCCAAAGGCAACCTTGCCGCCGTGGTGATTGCAATAAGGAAAGTCAATTTGCATGATAACCTTGGCGCTCTCCGGGTCAGCTTTGTCAGGATTCTTGGCGCTCACTTTATATTGGGTGATGAGCGTCGCGCCATTGAACCAGAGGTCTGAATAACAGACGTAGAACAGGCCGTTCTCCTTGAATTTGGGATGGAACTCGATGCAGAACAAACCTTCCTCCAGAAAGCTGCTGAGCGTCTTGTCTTTGATGTCGAGGAAAGGTTTTTCCAAAAGCTTTCCGTCCTTGATGATGCGCACCAGGCCGGGCCGCTCGCAGACGAAGAGCCGCTTGCTGCCGTCTTTGGGAGCCGTCACGTGGATCGGGTCCACCAGGCCGCCAGCGACTTTCACAAGGGAGATAGCCACTTTTTTAGGCAGATGACCGCCCGGCTGGGCGGGTGCGCCTTCAGCACGCAAGGTGCTGGCGGGAATCGCGAAGGCGAACGCGAAGATGAGATGCGGTATGTTTTTCATATTTGAGTATTTGGTTTGAAGAAACGTGAAGTCCACAGGTTATGAAACAGGGCAATTTGAAGCAAGAAGGAAATGCAGCCGGATTAATTTACTTTCCATGACGCTAGCGGTTGACGCACCACCCGTTCTCCGCCACAGACGTGCCATGAACAAGACGCTCATCACCCTCATTGCCCTGACCGCCCTTTGCCGCCCTATCGCGGCGGATGAGGTCAAATACGAATTCGCCCCCGACTTCATCCAGCCGCCGCCCGGCAAGGAAAAACTCGGGGACAGCCACGGAGAAATCGCCGTGGACTCCGCTGGCAACGTTTACGTCAGCGTGCAGGAAAAAGGCGCGGGCCTGCTGGTTTACGGACCCGATGGCAAATTCACCAAGTCACTGCCCCTGCCCGATTCGCTGCATGGGTTCGTCATCCGCAAGATCGATGAAGGTGAGTTCATCTACGCCACCGTGCTCAACGAACAGCGCTTCATCAAGTGCAAGCTCGACGGCACCGTGGTCTTGGAAATCAAGAAGGAAGCCTTCCCCGCCGAGCAGTCCGCAAAAGGCCTGAAGCTCACCAACTGCGACCTCGCGCCCAATGGCGACATCTACATTGTGGACGGCTATGGTCAGAGCTGGATCTTCCAGTTCGACAAAGACGGCAAGTTCAAAAAAGTCTTCGGTGGCCCGGTCGCGCCTTACAACTTCAAAAACACGCACAAGATTTTCATCGACCACCGCTTCACACCCGCGCGCATCGTCGCGCTTGATCGCGGCAACAACCGGATGCTGCACCTCGACCTCGACGGCAACATCATCGGCATCATCGCCGACAAAGGTTTGCGCAACCCGAGCAGCGCCAGCTTCTTTGGCGACCTCATGTGCGTCGCCGAGATCGCGGGTCGTGTGAGCGTCTGGGACAAAGAAAACAAAATGGTCGCCGAACTAGGCCTGCACGAAAAGCTGACCAACACGCCCGCAATCGCGCCTAAAGACTGGCAGGTCGGCATCGTCACCTCCCCCCACGGCATCACCTTCGACGCCCAAGGCAACATTCTCGAAACCGAATGGAATCAGTGGGGCCGCGTGCTGCGCTGGAACAAAAAATGATCCGCACCCTCCAACTCGCGATTTTGTCAGGGGCGGCCATCGTGCTGCCCCTGTCCGCGTGGGCGCACGGCAGCGAGTTCCTAACAGCGAAAGCCCTGCTCCTCCGCGACGGCGGCGTGCAACTCGAAGTCACCGCCGACTACGGGGACAATCCGATGATCGCCAGCGAGGAGGAAGCAAAAAATGCTGTCACGAATGCTCTCCGGTGGCAGTGCGAGGGCAACGATGCCGCCAATTCCCTGGGCGCACCCAAGCTGGAAAAACGCACCCAGCCAGACCCCTCCTCTCCGCTCCCTGTTGATCCCTTAAGCAAAGACCAAGCTCACTCCCTGCTCAGGGCCGTCTGGCAGTTGCATCCCTCTGCCCCATCCATCTCCTTCAAAGTCCCCGAAGGCTCCTCACAAAGCGTCATACTCTGGATGCAACACGAAGCCCAACCCAACGAAAAACCACGTTGGGTCATGCTGGTCAGCGGCGACGAATCGCCCGCCATCTCCTTAACACATCCCGCCCCGCGCAACCCGTTTCCTTGGATGCCAGGAGCCATCGCGTGCATCTGCATCATTAGCGGTGGCGTGATGCTGCGCCGGCCGCGCCCAATCGCGCGCCTCGCGTGATCAGCCATCACCGCGCGCCGATCATTCAAGGTTCATCTCGAGTATGAATCCACCTCAATCATTACCTCATCAGAACGCATCATCTCGAGGCTGCCCGGCGAGCGGTCGTGAAAACTCTTTCGCGCGATGGCTACCCATCGTGTTGATCATGGCGTTGGCGGTGACGGCGCGGGCGTGGCTGCATTTCACCACGTCTTATGTGCCGGGTCTAAACGGCGGATGCTATCTCGTGCAGGCACGCTCGCTCATCGAGCACGGGGTGCTTGGCATTCGGGATGTGCCGCTGATGTTTTAACTCCACACGGCCCTGGCTTCATTGCTGGCCAAGGTGGGAGGTATGGCGCAGGCAGGTGCCATGCCACCCATGCCCGGCATGGGGGCAAACCCATTCATGTCCGCACAGATACCACCGGATGCTCAAGTGCTGCACGACGGCGCGTGCCTGAAGTTTGCGCGAATCCTCACCCCGCCACCGGACATCCTCTTACGCATTCCGAAATCGATCACACCTTGATTACAATCACACAAACTGGGGACGCTCGTGAACTCGAACGTAATGGGTGTCAGCGGAGATCCGCAACGCCTCCTGAATAACAACAGATGGTTACACTGCTGCGGGGATCAGTTAGTGGCCGAACAGGCAAAATGTTACGGGAGTTGTCAGATGGCAACCGTGAGCGTATGCTAACCCTATGAATGACTGGCGAGATTGTCCGACGATAGAACGCGACCCTCAACGGGTGAGCGGCGCGTGGGTCTTTCGCGGGACTCGTGTCCTGGTGCGCGCCTTGTTTGAGAACTTGGAGGATGGAGCAACGGCAGATGATTTCCTTGAGTGGTTTCCAGGCGTGCAACGACCTCAGGTGGAAGCGGTGCTGAAATATGCGGAGGCCAGTTTGCGTGACCATGCGGATTCTTTTTGACCAGGGCGCTCCCGCCCCGCTGCGTAAACATTTGCATCCCCATCCCGTTGACACGACGGCGGAGCGCGACTGGTCCACGATTTCCAACGGTGAGTTGCTAAAGCTGGCCGAAGATGATGGCTACGAAGTATTCATCACAACGGACAGAATCTACGTTACCAGCAGAAACTCAGCGGGCGTCGTCTTGGCATAGTCGTGCTGATGGCCACATCTTGGCCGCGAACCAAACAGCATATTCCTGAAATTCTCGCCGCAGTCAGCAATGTGATTGGCGGAGGCTATATGGAAGTTCCACTTTGACCAAATAACAGGTGGTTATCCGGTGCCCTGCCCGCGCAGTTTGCCTGATCAGTCCTCGTCCTTGTCGGCACGCACCTGGCAAACGCCTTTCTTGGACGGTGCCTCGACAAATTGGAGAAACCTCTCGGCCTGTTCCGGCCAGGAACGCTCCCGCGCGGCCTCGCGGGCCTGAGTGAGATTTTTTCCGCTGCGAAAAAGCAGATCAAACAATTCCTTCAGCGCGGCACGGTCCGCCGTGGTAAAGCCGGCGCGGCGCAGGCCGATGACGTTGAGGCCGGTGACGCGGTTGATGCGCTGGGCGGCGCAGTAGTGCGGGATGTCTTTGCTGAAGGAGCCATTGCCCTGGATGACGCAGTAATCGCCGATGCGCAGGAACTGATGAAAAACCGCGCCGCCGCCAAGGAAGGTATTGCAACCGATGTGGACATGCCCCGCGAGCAGCACGCCGTTGGCGATGACATTTATATCACCCATCCGCACGTCATGTCCCAGGTGCGCGCCGACCATGATGAAGTTTCCATCACCCATTTCCGTCATGCCGCCGGGCTTGCTGCCGCGATGAATCGTGACGTGCTCCCTGATTACATTCCCCTTCCCGATCCGCACGCCGCTGGAGGTTGCCGGATCAAATCCCAAGTCTTGCGGATTCTCGCCAATCACCGCGCCGCGCCCAATCTGTGTGCCTTCGCCGATCACCGTGTCCCCGATGATCTGAGCGTGCGGCGCGACCTTGCAACCTGCGCCAATCTGCACTGGCCCCTCGATCACCACATAGGCGCCGATGTCTGCGCTGGGATCAATGACGGCGTCCGGGGATATGATCGCAGTGGGATGAAGCATCTGAATGTCAGTTGGAATTCTTCGAATGCTTTCGCCTCAACCATTCAACATTTCAACCATTCAACTTCACCGCCCTACATCATTCCCGCTTCCCGGAAACTGAAATACGGTTTCGCACCGGCACGGGGCGCGCCGATGATGACGTGATCCGCAAAATCAATCTTCATCAGTTGAGCGATCTCGCGAATGCGGCGCGTGAGCTGGCGGTCCGCTTCGCTGGGCGAGGGATCCCCGCTGGGATGATTGTGCGCGAGGATGAAGGCGTGAGCGTTGTGCTGTATGACGCAACGGAGAATGTCGCGCGGATGGGCGATGCTCTCATTGAGCGTGCCGACAGTGAGCACCTGGTCATGGACGAGCATCATGCGGGTGTTCAAGATCAGGATGTGCAGTTCCTCCTGATTCATGCGGGCCATGTCGTTACAGAGAAATTCATAGATGCGCAGTGGCTCGTCCATCTTCTGCTCGACCATTTCCTCACGCGCGGCACGGCGTCCCAGTTCAAACGCGGCGGCAATGTGTGCGGCCTTGGCGGGACCGAGTCCGCGTTCATCCGAGAGTTCTTTCGCGCTGCGGCGGGACAAGGCGCGAAGGCTTTTGGCATCCTTGAGCAGCCGGGCGCCGATCTGGATGGCATTCTCGCCCTTCAGGCCGGTGTTGATGAAAAGAGCCAGCAGTTCCGCGTTGCTTAACGCGGTCGCGCCTTGCTGGAATAATCGCTCGCGCGGTCGGTCGCCTTCCGGCAGGTCGTGAATGCGCAGGGACATGATTGATTCCAGTCCGGCTAGATCAGGGAAAAACGCCCGCGCTTCACCGTGCTGGTCTTTTCATCCTTGTTCTCCACGATCCAATGCGTCGCACCGGGCGGCAGCTTTTGTTTGCCGCCCGTCTTTTTTACCGCTTCACCCCGGATGATGAGATTGTCCACAAACCGTTCTTCCGCGCCAGATGGGGCACGCTTTTTCACGGTCTTTTTCGTGACCTTTTTTTTGGACATGAAATTGTATTAGTTCCAATCCTCGAGTCCGTCATCGAAGCAGCGGCGGTGCAGATGGAACTGGCCGTTATGTTCGACGAGGTAATGCGTCTTGCGGCGCACTGTCGGATGGCTCACGGAACTGATGCCGGGCTTGATCTGGCTGAAATCAACGCGACCGCGACGGAAGAGGGTTTCCAGGAAGGACTGCGTGGCCTGTTCGACTCCGGGCACGGGCGTGGATCCGGTGTCGGCGGCGGCGGGGGCGATGAGTCCGCGACGCGAGAACGATGCGGTGCGCACGACCACGGCACCCTCGGTCAATCCGAAAGCGCTGGCACGCATCATCATGTCGCGGCCGCGTGGCATTTCATCGCCGGGCGTCGGCTTGGCGACCACGGCGCGCGCGGCCTCGGCCTTGAGCGAGCGGGCGGCTTCCAAGGAGAGCAGGCCGCGACGCACAAAAGCGCTGCGGAGCGCGTCATCGTATTTGCCTTCAAAGAGCGCGGTGTCCGCCCAGATAATTTGCGCGGCGACCTCACTGTAGAATGCGGCGCTCAATGCAGCCGAGCGCACGGCCTTGGTAAGCAGCGTGCCCGCATCATGAGCCAGCTTCTGAAGGTCGGCGTCATTCGGTTTGGCAGAGATCGTTTTGAGCATCCCGGACATGGCCTCAAAAAATCCGCCCGTGAAGACGCGGGAGAACGAATGTGGCTCCGAGGACAGGCTGCTCTCCGGTGCGGTCGGCGGCAGGTGCATCGGGTCGGCATAGAAGAATGAATTAACCGCATTGCGCAGGCAGTCAGCCGGAGCGGAGTGAGGATTGATCGCGTGGATCGCCTTTCCGAACTGCTCGGCGATGCGCGAGAGCAGTCCGCTTTGCCAGATGTGGCCCCCGGTTTCCTTGAGCACGGCGGCGCGCACGGATGGAAGCTGCAAAGCGGTGAGAATGGCGGAGATGTCGGCAAATGATTCGTGGAACGCCGCCACTTCATCAAGGGAAGCGTCCCAGAGATCCGGCCGGAGCGAATCGAGCACGGCATGGCCGAACTCATGACAGACAATGTCTGCGCTTTCACCGGTGAAGATGGTCTTGCCTTTGACATTGCCGTGAAAGAACGAAAGCGATTTGCGGTCGTAATAGGCGTTCAGATCCTCGCCAGCATCGAGATGCACGGTCAAGGTCACTCCATCATGCCAGGCACCGCCGTCAGGCAGATGCGTCTTCCAGTAATCCTTCGCGCGGCGCAAGGCATCGGCTGCTGTCCAGTAGCGGAAGTTCGCGGTGCCTGTGGGATAGATGGCGGCTTTCGGCGCAGGCCCGGAAATTTCCATGGGCAGCGGAACCAACGAAAGCGTGGGCGCGGGACGCTTATCCACTTTCAACCCCGACTCTGGATCGTCGTCCCAAGCTGCAATGGGCGCACCAGCGCGCGGCTTCTTGCCAGCAGGCGGAGCCTTGGGTGCCTTGGGAACCTTAGGTGCTTTTGGAGCTTTAGGCGGTTTAGGGGCTTTGGCTGCTTTGACCACCTTTTTGGGTGCGGCTTTGGCCGACTTCGCAGGTGGAGTTTTTTTAGCCGGTGCTTTCTTAGGGAGTGGGCGCTTGGTTTTCTTCATGACATATAATAACTTGGGTCGTGAATCAGTGCGCCGCCAGGGGGGAGCGGTTTATGATAATGGAACAAACTACTAGACTCCAGTGGAGGTTGACAAGTTTTTTGCTTGCCAAATGTAATTTTTTATCTCGGAAATCCATAAATTCACGACTTCCTTGCCTTGACTGCAGCCAATGAGAAGGATACTCCGCCAGATGCCCAGCCCCGCAATCACCCTTTCCGCGCCCGCGAAAATAAATCTCTGGCTCCGCGTCACGGGCAAGCGCGCCGACGGCTACCATGAAGTGGAAACCCGCCTGTGCCCCATTTCACTGGCGGATGAAATCAGCCTTTCCAAGAGGACGGACAAGGCAGTGAAGCTCACCTGCTCCGATGCGACCGTGCCCACCGACGAGTCCAATCTGGCCCTGCGCGCCCTCCGAGCCTTTGAATCCGCCTCCAAGACCGGCGCGGGCTGGGACATCCATTTGGAGAAAAACATTCCGCACGGCGCCGGTCTCGGAGGCGGCAGCAGCGATGCGGCGGCGATGCTGCGCGGCTTGAATGAACTGGCTAAATCACCGCTGGGCACAGACGAACTCGTCGAACTTGCGACCACACTTGGGTCCGACGTTCCATTTTTCCTGCATGAGACCGTGTGCGATGCCACCGGGCGCGGTGAAAAAGTGCAACCGGTGGAGTTTCCGTGGCGACTGCCCCTCGTGCTCATCAAGCCCTCGTTTAATATCGCCACCCCCTGGGCCTACCAGCGCTGGGCAGATTCGCGTGAATTACCCGGCGTGCTGTATGCGCCCCAGATATGCGAATGGGGCAACATGGTCAATGACCTGGAGCGGCCCGTGTTTGAAAAATGGACTCTTCTGCCCGCACTAAAAACATGGCTGCTCGACCAGCCGGAAACACGCGCCGCACTCATGTCCGGCTCCGGCTCCACGATGTTCGCCATTGCCCGCAGCGGAGCCGATGCCGCAGCCTTGGCCGAGCGCGCCAAAGTCTTCTGTGGCGAAACGACCTGGGTGCAAGTGGCGGAAACGCTCTGAAAATTAGCCCAACTCTCGCTACGCGACTGCCCCATTGTTGAGCGGTCATGTTTTCCCAATCTCGTCACCTGACTTGATTGCCATATACAATGAAGCGATGCCGAAGCTGAGCGGCCTGGCCTTGGCAGAAGCGAATCCGTTCTCGCGCATGATGGTGCACATGGCTTCCCCAGCGGGAAATTTCTCGATGGTGCCGCAAAGATACTCATAGGCTTGCCGTTCTCCGGTCAGCAGTCCTGCGATCCACGGCATGATCCGACGCAAATAAAACAGATGCCCCCAACGCAAAATCGGCTGTGTGGGTAATGAAAAATCCAAGACAAACAACGACCCGCCGGGCCGCAACACCCGGGCCATTTCCCGCAAGGCTCCGGCCCACGAAGCCATGTTGCGCAGGCCGAATGCCACGGTTACGACATCCACGGAGTCAGTCGCGACCGGCAACGCCATCGCATCCGCCACGATGAGATTCTTCACTCCACGTCGCCGCGCTTCCTGCAACATCGGAGCCGAGAAATCCGCGCCGAGCACGCAAGCTTGAGGACAGCGCCTCTCGATTTCCGCCGCCAGATCGCCGCTGCCGGTGGCGAGATCAAGCACGGTCTGCGGTTGTAACTTGGCCACGGCTCTGGCCGTGGTGTGGCGCCAGAGCACATCGATGCCCAGACTCAGCACATGATTAGTGAGCACATAGCGCGGCGCGATTTTCGCAAACGCCCCACGCACAAAGGTCGCGTCCTGCCCGCGGGTTCCTTCATCCTGCTTCATGCATTACATTATAATGAGGTGCTCACGGGAGGACTCAAACCTCCACAGGATCGTGAATCCCGATGTTTTGTGACGAATTTTGCGCAAATTTTCCACATCCTTAGCGCATGTTCGACCTGTTGCCCGTTGTGAATGGCGGCTCTTTGGCATTCATGGCTAACGATTAAAGCGCGGTTGTCATATTTGTCATGCGCTAACGTGGGTGGTGAAAACCAGCGCTCCTCAAATCAGCGATCATCAATCCGAGCACTGACTGTTGACTACAGTGCCCGCGTGGAGCGCACCAGGCTGTCTTGGCTGCCACTCGCACAAAATACTCCAGCCGTTCCGCGATTTGTTTTTTGGCAATTTCACTTTGTCTGACTAGAATCGTCGCAAAACGACCGTTAGACGCTCCGTGCAAAATGTTTTTCGCTTTCATCATCTAGCGCAAACTCGGCGGCTGGGGAAACGTCCAGCGCAAGCCGTTGAAAACCATTCCGGCAATTTCCAAGCGAAACCCATCGCCATTAAATCATCCGCCGCGCTGCTCGCCATTCTCTTTTTCACAGCGGGCAGCGCATTCGCCGATGTGCGGCTGCCCATGTATTTTTTCTGACTACGCCTTGCTCCAGCGCGACAAGCCGCTGCCCGTCTGGGGATGGGCCGCTGGATCGTGCGGCTCGCAGCACAGCCGATGTCGAAGGTGCCGCTCACGCTCACGTTCGTGGGCAAGAACAGGATCGAGATCAAAGACGTGCTGCTCGGTGACGTGTAGCTGTGCAGCGGGCAGTCGAACATGACGATGCCGATGAGCGCATTTTCAAAAATCCCGGAGTATCCCGACGACCTCAAGGCGGCTGCGTAACCGCTCATCCGGCAGTTTGGTGCCAAGGATGTTTCGGCCATCGAGGCGCAGAGCGACATTGAAGGAACCTGGGCTGTATCCAGCGCGAAATCGGTGGGCGGCTTCAGCGCGTTGGGCTTCCACTTTGCCCGCGCGCTGCATGCGCAGACCAGCGTGCCCATCGGTATCCTGCGCGCCGCCTGCAAAGACCGCGACAGCTACGCCATCTTCAATGACGACACCGTCGAGATCCGGCTCGAAACCGCCAAGGGCATCCGCCCCCTCATTGTCATCAATCCCAACGCCACCGTGCTCGATGAATGCGTCCACCACGCGCTCCGAGACCTCGCCAGCTTCTACACCGTGAAAAACATCGCCGTGAAACGCGACGCCGACCGCTGGTTCGTCGAAGCCCTCATCGAGGCCAAACCCATCGAAGGCGAAGTCCCCAGCAAAGCCTACCCCTGGGGCGTGAACATCTGCCGCC
>JAYVOH010000144.1:0-4740 GCA_043758025.1 Verrucomicrobiota bacterium
ACGGCGGTCTTGCGGGATGAAAAATATCGGCAAAAACTTGGATAGCAGACTAAAAATACGGTGCTTTTTTAAAACACGCATTGTTCAGCGTTTCTCTAAATTTTTTCATCAAGGGATCAGGGTCAGTCGCACACAAATTCCGCTTGCCAAAAGTAGCCGGGCTGGTTGCATTCGCGTGTTCTCTTTTCTGGGATCCCCTATTGAGGGCGCATTCATGGATTCATTTTGCCTCAACGCCATTCTCCGGCTCTCCGTGTTTGCAGAGAGTTCTGCCATCACGCAGCCCCATGATTTGAGTGCCTTTAATGCACCGGCATCAAGCCGGGGCGCAATGCTGGACTTGATGGTGATGCAGCTTGCGTTGGGGATCGGTGGAGGAATTGTGGTCGCGGCCCAGGCCATGAATCGATTTCGCTCGGCGTCACGTTCGCAGGACGGAAAGAGTCGGTTCGTCGCTGCACTATCCGCTTTCGGCCCTTTCGCCGCCTGGTTGCTATTGGTGCTCTCTGCGTATGAACTTTCGGGGAGCACAGGAATAACAGGTGTTGCGCTGGACTCGTCCTGGCCGCTCGTGCTGGAGTATGCGGCGCAACATCACTGGCAATTCGGCAAAGACATCATCTACACCATGGGGCCGCTCGGTTATCTTTACACGGATCTCGGCCTGGGCGGTTTCCAATGGGAGCGTGTGACCTTTGCCCTGAGCCAGGCACTATTCTCGGGCTATGTTTCCTGGCAGATGGGACTTGCTGTTCCCAACCGGTTTCTGCGCGCCGCCTTGTGGGTGCTGCTGGTCTTGCTGCCACCCACACCGGTTCTTCTTTGCGCTGGTGTGGCCATGTTGATTGCACGTAACGTGCCGCGTCCGGCTCCAATCCAATATCTGGAGACAGGCGGCTTGTGTTCTGCTTGTGCGATCATGGCATTGATTAAGTTCACCAACCTGATGGCCGCCACGCTGGTGCTCGCGTGCGTTGTTTTGCATTGCGTTCTTCAGCGCCGCGCGCGCCCGGCAATCCTCGTCTCGCTGGCGTTTCTCATGATATTTCTTTTTGGCTGGAGCGCTTCCGGTCAGGCGTTGTCCAGTCTTCCGGCTTATCTACGCAATTCATGGGAAATTTCCACTGGCTACGTTGCACTCAGCTACCCGCCTTCAACAGGAATGCTGGAACTGGGGTTGGCCATCGCGATAGGACTTCTCATCACCGCCACAATTTGTTTAATTTCTTTCAAGGAGAAGAAGCTACGGATGCTGATCGCGATCGCCCCAGTGCTGGGCTGCGCCTTTCTTTCCTGGAAACATGGATTTACCCGCGCGGACGGTCACGAACTCCAGTTCATCGCCTCCGGATTTCCCTTCGCCTGCCTGCTCGCCACAGCGACGTTTCAAGAAAGAACGCCCTCTGGAATCCTTCGATGGCCGATGCTCCTTACAGCCATCGCGACCATAATCCTTGTATTTTCTGCCTTCGCCGTGTCAGGGGAAAATAAATTAACGGCAGCACATATTCGTTCCCACCTGTTGAAAATTGAAAAAGCTCCGGCCCGGATTGCTCATACGTTTGCGCCCTCGTTTCAACTCCCACGCATCGGGGACACCGGCTCGCGCGCGATGGATGAATGGAAACTTCCTGAAATCAACCGACTCGTCGGCCAGTCCACTGTGGACATTTTTAATTACCAGCAGGCCTATGCTTTCATCAACGGATTCAACTATCTCCCGCGTCCTGTTTTTCAAAGCTACAGCAGTTACACACCTCGACTTCAAAGATTGAACTTGGAGCACTTCCATGATGGCAACTCAGCGAAATTCTTGCTTTTCCGGCCGGAGACCATCGACACCCGGCTGTCGTGGATCGACGACGGGCCGTTGCTGCTGACGCTGCTCACGGATTGTGAACCCCTGGTTCGCGAGAAGGGCTTTTTATTGCTACGGCGGAGAAACGAGGGAGCTTCATCTGGAATCTGGAAAGACATCGCGAGCGGCACCACCTCATGGGGGCGCAAGGTGGAACTTCTGCCGCCTTCAGGATCGCGAACACTCCGGGCCTTGCGGGTAGATGCCCCCCGGTCTCTGGCTGGGAAACTCAGACAGTTCGGTTACCAAGGCAGCAACGTGCAGATGATTCAAAAGCTGGATGATGGTTCGAAAATCACGCGCACACTCGTTCCCGAAATGGCTGCCGAAGGATTCCTGATCAGCCCCTCTTTGCGAAGTCTCGCCGATGTCCTGGGCTGGCAGACCGGTTTGCTCGCCGCAAAAAATGTGACCTCCTGCACCTTGTCGCTTCCAGAGGAATCAAAGTGGCAGTTCAAAAAAAAGTTTGGCTACGTGCTGTCGGAATGGATGCCTAATGACAGCCCCCACGCACTCGATCCCGGGCAAGCCGCAAAATTCAAAGGCATGCTGTTTCCCTACCTGCCAGCCGCCCCCCAACAGTCGCAGCCTCCGCTGGAGGATCGTGTCCTCAATGGACTCGAAGCTGGCACTGCCAGAGCACCTACCCGCCTTGAGTTTGTCGTTCCCGCAAATGCCACGGGCCTTGCTGGAAGGATCGCCGCTGAATGTGCAGACGGAGACAAGCCGCCGGAGTCAGTCACATTTCGCGCCACGCTTCTGGATGCGGAAGGAAAAGAAATCTGGCGGCACGAAACCATTTATACACCCAAGTTGCACCGCGAGGACGAGGGCGCGCATCAATGGAACCTCGATTTTCCGGGCAACACAAACGGCGCGGCCAGACAGCTTGTCCTCGAATCAAGCACCACCAAAACTCACAATCGGGCATTGACATGGTGGGGACCCCTTGCATGGAAGAATGGCCCGTGATCTTTGCCAGCGAAAAGCAAATCAAGCCACTTACTAATTTGAGCGTCATCCTTCCCGCGTGCCCCTTGCCGGGGTCTTATCCCGCCTGTCGCTGCATCATAGGAACGCCCTATCGCCTCACTCACAGGTTCCGTTGCGCGTCTTAGGCGAGTGAGTTGCGTGATAAGTAGAAGCTAAAACCTAGCCATCAATAACCAATGTTTCAAAACAGGACTTACAACGCAGCGACAAAGTGGGGAGCGGGCATTCTCATCGTCGCGGGCCTCCTGATTCTACTGCAACAGACCACAGGCTGTCTGTTCCCGGGTAAGGCCATTCCTTTTTCTATTGCGGAGACCGACCAGGCCAACGGTCGGGCTTTTACCGTCCAGAGTGCGGTGCTTCGAACTTATCTGCGTCCAGGCGTGCATCCCCGAGCTTCTGTGACCGAGAACGGGAAGCGAATGCCACAACGTGCCGAAACCAGTGAACGGGTGAAGTCAACGCCCGGCAGATATACCTTCAGCAGCAGGCGCGTCTGGTTCTCCACCGCCGATGGTTCCGATCCGAGGACAAACGGCCGTGCCTACGCCGCCGTCTTTCCTGCGCCCGTTGGAGAGGGATGGATCGTCATTGCATGGATCATGCTGCTGGGCGGATTGATTCTTGCGGAATACACATGCCGTGGGCCTGCTCTGGCTGCTGAGTCGTGTCTGCGGACAACAGGCTCGAGGATTCATATGGCGCACCTCGACGGGTTGCGCGCCATCGCCGCCATTTATGTCGTGATGCACCACGCATCCTTTCAAGTTGACTTGACCAATACGGGATCCCCTGTTGCCGGAGATTTAATCAAGGGGATGCTGCTACACGGCCGGATCGCCGTTGACGTTTTCATCGTGCTCTCGGGTTTTTGCCTGATGCTGCCCGTGATCGGTGCCGGAGGCAGCCTGCGGGATGGGGCGCTTGGCTTCTACAAACGGCGCGCCTGGAGAATTCTTCCACCCTACTATTTCGCGACGCTCGCATCGTTGCTCCTGATCTCCACCCTGATCCATGAAAAGACCGGGACTCACTGGGACATCAGCATCCCAGTGTCCCGCCAGAGCTTGCTGACTCATTTCCTCCTGGTGCATGACGTATTTTCGGATGATTTCACGATCAATCATGCATTCTGGTCTATCGCAGTGGAATGGCGCATCTATCTTGTATTTCCATTGATCCTCCTGGCTTGGAACCGGATCGGACCCGTCGTCACCACGGTGATCACGGTTATCGTTTCACCATTGATCGCCATGGCCTGTGACCGCCTGATCGGAAGTTCGCTGACCGCGAATTATCTGGGGTTGTTTGCGCTCGGAATGCTCGCCGCGTCCATCGCATTCAACAAGAGTGGGCGCGTTCAAGATCTGCCCTGGCGCGGCTTGATGACCGGTTCAGCAGCCGGCGTCATCTACCTTTATGTGGATCCATCCTTTCGTCCGTCCGGCCTGATGGGTGAGGCCATCATCGACGGACTCATAGGATTCACATCAATGTGCCTTCTCATTATCTGCGTAAAGCATGAAGGCGGATTCCTGAAAAAGCTGGTCAGCATGAAACCACTCGTTTTTATCGGCACCTTTTCTTACAGCATCTATCTGATCCATGCCCCACTGCTACAGGTTCTTACACAGTATGTCTTCCCACAGTTCCGATCCAGTCCGTTCGCAATGCTCACGCTCCTCCTCGTGCCTGGTATTCCGCTTATCATCGGAATAAGTTATGTCTTCTACATTGCCTGCGAGAAACCGTTCATGATGGTGGGAAAAAAGAAAACAGCGGAGATAGATAACTAGCAGCCTGTCGGACTTTGCCAAAGCACGGCGTTGATGCTACCGGAAGCAATGGCAGCACGATTCGTCAACATCGACCACGACACACCTTTGCTT
>JAYVOH010000145.1:0-4736 GCA_043758025.1 Verrucomicrobiota bacterium
GGGGTGCGTCGCGCCATCGCGAGCGATGCCAAGAACATGGTCGTGGATGGTTTCAGCCTCCAGTCGCTGGGTGCGCGCGATCCTGATACCAAGAAGCCCATCGAGCACGAGCAGATGTTGAACGGGGTCTATGTCAAAGTGGTGGACAAAAAAACCAAGCAGGAACAGAGCGGCATCATCTGGCGTCGGGCGGAAGCACCTTATACTTTCAAAGTGGGTGACGGAGTATTTGCCGTATCCATCGGTCGCCGCACCTGGCCGCTGCCCTTCGCCGTGCGGCTGGACAAGTTCGTGCGCGAGACTCATCCCGGCACTGCGCAGGCGCGCAAGTTCGCCAGTCAGATCACGGTCATGCGCGACGGTCACGAAGAGAAGAAGATTATCACCATGAATGAGCCGCTGCGCTCCGGCGGCTTCGCGTTCTTCCAGAGTTCGTTCGATGCCGCGGCCGCTTCGCGCGGTGGTCCGCAGGCTTCCATGTTCCAGGTCGTGAGCAATCCCTCTGACCACTGGCCACTCGTCGCTCTCATCGCTTCGGGCATCGGCCTCCTCATCCACATGATCTGGATGCTCTCGCGTCATCTCGCGCGCTCCAGCAAAAAAGAAACCGTTCCCGTCTGAAGCCATGAAACTTTTCCGATTCATTATCCCGACATTACTTCTCGCGACCTCGTCCGTGCTTCTCGCACAGGACAAGCCCAAGCCGGAGATCAGCCTTGATGTGCTGCGTGATCCTGAAGTGGTGGCGATGTTTCGCTCGCTTCCCGTGCAGGAGTCCGGGCGCATCAAGCCGCTGGACACCGTCGCGCGCGTCATGCTGCTGCGACTCTCCGGCAAGCAGAGCATTGCCGTCACCGATACCGGCAGCACATCTGGCGGGCTGGGCAAACCCGCGCCGCAGCCATTGACCGATCCTTCCGCTGGAAAACCCGCGCTGGATGCCAAGGGAAAACCCATCACGCTCTCTGCCATCGAGTGGCTCATGGTTTGTTGGTTCAAGCCGGATCTGGCCAAGAATCTGCGCGTGCTCGTGGTGGACAATTCCGACACCGTGATCGCGCTCGGCCTGGCCGGGAAGGAGAAGCGCGACCGTTATTCTTTCAACGAGATGACGCCGGCGAAGGACGCGATCTTGAAGCAGATGAAGGAGCTCGGTGAAATTCCCGCAAAGGATCGCACACCTGATCAACGCGCGATGGCGAAACTCGGGTCCGACTTCGGCTTGCTCGCGATCATCCTCAGCCACTTGGACTTCGCCCGTGCGCCATTTGGCGATCAGGAAAAAACCTTACCTGCTGAACTCGCGACTGAATGGCAGAAGAGCGACGGGAAGCTGGCGTTGTTCCTGCCGAAACTTGTCGAGCATTTGAAGACACATCCCGAAGCTGGCGCGCCGATGGGCAATCCCTGGCTCGGTGTGCTCTGGTTCCGCACCCGTCTGGGCGCGGGCATGAGCGACAACCCGGAAACTTTGCTGCGCATCTTCCCGTCTGCTGACAAAAATGTCGAAGTTTGGCGCGGCCCCGGCTCCATCATCATGTCCGTCTTGCAGGGCGAGGAAGTTACGGCAGAAGATTACGATAATCTCTCTCGCTACGGTGATCTCGCCATCACCACGGATGGCGCGGCATTCAAGACCAAGTTGAATGCGGTGCATGATCACTTCACGCAAGCCGCAGCCGCACGGGGCGAGTCCGGTCATGTGACGCTGGAAGTCAGCTATCACAAGGCGGATTACTTTTACAATGCGCTCATCTATTTCATCATTGGTCTGCTGGCTCTAGCATTGAGCTGGGTTGCGCCCGCGGGCGGTTGGGGCAGATGGTGTGTGCGGATTTGTGTGCTGTTCACCCTCATCGGCGCGGCTTATGCCGTGACTGGCATCGTCATCCGCTGCATCATCATGGGACGTCCACCCATCACCACGCTTTATGAGACCATCCTCTTCATTGCCACCACGGGGGTATTGCTGGGACTGCTCGCAGAATGGATGACGCGCAAAGGACTCGCGCTGGCCGTGGCCTGTATTGCGGGCACGGCGGGCATGTTCCTCTCGATCCGGTTTATGAGCTTTGAAGGACGCGACACCATGGAGCAGCTTCAGGCGGTGCTGATCACGAACTTCTGGCTTTCCACCCATGTGCCCTGCATCAACCTCGGTTACGCCGCCGGCATGGTGGCATGCATCTTCTCGCTGATCTATTTCATTCAGCGCCTTTTTGGTGTCGCCAAAGCCGGTGATGTCCGTGCCCGTGATCTGACACGCATCGCTTATGGCTTTGTCATGGCGGGTTTGTTCCTCTCATTGGTCGGCACGGTGCTGGGCGGCATCTGGGCGAACTACGCGTGGGGTCGCTTCTGGGGCTGGGATCCCAAGGAGAACGGTGCGTTGATGATTGTGCTGATGAACCTGGTCATCCTTCATGCGCGGCTTGGCGGTTACGTTAAAGAGGTGGGCTTCCACTGCTGCTGCATTGTGCTGGGTATGATCACTGTCTTTTCCTGGTTCGGCACCAACCAGCTCGGTGTGGGTCTGCATGCCTACGGATTTACCGATGGCGTCTGGAAATGGCTCTACATTTTCTGGAGTTCCATGCTGGTCGTTCTCATCTTCGGAATGATCCTCGCCGTGTTTGACCGGAGCGCGCGTAAAATCAAGGCGGCGGTGCACGCCGGTTAGTATCATCGTGTTATGGCCGTGAAATTTCAGGATTATTACGAGACGCTGGACGTGCCGCGCACGGCCACGCCGGATGAAATCAAAAAAGCCTTCCGCAAACTGGCGCGGGTGCATCATCCCGATGTGGCGAAGGACAAGGCCGGCGCGGAGGAGAAGTTCAAGCGGATCAATGAAGCGTATGAAGTGCTGGGCGATCCCGAGAAACGAAAACGTTACGATGAACTCGGCGCGAATTGGGAGCAGGGCGGATATGCTGCGCCTCCGCAGGGCGGGTTTCATCGCCGAAGGTCGGAACCGCAGGACGCGGGCACTTCGTTTGAATTCGATGGCACCGGCTTCAGTGATTTCTTTGAGACATTTTTCGGCGGGCGGGGAGGTGGCTTTGGTTCTGCGCAGCAGCCATCCGGTCGCGCAAGAGGACAGGGTTTCGCGCAAAAGGGTCAGAATGTGGAGGCGGACATACTCGTTACGCTGGAGGAGGCCTTGCGCGGATCGTTGCGCAAGGTGACGCTGCGGCGTCCGGGCGAGCACGGCGGCGCGGATCGCAAGGACACTTATCAGGTGCGCATTCCGCCCGGTGTGCATGAGGGGCAGCGTATCCGACTGGCCGGACAAGGTGAGGCTGGATTCGGTGGTGGCGCGACGGGCGATCTTTTTCTGCGCGTCAAGCTGGCGCAGCATCCTGAGTTCAACGTTAAAGATTTCGATTTGTATTATGATCTCGATCTCGCGCCGTGGGAGGCGGTTCTGGGTGTGGAGGTAAAAATTCCCGCGCTTGATGGCTCGACCACACTCCGCGTTCAGCCCGGCACCGAGTCAGGCAGCAAACTTCGGATGCGCGGACTGGGGCTGCCTCGCGAGGACAAAAGCCGGGGTGATCTCTACGCCATCGTGCGTGTTCTAACTCCTGAGTCGGTGACATCGCAAGAGAAGGAGCTTTGGGAGCAGCTTGCGAAGACTTCCAGCTTCAATCCGAGGAAGTCATCCTGAGGAACTTAGTTTTGAACGAAGACTCGGCGAGCTAATCTCCAACAATCATGATAGGGTCGGGGTCTCTCCCGTGAAAACAAGATTCAAATGCGGAACCATGATGGTTCGTTGTCCGGCTTCCATTTGATGTTGCAGCCCGTGCTGGGGCGTTGCGGGGACGGCGGAATGCCGCGAGAGAGAACGGACTGAACTCCGAGACGTAGATCAGCTCCGGTCACGGGCTTGCTGTTCCCCGGACGGGAATCATCGAACTGGCCGCAGTAGGTCAGTCTGAGATCAGCATCGAACAAATAAAAATCAGGTGTGCAGGCTGCGCGGTAGGCTTGGGCGACGGATTGGGATTCGTCCAAAAGATAGGGGAAATTCCAGCCGTGAAGTTTGGCCATTTCGATCATCTTGTCCCGGCTGTCGGCGGGGTAGCGCGCAATATCATTGGAGTTGATGCCGACAAAGCCAATGCCCTTGGCCTCGCAGGTCGCGGCAAAAACGCCGAGTTCCCTGGCGAGATGAATGACGAAGGGGCAATGATTGCAGAGAAAGGCGACAACCAAACCTTTCGGACCGCGCACTTCATCGCGACTGATGAATTGGCCAGTTGCGTCGGGAAGTTTGAAATCCGGGGCTAAAGCACCGAGTTCCATGCTAAGAGTGGAGGGGACTTCTGCCATGGATTCGATTAAATGTATTGGGGCATCAGGTCAATGAGGTGAGCAGCCTGATTTAATTGGATTGCTTAGCTTGGAGGCAAACATAAGTGTCTGGGCGACGCTAAAATTACGGTTTTTTAAAGAAAATACTTGCTATTCATGGAAAATTTGAAAAGTTATTCAGTTAACAAGATAATCAATAATTCTTAAATAAGCGGCCATGAAAACGTCAATTCCGCTCTTTTGCAGCCTTCTTTTTGCCGTGGTGAGTTTTGGGCAAAATTATCAGTATCAATATCCCACGGATCCTTACAGCGCTGCGCCGCAGGCTTATAGTGGCGCAAGTGAAGGATTCCCGGCTGTCACCAGTTCCAACTACGACAAGCTTTTGAGCTATGGATCACTCGAGGTGAACTATC
>JAYVOH010000146.1:0-4722 GCA_043758025.1 Verrucomicrobiota bacterium
CTGCAGTGGCGAGCGCAATCAGAACAAGTTTTGAAAGCAAGGAGGAGATATGTTTCATGGTTTTTTGGATGCTGTGATATCTGAGATGAGATTAAAAAAGGCGCGTTTTCGCTGGGAGCTGATGCCCCAGTTGACCGGTGGCGACTGGTATCCTTCATCCACGCCCTCGCCCTTACGCCGATAGTCAAACCAGCCCCACGAGACGTGTTCGCAGACAGCCGCCGTAAAATTATTTTCCGCCTGATCGAACTCCTCCTGATCATCCTCGTTGATCAGGATTGGCATCGTCTTGTTCGCTGTCACGGCACGTGTCCTGCGGATCAAATCCCGGATTTGTGCCGGCTGTTTTGCGCCATTGCCGTGAATGAGGGCGAAGTCTGAAACTGCGATGACGTTGGTTGATGGCGAGACCCTTCCGCCAAATGAAGTCCCCGCGAGCAACCTATGTCCATCGTCGGCTTTTGTGTTGCGAACACGCTCGATAAGTTCGCTGACTCGCTCCGGTCGTAGGATCGTCGGGAGATAATTTCGGTTCGTTTCATTGTTCACTTCCACCAGCACATTGCGCCAGTTACCGGCTAACAGCCAACGGGTGGCCTCATCAGTCGCGCGAATTACGGCATCCTCGCCAGTGAAGAGGGGCGACTGTCCAAAATATAAATAACCGACAATCACCACCATGCCCTGTGTGTCCGCCGCATCCAGCACGCGCTTCATTCGGGCCGCAAAATCAGGCCGCAATGAGCCGTCATCCTTGAAACCACTCGTGAGCCAGGGTTGCGTCTTGGAGTAACCTTCTGGTGAGCCACCTTGAAAATTCACCGTGATTGCGAGCAAGCCATGCGCCTTCCACTCCGGCAGGGCCGCGATGAATTCTCTGACATTGCGCTCAGCATCCCACTTACCAGTGTCCGCATAAGCCCAGCGCCTGGCCGTGGCAGGATTCAAATCATCAAAGGTCGCCTGCACCATGCGCGAGTTCAGCAACAGCCCTTCAATCCGATGCCCGTTCCAGATGCGCCCGGCGTAAGTCGGCTTGCCGTTGATATGAAAATCCTCGCCGACGATACTGACCACCGTCTGCCGGGCGGTGATGCGTGGCGCACATGATAGGGCGCACATCAATGCAGCAGCAAGTAAGGCATGTTTCATCAGTCGAATTATTTTTTCGCCGAAGCCGTGATATTTCTGCGGGCGATGGTTCGGGCCTTCGTGATTTCCTCCGGCGTCAAAGTGTATCCTTGCACTTTTCCACCCATGAGTCTGCCGGTGGTGCCGCCCTCTTTTTTTGGCGGATGATTCAGTCCCAAGTTGTGACCCAGCTCGTGGGCTATGGTGCGGGCAAGTGAGCCAGCCTTAATTGGCTCCGGCTCCATCAGCAAGGTCTTCACTGGTGGCTTGGTTCCTTTGGAAAACTTGTCCGTCCAAACACCAACGACGATGTGGTTTCCGCCCAGCCTGGCATAGCCTTGATAAGTGGAGCCGATAAAGGGAAGTAAATAGATGTTATGTGCAGTTGGATGCAACCCGGCGGGATCGAGCAACTTGCGGATGCTCGCCGTGCGTTCGGACTCGGCGGATTCATCGTCGTCGCGCTTTGCGTTTTCGACACTAGGGTGCGGTCGTTTTCAATGAAACAAAACGGCGGCCAGTTTGGAACATCGGTGCCGAAGTAACTGTCGAATCCTCGCGTGGTAGGCCCGCCCAAAATGGGCTTACTGAAGATGTCGCGCCACGCGGCTTGATGATCGGCGGTGGCGACTGCCGAATTAGCAGCAGGTTTTGCCTCATCGTCTTCCCCCGGTTTCCTGGAGGCTTGAAGCAGATGCCTCATGTTTTTTTCAACCGGCCAGTCCCAGCCGAGATGCCACTTGCCGATGGCGGCAGTCTGATAGCCATATTTTTTCACGAGCGATGCGATGGTCATCCGATCCGGCGCGATCAACGGCGCGCCAAACACACTCACAATGCCAGACTGCAAGCGCGTGCGCCAATGATAGCGGCCCGTGAGCAAAGTGTAGCGCGAGGGCGAACAGACTCCCGATGAAGAATGCCCGTCCGTGAAGCGCATCCCTTGCGCGGCGTGCCGGTCGATGTTTGCCGTCGGGATTTTGCCGCGCTGTGGATTGTTGCATGACACATCGCCGTAGCCGAGGTCGTCGGCGAGAATGATGAGGATGTTAGGCTTGTTGGCCGCGACTGAACTGGCGATCAAAGCCAGGGAGAATGACAGTGCGAGACTGAATTTCATTTGGACGGGTTTTTATCGGTTTTGAAATCAGGGTTGGGAGTGGGCATCAGCGCATTCACTTCCTTGCGCCACGCGATAAGTTTCGCATGCAGTCCCTTCACTTTGTCCGGTTGTTGTGCGGCGAGATTGTTTTTCTCGCCGATGTCCTGTGGAATGTTGTAAAGCTCCAGTGCCCCGTCTTCAAACCACTCGATGAGTTTCCAGTCGCCGTCACGGATGATGCCGTGGGGCGCGCCGCCTTGATTGCCGTAATGCGGGTAATGCCAGAACAAGGGCTGGCCGCGCTGCATCGTTTCACCTTTGAGCAAGGGCTTGAGACTGACTCCGTCGAGATGCTGTTCCGGCTTCAAGGGCAGGCCGGCCAGTTCCAGCAGAGTCGGATAGTAATCAGTGCTGATTACTGGAACATCGCAAACACTGCCCGGCTTGGTGATGCCGGGAGCGCAAACGATCCACGGTTCGCAGATGCCTCCTTCATAGGGCCAGCCTTTTCCGCACCTTAGGGGAAGGTTAGAGGTGGGATGTCCTTCCGCCGTGGAAAGACCTCCATTGTCGGACATGAATATGATGATTGTTTTTTCAGTGAGACCGTTCTTGTTCAGTGCGTCCAGCAAGCGGCCGATGCCGCTGTCGAGCTGCTCCAGCATCGCGGCATAGACTGCGTTGTTCTGCACCAGACGGACTTTACTCTCACGATCTTGCCCCCATGAATCTTCGGGCGCGTTCGCCTTTTTCTTTTCGTATTTAGCCACCAGATCAGGTCGGGCGCCGATGGGAGTATGAACCGCGAGAAAGGGCAGGTAGGCGAAGAAGGGTTTACCCTTATCCTTATGCGCCCCGATGAATTTCACTGCTTCATCGACGATGCGGTCGGTGGTCTTGGGATCTTCTTTGTGGCTAGGTGCGGACAAGTCAGATTTCGGATACCAAAATTGACCGACGCCTTTATCGCTGGGAACTAATCCGGGTCCAAAGCCTTGAGCGTTTGGCGAGTATTCTCCGCCGCCGAGATGCCACTTGCCTGCAAAAAAAGTGTCGTAACCACCTTCGCGCATGGCCTCTGCGATGGTCACTTCCGCCAGTGGTAGATGATCCGCATTCTTCGCGGAGAGCAATTTCCCGTTACGCATTCCCGGGATGAAGTCAGTGATGCCGAAACGCGGGGGATACTTCCCAGTCATGATGCTTCCGCGTGTGGGAGAGCAAACGCAGCAGGCTGCATAGCCCTGAGTGAAGCGCATGCCACGTTTGGCGAGCGAGTCAATATTCGGCGTTTCGTAAAACGTCTTCGGATTGTAACATCCGACATCCATGCGACCGAGATCGTCGGCGAGGATGAAAATGATGTTGGGCTTTTCAGCAACCAGGCTGGCGGAGCAAGTCAACATCAACGCGGTCAGTATTTTGTGGATGTATTTCATGTGGGGTTTTTTACGTTTAATGGAATCAATTACTTTCCGTTATGTATCGCTGAATTGTTACGGTCATTGATCAGATACCATTTCACGCGGTTGCATTGCAAAAGAACATAGAACGGACAGGCGTAATAATGCCGCGATCGACACTCGCAAGTTGTCATTGATTATCGATACTCTAATTGCAATCTGAAAAACATGACCTTCTGCACCGGTCGATTGTCCCTGCAAACACACCGCCCGTTATTATTGGCGTCCGCCATGTTGATCCTTGCCGCGCTGATGTCTTCGGGTTCGAATGGGGCTTCTGTTCCACCGACGATAGACTACAATCGCGACATCTGGCCCATTCTCTCTGAGAATTGTTTCTCCTGCCACGGGTTCGATGAGAAGCACCGCAAGGCCAAGCTCCGGCTCGTGTGTCAGACTCGGCCTATAAGGAGCGCGATGGAACATTTGCGATCAAGCCGGGCGATTTGAAAGCCAGTGAAGTGTGGTCACGCATCACGAGCGATGATGAAGACGATGTGATGCCGCCACCCAAAGCAAATCTCAAACTCACGGATGCGGACAAGGCGAAGATCAAAGCGTGGATCGAGCAAGGCGGAAAGTATGCTGGGCATTGGTCGTTCATCGCGCCGCAGCGTCCTCCGGTGCCTGCGGGTTCGAAAGGAGCGATTGATGCGCTGATACGGAAGCGTCTGGAGGAACAAGGCTTGAAGCCTTCGCCGGAAGCAGATCGCGCGATGCTGATCCGTCGCGTGACGCTCGATCTCACCGGCCGACTGGGTGATTCAGGCATTCAATTACAACAAGCCTTACGACCGCTTTCTCATTGAGCAGCTCGCGGGCGATCTCATGCCGGGACACACAGATGCGGAGATGATCGCCACCGGCTTTCAGCGCAACAACATGGTCACTCATGAAGGCGGCACCATTCCGGCGGAGAACCTGACCAATTATACCAATTGGAAGCATGTATCAGCAAAATAACACGGGGCAACATAATCATCGCGGAGCGATAAAAGCTTGTAGCGAGGGGTTGAGCAACTGCGA
>JAYVOH010000147.1:0-13199 GCA_043758025.1 Verrucomicrobiota bacterium
CAAGCCGGCGGGCGCAAATTATAAGGGTGCATCCATGCCGCATTTTATGCGGATCAATGGCGGCACCGGAATGCACGAGGGATTCATGCCGGGTTATGCCGATTCTCACGGCTGCATTCGATTGCCGGCGTGGTTTGCCGCCGCGCTCTATGATGCGGTCTCCGTGGGCACTCCCGTGACTGTGGAGCGTTGACCATCAGTGCTGCCATTCCGTCAGTAATGTTTCGTAGCTCACGGTCTCGGGGTGTTTCGCGCCCAGCTTTTTTTGCGCGCCTTCAATGACCTGCTTGATGTGATTTTTCGCCTCGGATGTCTTTCCGTGTTTCATCTCGCATTTCGCGAGCGTTGCCGTGGCTGCCAGGGTGTGTGCATGATCCTTGCCGAGTAACTTCTCCATGAGGGGCAGTATCTTTTGCAGTTCAGTCTGCGCTTCATCGACTTTGCCTTTCTCCAGCATCACCTCGGCACGGCCCTCACGGGCTTTGAGCGTATCGGGGTGCTCGCTGCCGTGGGCGCGGTTGAGCACCATTAACATGGCGTCATAGATCGATTCTGCCTCGTCGAACTTGCGCTGCCCCGCAAGACTTCGGGCCAGATTGTCCCACACGAGCATCGTCGCGCCATGCTCCGGGCCGACCATGCGCACCACCATGCGCATGAGGTCGCGCGACTCCTTGGCGGCTTCCACATATTTGCCTCTGACGCGCAGGATGATGGCCAGACTGATTCTTAAATTCACTACCGTCGGCTTGTCCGAACCCAGTGTTTTTTCTGCATCCGTAACGACCGCGCGGCATTCGTTCTCGGCCTGATCAAGCTCCCCGTCGCGCGCCAGCAGACCCGCGGCAGCACCTCGCTTCAAAATGTCAGACTCTTCAGGCGAAATGGAAGTTTGTGCAGAAACGGCACTGGCCAGGAAGACAAATACTGCGGAGAGAATGCTCACCAGGCGTGCTGGTATATGGCGGCGGGAAAACATTTGGATATGCCTGTAGTGGTTGATTGCGCGTGAAGGACATTGCTTTAATTTAAGCACAATGACAGGCGCACTTTTTCAAGCTTCGCATTATCGCGATTTCACAGGCGATGTGTTCGGCGGTATCGAAGACAGCGCTTCCGCTTGGAGCGAGGCATTGTCGGAACTCGATTTGCAAAGCCTCTGGTTCGCGGGCGCGTTCGGCAGCGAATTCGCCACGTCTGATGGCAGGCGGATTGCGGTGCGCGATTTCGGCGTCTGGAATCACAGCGCGGGACCGGACTTCACGAATTGCGCCTTGCAATGCGGCGAGCAAACACTGCGTGGCGACATCGAACTCGATCCGGATGTCCGCGACTGGGAACGACACGGTCACGGAGCGAATGCCGCGTATGAAAATGTGGTGCTGCATCTTTACATGCAGGCACCCGAGGCGCGCATGTTCACTCGGACGGCGGGGCATCGCGAAGTGATACAAGTGCAACTCCAGCCGGAGATGTTGCAAGATGGCGCCAGGCCAAATCGCATGGCCGAGGCGCGGATCGGACGTTGCGCGACGCCGCTGCGGGAAATGAACGCCGCGTGCGCCGCATCATTAGTCGAGGCTGCGGCGCAATATCGGCTCCAGAGGAAGTCAGAGAAAATTCATGCGCTCATCCGCATTCATGGTCGCGAGCAGGCGGTTTACCAAAGCCTGGCCAATGCTCTCGGCTATCGTCACAATCAGCGGGCGTTCACGGTGCTCGCGCAAAGGTTGCCCTTGTGCAAGATGCTGCGGCTCGCAGCGCCGGAGCGTGAGGCGTTGTTGTTCGGCGTGTCCGGTTTTCTGGAATCCGTGCGCTATGAAGATACGGAACCGGAGACGCGAGTTTATTTGCGGGCGCTGTGGTCGGAGTGGTGGAAGCAACGCCACGCTTATCTCAACTGGCTGGAAGATCATCATCGTCCGCAGTGGCAGATTGCTGGAGCGCGCCCCGGCAATCATCCGCAACGCAGACTCGGCGCGCTCAGCGCCATGCTTCGTTCGTGGAAGAGCGTTTATCTCTCGCTGCATGATGCCCCATCATGGAGCCGGAAGAAATTCCAAGAGACGCTGCTGGCTCTGGAACACGATTATTGGAGCACGCATTATACGTTGCTCGCGGAGCCAGGCAGCAGACCAATGGCGCTGATCGGCGGAACGCGCGCACAGGAGATGCTGGCGAATGTGGCGTATCCGTTGCTGGTGCCGGACGAGGCGAAACTTTGGGATGAATACAAACAACTCCCGGCGTTGCTCGACAACCAGAAGGTGCGACGCGCCACGCTGCGGTTGTTGGGCGACAGCCCGCGCGCTGCTGACTTTTCAAAACGTCTTTTTCATCAGCAGGGGCTGCTGCAGATTTATGAGGACTACTGTCTGGCAGACGACTCGGCCTGCGCGGAGTGTTCCTTCCCCGAAAAACTCAAGGAATGGCGCGCATGAAAGTCTTGCAGAAATACGCCTCGGCGTTTCTTGATCTCATTTATCCGCGTCGCTGCGAAGTCTGCGAGAAGTCACTGGAATCCGGGCGCGAGTTTGCTGCACGCTGGCTTTGTGATTCATGCATGGATACGTTGCCGCGCATAGCTCCTCCCCTTTGCCGTCTCTGCGGCGAACCTTACGACGGCACATTCACGGGCGAATTCCGTTGCGGAAATTGCGCGGACTTGAAGCTGCATTTTGATTTTGCCGTGTCGGCCTATCATGCCGAGGATTCGATGCGGACACTGATCCACCGTTTCAAATATCAACGTCGGCTGCATCTGCGCGGGCTGTTGACGCAACTCCTGGCACGCGCTTTCGGGGATGCGCGGCTGGCAGAACTGGACAAGACAAAGTGGACGCTGGTGCCCGTTCCGCTGCATCATGCGCGGGAGCGGGAGCGACAATACAATCAGGCCTGGGAGCTGTGCCGTGAACTGTCGCGTTGCGAGGGCTGGTCGGCGCTGAATGCGATGCGGCGGGTGCGGCCTACCACGGCGCAGGCTTCGCTATCGCGGAACCAGCGCATCGAAAATCTCCGGGGCGCGTTTGCCATGTCCAAATCCGTTTTGAAAAAGGAGACGCTGGCCGGGCGCAATGTCCTGCTGGTGGATGATGTCCTGACTACCGGGTCCACCGCGACCGAATGCGCGCGAATATTGAAACGCGAGGGCGGGGTGGAAAAGGTGGTTGTGATTACCGTGGCTCGCGGCTAGGATGGCGGCTTAAATTTATGGGTATTTTCAGCAAGCGATCCGTTGACAACCTCGGCGAGAAGAAAAAGGACATGCCGGAAGGACTGTGGACGAAGTGTCCTTCCTGCGGCGAAAGCCTTTATGAACAAGCGCTGGCCAAGAACATGCGGGTCTGCACGCACTGCACGCATCACTTTACGCTCAGCTCCGACGAGCGCATCGCCTTGGTCGCGGACGAGGGCAGCTTCGTGGAGATGGATGCCAAGCTCGATTCCGTGAACGCGCTCGGTTTCAAGGACTACCTCGGCAAGGTGAAAGCCTATCAGCAGAAGACCGGACTCACAGAAGCCGTGGTCACCGGTCGGGCAACAATCGAAGGCATACCCGTGCTGCTCGCGATCATGGATTTCCGTTTCCTTGGCGCGAGCATGGGCAGCGTAGTGGGGGAAAAAATCACCCGCGCCATCGAGGCCGCCACACGGGAAAAATGCGCGGTCATCGTCTTTTCAGCATCCGGCGGCGCGCGAATGCACGAGGGCATTCTCAGCCTCATGCAGATGGCCAAGACCAGCGGTGCGCTCGCGCGGCACAGTGATGCCAGGCTGCCCTACATTTCCGTGCTGACCCATCCGACCACTGGGGGCGTCACCGCGAGCTTCGCCACCCTTGGCGACATCATCCTGGCGGAGCCCAAGTGCATGATCGGTTTCGCCGGCCCGCGCGTGGTGAAAGAGACTACGCACAGCGACCTCCCTCCCGGTTTTCAGACCGCTGAGTTTATGCTGGAGCACGGCTTGGTGGACTTGATCGTGCAGCGCCCGGAAATGCGCGCCATGCTTTCGAAGCTGCTCAAGTATTTGCATCGGGCGCCGGCCGCCTGATTTTCTTCGCAGATGCGGATGGTGTTTGTAACCAGCCCGGCGTTCTGTCTTCTTTACCATTTTGAATCAACGATCCCAGAGCATGAACTACCCCGACCTCCACCGCCTTTATCACCAGCCGTTCTTTGACTTGCTCAAGCAGTCCCGCGCGGTGCATGAGGAAAACTGGCCGGAGCGGGAGATTCAGCTTTGCACGCTGCTCTCCATCAAGACCGGCGGCTGTTCTGAGGACTGTGGTTACTGCGCACAGAGCGCGCGCTACACGACTGAAGTGAAGGCGGAGAAGCTCATGGAAAAAGACGCCGTCATGGAGAAGGCGCGGGCGGCGAAAGAAAATGGCTCCACGCGTTTCTGCATGGGCGCGGCGTGGAAAGGTGTGCGCAGCGGCACGCCGAAATTTGACCAGGTGCTCGACATCGTGCGCGATGTCAGCACGCTTGGCATGGAAGTCTGCGTCACGCTTGGCGAGCTTGGCGGCGATGAAGCGCGAGCCTTGAAGGATGCTGGTGTCACCGCTTACAATCACAACATCGACACCTCGCCGGAGCACTACCCGAACATCGTCACCACGCACACGTTTGACGACCGGCTCCGCACCATCCGCCACGCGCAGGAGGCCGGTATGAGCGTCTGCTGCGGCGGCATCCTCGGCCTCGGTGAGAAGACCGACGACCGTTTGAAAATGATCGAGGTGCTCAGCAACTTCAATCCGCAGCCCGAGAGTGTGCCCATCAATCTGCTCATGCCGATCAAAGGCACGCCGATGGAAGGAAACGAATCCGTCGATGTCTTCGATCTCGTGCGCATGATCGCCGTCGCGCGCATCGCGATGCCGAAGACCAAAGTCCGCCTCAGTGCCGGTCGTTATTCCCTGAGCAAGGAAGGCCAGGCCCTGTGCTATTTTGCCGGTGCGAACTCGATCTTCTACGGAGAGAAACTCCTTACCACGAAAAATCCCGGCGCGAATGAAGATATGAAGCTGCTCCAGGAACTCGGCCTCGCTGCGCAATCGCCGAATCCAGCGATGACCGCGCCGGAGGCGGATGCGGAAAGGCCTTTGATGCCGTGCTTTGCCTCAAATCCTGTGTAGGGCGGGCGCTCCGCCTGCCCTGATTTCCGAAGCTCAATTAACATCGGAATTACGGCAAGCGGAGCGCTTGCCCTACAACTCACCGAGAAGATGGCTCATCCTCCGCGCATCCCGGTCCTGCTTGCGCCGGAAAAGACGCCTGCCAATTTCATCACATTTTGCGCGCAGGATTGGTGCATCATTGGCGCGATTGGCCGTATCAACTCGGCGTAGATCCAGCAAACAGGCCTGATCCGCCTTTTCAAATGGACATGTAGGGCGGGCGCTCCGCCTGCCCAAATTGTTCGAAGCTGAATTAACATCGGAATTACGGCAAGCGGAGCGCTTGCCCTACACATGCTAATGGTTGGCGATCACATCCCCGTCGGGTGATTGATAAATCAGTTGGAAATGAAGTCGGTCAGCGAATTGTAGTCCATGCGCTGGGTGCGCGGGTTGATATGGAAAAAGACGAGGTGCCGCTGGCCGGCAGGCAGAACCCAACGGGTGGAAGAAAAGATGCGCCACTTATCCTTTTCGAAAAAGACAGTCTGGACGCTCAAGGGTTTTCCGTCCTGGTGGTCTGGCCGGAGCAACTGGGTGGCCCCAGCTGCAATAGACTTGCTCGCGGCTTCGATTTGAATGGCCACGGGCTTTGGGGAGCCATTGAGAAACCAGATGCTCTGATCGGTAAAGTCCGCCTCGTTGACCAAGAAAGCCTGATGCGACGGCTTGGCCTGTCCATTGTTAGGAGCGAGCACCACCAGCGCGTGCTGCACACCGGCCGGAATTGCCACGCTGGCGATCGCTGCGGCCGGGTCTTCTGTGCCTTTGATGTAAAAGTTCATCTGTTCCGGCATGGCTTTTAGGGCCACGGCTTCGCTGATTTGAAAGGCATTTAGCAGCACCGGATGAAACACCTTTTCTCCGCATTGCACGACCAGTTCCCGCAATGGTGACCGGGCGTCGGCCAGCGCAATGCGGAGTGTGAGATGCGGACGGGGCTTGGCGTCGGGAGCGGGTGCCGGTTGCTGGGCCAAACCAATGGGCAGGAAGATGAAGAAGGCCAGCGCCAGCAGCGCTGCGGGGATGCGGTTGATTTTTGTGGTCATAATTCTTCGGAAGTGAGCCAGCGGAAATGGATGATCTTGAAGCGACGGCCGAGTTTCTGGTTGAGTCCGACGGTGCTGGTGAGAGTTTTTTCCGGGAGGTCCGTGGTATCCATGAACTCCGGCGTGCGTTGCACAATAGCTTCGCACCAGGCGCGGGATTCGACGCGCCCGGTCACGGTCATGCGGCTTTCTCCGTAAGCGCGGATGCGGAAAGTGTCCGAACGCGGCGCGATAACCGGTGCCAAGGGGGTGAGCAGGTCGCCCTGTATGACGTAGCCCGGGATGCCGGCCCAGCGCGAACCGGTGGCGGCCTTGGGATTTTCATAGCCGAAGGCAGAAATGTTCGAGGTTGCGATCAGGTCGGCGGATCCCTTGAACCGTCCGTTGATGGATTCCGGGTCGCTGGGATTGGGTGTTCGTCCGTGCTTTTCATCCCAGTCGATGGCGGCCTGGAGCGCTCCGCAGACGCCGGATTCATTGGTAGAGAGGCGTCGGTTGATGAAGTCGCTGAGGTTCAGAAAAGGGCCACGCTCCTTGACTTCGCGCACCATCTCGCGGGCCAGACGGCGGATTTGGGCTTCGGTCAGCAGGCGGACGCCCGCCCAAGCGGCGGCATCATAGGCCGAGGTAGGTTCCTGATCGGAGTTGGGCAGGGTAAAACGGGAAACGGCCACGACGTTTCCCGCAGTTGTCGCGCGGCGCTGGATGCCGCTCGGGGGGAGCCAGGCCACGGCGCGTGCGCGGAGACCTGCCAGCAGGGCAGTCCAAGCCTCGATGGAGGTCGAGTTGACGTTGAACTGGCCGAGGTTGAGGAGGTGCGCCGCAGATTTGGTGAAGCCGTCAGCCAGCGGTTTGCCGGAGCTGAGCAAACGGACGGACATGGTTTTTCCATCGAGTTCCTTGCTCCAAAGGGAGAAGCGCGGGTGGGGCAGACTTTTTCCCTGATCGACGAAGTCGGAGAGCACCTGATCCATGCTGCGTTTGGCGGCGAAGGAACCGGTGTTCTGCGGTGCGATGCCGGAGAAAAACCAAGTATCGAAGAGGGCGTCGTTGTTGAGCAGCCCATGATCCCAGGTATCGGCCAGCCGGTCATACTGGCGGACGGCAGGGCGTCGGTTGAGATCGTGAAGCTGGTAGATTTTGTCGCCGGGAATCAGCGGGTGGGCGAAGGAGTTGGCCATGCCATAAGCTTGATTGGCGGCCACGTCCCAGATGTGGGAGGCCGGCTGCGGATCGCCGGGGGCGCGGCTGTTTGCATCACCACGCCGGGTGCCGGGTTCCAGTTTGATGTGCTGGAGCTGGCCGAGTGAAATGGGCGGGGTGGTGGGAATCTCCAAGGCTGTCCAGGAGGTCTGGCCTTCGGCGGCGTCGTTGCCGGAACCGATGTAGGAGTGGCGGTTGTCCGGGGCCACTTGAGGCAGATTCCGGTCCAGAGAACCTCGCAGGCGGACGCCCACAAATTCATACTCGGCGCTGGCCAGGTATTTGTCGGCGGAGGAGTTCACGCAAGCACGGGAGGTCGTGGGATTGGCGTGGATGAAATTCCGGGCGCGGTAATCGGGATAATCCGCCGCGGTGCCGTCGAGGCGCTGGCCGCTCTTTAAGACCGCGCTGAACTTCATGAACGGAATTCGGTCGGTAGTGGAGCTTGAAGGGAAAGCCGCTCGTTGGCCCGGCTGGTCGGGCACGATTTGAACTTCGCGTCCCCCCGCATTGTAAGAGATGTGCCACGGGCTGAACCAAGAGTTGGGATATTCCCACGGTGTGCTGCGAACGGCGAACTGATCTTGGTCGCCAGTCGCGATTCGCGCAGGATCGATTTTGACCGCCAGTTCCACCTGCACTGCGTCTGGAATCGCCACCCCGTCAAACAGATACCCAACCCATCCGCCGCCATTCGGTTCGTAGCCGGGATAGAGCTCAATGTTCGCGCCCGACTCCGCGCGCAGGCTGGGGGCGGAGAAAACGCGGGATTCCCCAGGGGCCAGTTGGATCCACGTGCGGTCTGGGGAGCCGTAGCTGTTGCGCAAGTAAACGGTGAATCCGACGTTGGGCAGGTCCGTCCAGTCGTTCGCCATGACGCTGTCCTTGTAGCTGCGGTAGCGGATTGGCAAAAAGCCGGTGACAAAGCTGAGAGGGGGCACCCGCAGGGTGACATTGTAAGGATTCCACAGCGTATAAACCGGGTTATAGACCAGCTTGTATTTAGAGGTGGCCGCGCCGCTCGGCTCGCGCTGCATCTGGACAACCATTTCGAGTTTCGCAAATGACCAGTGCCGATAACACCCTTGCGAATTGACGAAGTCGTAAAGGTAGTAATCAATCGCAGGCTTGTTTCCGAGCCAGAACACCCCGCCGTCGGGATCAGCCTGGGTGGTGGCATACGACTGAAGATAGGGCTGGTATTGCCCGTCAAGGCTCGTGGGTGCGGCTGGCACCGACCAGGAAGGATCAATCCGATACAACTGATAGTGCTGCTGGAGTGAATACCACGACGATAGGTTCGTGGCGTAAAGCGAGGCTGGTAAATCCGTGTAAGACCGCACCGGAATCGTCGTGTTCGGTGAAATGCCAAAATACGGAGCTGGCAGGCGATCCTGTTCCAGGAGAAGCGACAGATCCTTTTTTAAGCCGCCCGTGCGCACATCCGCCAGCACGCCCGCCGACCAGGTGGTCAGATGGTGAAAAAATGGTTTCACGCTGTCCGCCGTAGGGCCGCCCGGTGTGGCGCTGAGCATGGCATTGGTCAGCCAGCGCCGCCCCTGCGGTGCGGAGGCTTCGGCGGCGGTTAGATTCGTAGAAAATCCAAGTCCGGCGCGGCGCTCAGTGGCCGCATTCAGGCTTAGCAAGGCCGGTTCTGCGACCGGTTGCGCGGGGTCTGTAGCGGGAAGATTGATCCGCGCCTTCACGCCTTCATCGCCCACCCACCAGGCGTAGGCACCGGACGTAAACTTTTGCCCGGTGCTCAGGGGCAATTCAATCAGACCCGCCCGCACCTGCTGTGCGCTGGCCGGATCGTCCGGGCTAAGGTCCGTCGCGCCTGCGGAGCCTTTGCCAACCAGCAGGATGGACGTTTTGTCATCGAGGAGCATCGTCCCGGTTTTCGGGGCCGCTATTTTCTTGAGTGTGACCGTGTCCGTGCCCGAGACCAGCCAGCGGCGGAAGCGTTTTTCGCGGCCCGGCGTGTAGGTATCGGCGATGGTCTGGCCGGTGACGGCATCCGTGGCGTTGAGCCATGTCGGCCAGGCATCCCAGACCCCGGTCCACTGGGGCTGGGCCACGCCGTCCACCATTGCCGTGGACGGATCGGCATCGAGAATGGACGCGTTGGCGGTGATGCGTTGATCGGGCCCAGCCTCCTGCTGGAGCAGCGACAACGCCTCATCGAGCGCGAAGCGCGCGTTGGCCCGCGCCTTTTCCAGATTATGCACGGCCAGTTCCGAGCGTCGCTCATTCTGCGTGTTCAGGAGGATCGCCAAAACTAAAATGAGACACGCGCTGATGACGATCAGCACCATCGGAACCGCGAATCCCGCGTCCTGTGCTGGCTGCTTTCCGTGCGTATTCAGGAGTTTCGATGTCATGGATTTAAAAAATAATGCGTTCAGAAAATGAGTCGCCGTATTGCCGCCATTGCTGGTCGGTGAGCGTCTTGCGGTCGCGCAGTCGCGCCGCACCTTCGGGCCGCAGGACGATCAGCGTAATGTCGATCGCCGCGAGGCGAAGGTTCGCCGCTGTGGTGGTTCCGAGCGGCGGCTCAATGGTGACACCGGAAGCGGCGGCGCGCAGGAGACGGTCGGTGGGAACGCGCTGGAGGACTTTCGTCTGCCGGTCCTCGACCGTGGCCTCGCAGCGGATGACGGCAGCGGCGACCAGCAGGTTTGGCGGGTTGTCCAGCGTCGTCCGGCGCGCTTCCCAGAAGTCTTTCCACCAATCCCCGGTCGTGGTCTCGATCCCCGTGGAGAAAACGTCCGTCGGCTTGACGCTCAGTCGATACAATCCCCGCCGGGTGTCCGGACCACCCGCCAAGAACGGATCCGCGAGCGACGGCGCATAGCCCACCGCCCATACGTCCCCCACCACAGGGTCCGCGCGGTCTTGGGAAGTGGACAGAAGATACAACTCCGTTGAAGCCGGAGCACCAGCCGCCGCCATCGTCGCCGGCCTGAGCAGCAGCCAAGTTTCCGGGGCGGAGCGCACCGCCCCTTCCAAGTCCCTGCGCAAGCGTTCGAGCGCCAGCCGCGCTTCTGCACGGCCCTGGATGACCCCGGCATTCAAAAGCCATTGTCCGGACAGACCGTTCAGGACGGAAAAGGCACCTGCCATCAACAGCGCCGCCACGGCCATCACCGCCAGCAGTTCCACCAAGGTAAAGGCGCGCGCGCAGACGGCCTGGTATCGTGCAGGCTGGATCATGGTTGGAGGAATACCACCTTTCTCGCGACAAACTTGCCATTTGCTCCGGCGACGGCAGCCGGAATCTGCTCGGCCACCGCCCAGACGGGGATCGCGTTGGCCGGGGGCAGGGGAGTCACCGCGCTCCCGGCGACCGTGCCCGCAGGGAAGCGCTCCAGCTTGACCCGGAACAACGGCCCGGAGAGCGCCTTCACATCGTCGGCCAGCAAGGGATCATTCTCCCAGCGGGCGACCGCCTCCGGCAGGAGGACATTGCCCCGTGAATCGGGAACGTATGAGCCGTCCGCGCGCACCGTGCCGCTGCTCAGATACCGATAGACATAAAGGACGCGGCCGTTGTCCAGCGCCGCCGCCGCCGCCGTATAACCGCTGCCACACACCTTATCCCGCAACTGCCCCTGCAATCGGTCCCACTGCGCGCGTGCTCCGCCTTCCTGCATGAGGCCTTGCGTGAAGGGAATCATCCCGAGCAGCGAAACCAGGGCGATCGTGAAGATGGCCAGGGCCACACACACCTCGATCAATGTGAAGCCCCGGCCCCTGCGGCAATGTGGTTGCGTCGTGTTCATTCCAACGGGGCTGGAAGTTGATCGGGCCGGTCCACCCTAGTCACACCGCCATATTGGCGCAGATAGAAACCGTCCCGCTCCTCCTGCCGCTTCACGACAACCCGGGTCCCGTCCACGAACCCACGCACCAGCATCACCGGCGGGCTGGTCTGCAAGGTGAGGCCCGTCTCATCATATTCGTAGGCCGCGCACTGCGATTCCTTCCCCGCGACCTGCGCTTTCACCGTCAAAGGGACCGACGTCGTGCCAGTCGGGGCTTTTACCGGAAAATAAAAAATGCCGCTGCGGAAAAGCACCGGCGGCCCTTCTGCCTGCCAGACAGGTGCTCCCGCCGCGTCCACGCCGTTCTGCACCATGATACTCACCCAGCGCCGGAAACGTTCTGCGTCCGTCGAATCATTTTGAAAAAGCACCCGCGCCTTGGTGGAGCGCGATACCGCCAGCAAACGCGCGGAATCAAACAGCGATGGCAGCGTCGCGACCTGGAGCGTCAGCGCGCTCCGGCCCGTGTCGCGAAAAAATGAACCGCCGACCGCCAGCAAAATGCTAATGATCGTGATCACCACCAGCAATTCAATCAGCGTGAAACCGCGCCCATCTCTCCGACCAGCCTCTTTGGACGCAACTGTAGCCAAATCCGTGTCATCCTTGGGGCATTCCCATTTCACAACTCGGATGTAATTTGTCTGGACAGGGGATAGATCCTGGCCGCGAAATGTCATACATGATATATACCATTTTTTGGATGCCACAAACAGAGCGAAACCCGCACTTTCACACGACGATTCTACACATGGGCAGGCTTTAGCACTGACAAGCTAGAATTTAGAATTTAGAATTTATAAGTAGATGTCACCATCTTGATTTGACGCTTAAATCTTAAATCTTAAATCTTACCTCCCCCATGCCCCACACGAAAATCCCGCAGGAGGAAATCACCATCGACGGCCCCCGCACCCGGCACTGGGTGCTGGAGGCGAAGGATTGCGCGGAACTCGGCGTTCACCGCATTGCCCGGCTCGGCATCGACATGGCGTATGAACCCTACAGCCGCGTCCGCCTGCGCCCGCCCGGCAGTTTTATTCTCGCATGCTTCGAAGGGGAAGGACGCTTGCTGCTTCAAGGGCGATGGCAGCGGATTCGTGCGGGAGACATCTGCATGGCGCCGCCCAAGGTATTGAATGCCCTGCACGCGGTCCCGGGCAAGTCCTGGACCTTCGCCTGGATGCGCTACGACGAACCTCAATTTGTCAAACCGCTCATCGGCGCGGACTCCCCGCTGCGACTGCGTCAGGGCGGGGAGCAGTTGGGCCGGGCCGTCTGTGGATTGCGGGACGAATGGGACACCGCGCGCGACCCCGCACTCCTGCACCACTGGGTCTTCTTGATTCAAGGACTCGTGCGCCGGCTGGTGCAGCCCTGGCGGAGCAGCTCCCGCGTGGCTGAAGTGTGGGAAAAAGTGGAGCGCGACCTGGCCGCCAACTGGAAGCTCAGCACACTGGCCAAGGCCTGCTCCCTCAGTGCCGAGCACCTCCGGCGGCTCTGCCAGCGCGAACTCGGCCGCACGCCCATGGATCACGTCGCCTCCATGCGCATCCTGCGGGCCAAGGACCTCCTGGAGACCACCGAAGAAAAGCTCGAGTCCATTGCCGCCCAGGTTGGCTTTCACAGCGCGACCATCTTTTCCCGCGCCTTTGCCCGCCACGTGGGGCTGCTCCCCTCAGAGTATCGCGCCCGGCGCTCGGGAGCTGCCGGATAACGGAGGTGGATATTCATCATGCAATTGTGCGTGGCGACCCCTTGCCGCAGAGCCGTCACTACTCGTAGAATGATATTAATTAAATCCAGCTTTAGTTACCGCGACCCCGTCAGCCACATAAGCCTCTGAATTTCCCATTTAGAATCCAGCATCCAGAATCCGCTTTCCATCCTCCAATCCCCATGAAAACCGCACCCCGCATCTCGCATCTTGCATCT
>JAYVOH010000148.1:0-4701 GCA_043758025.1 Verrucomicrobiota bacterium
GGGGCTTCCGCAACTTCGATAACCTTAGAGCCATCTGCTATTGGATGGCGGGTGGTCTCAATCTCAAAGTCCCATCAGCTTTTACCCATCCAATCTAGCAAAGCGCCGATTTATATGGGTCTATAAACATCCAGAATGTCCGCCCAAAGTTCTTTCCATTTATCCCTACATTTGTCCAGAGGCGGGTGATTCCACAGCCAATCTGCCGACTCATAAAAAGAGCATGCGCTCCTGTAACGCCTGGATGGATGCCCGTCTATGCCATCAAGTGAAAATATAACTCAACCGGCACCGCACTCCCCACATAAAGCATTACCACCAGCACGACGGCCATGATCCAATGTATAACGTGGGACTTGTGCGGTGCTTCTTCGGACATGGCGCGAGCCTACACGATGCGCGCTGCTACGACAAGCATTGCAGACTTGGCAAGCGCACACTTTGCACTATGCTGCGCGCCCTCTCCCCATGAACGAACGCAAGACCCTCGAAGAACGCGCCCAGATGTCCGACATCGACCGCCTGCGCCACTCCTGTGCCCATGTGATGGCCACGGCCATTTTGAAACTGTGGCCGGATGCGCAGTTCGCTTACGGGCCGCCAGTGGAGAACGGTTTCTATTATGACTTCGACATGAAGCACCGCATCACGCCGGATGACTTCGAGAAGATCGAGGCGGAGATGAAGAAGATCGCGAAGGACAACCAGAAGTTCGAATGGAAGGGCATCAGCCGGGACGAGGCGCTGGCCCTGGCGAAGTCGGGTCGGCTCGGCGGGCTGAGTGAGCGCCCCGGCAATCCCAGCGTGTTCAAGCTTGATCTCATCGAGAAGATTCCTGAAGGCGAGCAGATCTCGACCTTTCAGAATGGCGACTTCATTGACCTCTGCGCAGGGCCGCATGTGAACTACTCGGGCAAGTGCAAGCACACGAAGATCATGTCCGTGGCGAGTGCTTTCTACATGGGCGATGAGACGAAGCCGCAGCTCCAGCGGCTCTACGGCACGGCGTTTCCGACCAGCGAGGAACTTGCGAAGCATCTGGAGAATTTGGAAGAAGCCAAGAAGCGCGATCATCGCAAGCTGGGGCGCGAGATGCGGCTCTTCCACATCGACGAGGATGTCGGGCAGGGCTTGATTTTGTGGACACCGAAAGGCTCCATCATCCGGCAGGAGTTGCAGAATTTCATCAGCGAGGAATTGCGCAAGCAGGGTTACTCGCAGGTCTTCACGCCGCACATCGGCAAGCTCGCGCTCTACAAGATGAGCGGGCACTTCCCCTATTATAAGGAGTCGCAGTTCGCGCCGATCATCGAGAATGACGCGCTGAAGAAGATCGCGCACGAGGGTTGCTCCTGCGCCGATGTGATGGCGCGGCTTGATGCCGTGAGCGCGAAACAGCGTGAGCAAATCAATGAACGCGCCGGCAAGGAGATCATCGCGGAGGATCGCGTGCTGCCCGATGAGCAGCTTGTGGATGGCTTCATGCTCAAGCCGATGAACTGCCCGCATCATATCAAGATTTTTGATTCGCAGCCGCGGAGCTATCGCGACTTGCCGGTGCGGCTCGCGGAGTTCGGCACGGTGTATCGCTGGGAGCAGAGCGGCGAACTCGGCGGGCTGACGCGCGTGCGAGGTTTCACTCAGGACGACGCGCATCTTTTCTGCACGGAAGACCAGGTCGCACAGGAAGTGATTGGATGTCTCGCGCTGGTAAAGATCGTCTTGAGCACACTCGGCATGACAGACTACCGCGTGCGCGTGGGCTTGCGTGATCCCGATTCCAACAAATACACCGGCAATCCCGAGAACTGGGACAAGGCGGAGAACGCGTGCCGCGAAGCCGCAAAGACGTTGGGAGTTCCCTTCACCGAGGAGCCGGGCGAGGCTGCATTCTACGGGCCGAAGATCGACTTCGTGGTGCGCGATGTCATTGGCCGCGAATGGCAGCTCGGCACCGTGCAGGTGGACTACAACCTGCCGATCCGTTTTGACCTCAGCTACATCGGCGCGGACAACACGCGGCATCGCCCCGTGATGATTCATCGCGCGCCCTTCGGCAGCATGGAGCGCTTCTGCGGCGTGCTCATCGAGCATTTCGCCGGGCATTTCCCCGCGTGGCTCGCCCCCGAGCAGGTGCGCGTGGTCACCGTGAGCGAGAAGATCGATGCCTTCGCGGGTGAAGTTTTCGCCAAGCTCACTGCATCTGGCTTGCGCGCCTCGTTGGACAATTCCTCCGACAAGATCGGCGCCAAAATCCGCAACGCCCAACTTGATCGCACGCCCTACATGCTGGTCATCGGCGAGAAGGAAGCCGCCGCCCAAAGTGTGGCCGTCCGCCATGCCAAAAAGGGTGACATGGGCGTGCAACCCGTGGATGCGTTTATCGCGGAGTTGATCGAAGAAGTCCGCGAGCGCCGGATGTAATCACACTCACACAGAGTTGACTGACTAAATTTCCCAAGCATCTTTGCGTGAATGAGCAATCACCAGTGCAAACCCAATTCGACCTCCGAACTGGACGCGAGACAGGAATCGTCGGCACTGCAGTCAATGACCGGGTTCGAGCAGCTTGCTCTGCCCTTAACCGACAACGAACGCGCGGCCTCACAGAGGCAGCTCGACAAGCTCCATCCCGGGAATCGCTTTCGGCTGATGTTTGGGCAGCCGCTATTGCCCGAAACGCAAGCAACTGGAATGTCCCGCTCGTCTCACTGAGCAGCCTCGGCTTGTCGCGGGACCGCGATGGATTTATTTCGGCTGCGAGCCATCTTCAACCCCTGAAAAGCGGCGCCGAGGCGTCTCCTTTCGCAGACAAGGAATGGGGGGTGGTTTACAAGCTGTTTCCATTGTTCATCAACGGAGGCCTGGGCAAGACCTTTGAAATCGAACGCAACGAGCAGGAGGGCACATTCCAGATGAGCGTGCGTGATGCCGTCCTTCTGGAAACGATCAAGAAACTGACTGTGCTGCATGAAGCCGGTGCTCACCCGACTGAGCTTGTCGGCTTGGAACAGAATGGAGATTACCTGATCGCAAAGCAACCCCTGGCCACTCCGTATGTAGAACTTGATGAAGATCGCAAAGTCGCCATCAGCCTCATGCGTGCCGTTCCCTGCCGGGCTCGTTTTGGACGGGCCGTCTGGATTGTTTGGGAAGATGAACAGGCATGGGTGATGAGCGACTTGCACCCCGGCAACATCATGCGTGACGCGAACGGAAAGCCCTGTGTCATCGACTCGCTGCTGGCTCCGTTGCCGCCACGTTGGACCGCCGGAGACCGTGTTCTGAGCAAAGATGTGGAAGACGCGAAAGAATTCCGCATCACCGGCAAAATACCGACGCGCTGGGAATTCGGCGATGATGTTTTCGACGAGGAACTATAGCTGCCAAGCCGTGCCATTCGCGATGAAGGCCTAAAATGTGCAGACTCTCCCCGTTATCAGGACAAAGTTTTACCTTGCGAATCGCTGAAAGTCCGCGATTTTTGACCCGTTATCGTTAACCGCAGTAAACATACCACTTGTCCTGCGCCAAGATTTCCCTCCCGCATGATTCGTCTGAACCCAATCCGCCGCCCCGCCTCTGACATTGCAGAGACGAAGATGTTGCTGGCGCGAGTTGGATGATGTGTCCGCCATGTTGCGCACCCCGTTCATGACTGCAAATTTCGGCACCCCGTTCCGGTGCCTTTGCGACCAAACCAACCCGATACTGTGGCCATAACCAACAACACCAGCCGACCCTCTTTTGGGGGATCACGCCCACCCTTCAACCGCGGAAGCCGCTTTGCCGACCAGACCCGCATCAATGAACGCATTCGCGCGCCCAAAGTGCGTGTGATTGACGGTTCCAACAGCCAGATGATCGGCGTGTTGCCGACTATTCAGGCCCTCAAGATCGCCCGCGAGCATGGACTTGATCTGGTGGAAATTTCGCCCAATGCTGACCCTCCGGTCTGCAAGATCGTCAACTACGGCAAATACAAATACGAGATCGAAAAGAAAAAGAAGGAAGCCGCCAAGGCCCAGAAAGGCGGCAAGCTCAAGGAGATGAAGTTCCGCATCGGAATTGATCCTCACGATTATCTCATCAAGATTTTCCACGCTGAAGAATTCCTCTCGCACGGAAACAAGGTGCGCATTCAGCTTCAGTTCAAAGGCCGCCAGATGGCGCACCAGGAGCTGGGCTTTGAACTTGCCAATCGCATCAAGACTGATCTCGGAGGCACCGGTCATGTCGATCAGGATCCGCGCATGGCAGGCCGGAACATCAACATGCAAATCTCTCCGCTGCCGGAAAAACAACGCGTGCGCAAGTTTGCCAACTTCAAGCATGGCCGCTTCATCGATGCCGAGGAAGAGGACAACGAGCACGAAGCGCATCCCGAAGACCGTCATCATGATGAAGTGGACAGCGCGGTAAAGCCCCCTGCTTCGGTTGCTGAAGATGTTGTTGCGGAAGCGACTGTGGCGGAACCTGTCGTCAGCGTTGCCTGAGCATTGGGTGCCTGGATGTCGTCCATGCTCCTGCTCTTCGACATTGACGGCACCTTGCTGGACACCGGAGGCTCTGGAGGTGCGGCCTTGCTGGATGCTGCGGAAGCATCGCTCGGAGCCTGTCGCGAAAATTTGCCGCCGCTCGACCTCGCTGGCGCTACAGACTCTGGCGTGATCAAGAAGCTGTTCAGCGATGTCGGCCAGC
>JAYVOH010000149.1:0-62083 GCA_043758025.1 Verrucomicrobiota bacterium
CCTCAGTATAGCCCGCTGCCTGAGCAGAAAGATTCGCCAGCGCAGGGTAATAAACGTCCAAGGGCCTGGTTCGGTGATCATCAGATCGTCCGCTACAAAAATGCGGGGACGGAGAACTATTATGACCCCTCCTATGGGGGCGCTCCATTTAAGGCACCAAATTTGAATACAAAATGGGAAGATTACTCGATTCAAGCCTATGGTGCCGTTTTTCTTATTAAACTCTGGGATGGAACAGTATGGGGAAGTCCCAAAGATATTCTCTGGTTTGAGCGCCTTCATACCACAGGAACATCTGAATGCGAATTCAACCCGCCACCACCATAATACAGACATGAAAATAAACACTATAATCGCTGTCATTCTCACTGGGCTGGTGCACGCCCTGGATGCCCAGGAAGTCACATTTACGCCACGCAATACGCAAGGGCAGAATGCCCAGATCAAGATAGGAGAGGAAGTAGTTTGGACGCAACGTCAGGATCCCAACACATCTCCGCTAAATATATGGTTTGAAGGTTATGATCCCTACACGAATTGTCGTCTGCTTGCATCCGCAAAGCGCGGGGACGCCCTGCTTGTGGCTCTGGAGTTTTCCTACGATGAAAAAACTCAGGAAAGGATAGCACGCGAATCTAAGTATAGGAGTCGAACATTCCAATTTTGGAGTGATAAATTGCTGTTCATACGTCGATTTCACCGTGACGCTGGTGGAAGCTGGAAAATCGCGCTTTCGGTGTTTCCATCAACATTCTGGGCCGATGTGTGGGACGAAGAAGTGAAGTCTGTCCAGATTGAGAATGACGCGGAGTTTTCAGTGACATTTAAGCGGAAATGGAAAATGGAGATAAATGCTGGTGGGCGAAAAAATCACAAGATTGTCGTGGATCCCGCTGGTGAAACAAAGTTGCCATTTAAGTATGATACGGCTCATCAGGTTCTTTTATGCGGCACACCGCGGGATGCGAAAAAATTTGTCTATGCATTAGATCCTACTTGGTGGAATGATTTCGACGAATGGGATATGCGTGCCGGTTTTAATCCGGGGATTGCGGAAGGTTTTTTGTTCAAAGCAGCAAAACGAGCTGACGACGCTAAATTCGGGCAATTATTGTCGAGAGATTATTGATTCTTGGCAAAGAAATAGCGACAGCATCCTGCTGCAATAAGATTGGATTGGCTACAGCGTGCACGGCTGCAACTTTCCCAAACTGCTTGGAATACAAACCCAGTATAAGTCTGTAAAAGAGCTGAGAAAAGGGGGCATGTCAATGATTCAGGACAGGGGTATTCAGGACTGACGCGCTCATGAAGCGACTCGCGATCTTGACCGATCAATCCGGGCATTTTACACAGATACCTCCAACACATTGAGCAATGTTTAAATGATAGGACATCTGACCCTTTTTCTTCTGACCCTTTTTCTTGCGCGATGCTTAATAAGCGATAGGAATGCCGCTCCTACAATTGATTAGCATTCGCAACATAACTGACAAGGTCGCTTGATCGTAATTCCTCGATAGTAAACTCCTCCATCGAACGGAACTTCTTCCACGCGCCATCGAATTCCAGATGCTCCGTCACGGAACAAGGCACGATAATGCAACGCATCTCAGCGGTTTTCGCAGCACGAAGGCCATTGAGCGAATCTTCCAGCACAACGACGCGATCCGGAGCAGCGCCGACTTTGCTGGCCGCATGTTGGAACAGGCTGGGATGAGGCTTCACTTTGCCTGTGTCTTCCAGACAGGTAATGTTTTGAAAAGCACCGAGCAAATCGAGATGCCCCAGCCAATGCTCCACCCACCAGCGCGGAGAGCTGCTGGCCACGGCGCAGGACAGACCCAGAGTGCGCGCTTCATCCAGACGATTCCGCACGCCGGGCAACGCATCGTTTTTGGTCAGTATTTTCATCACCCGCTCACGCCGCATTTGATGAATCGGCGCCCAGTCGAGCGTGCGCCCCAACAATCGCTCAAGTTCTACCATTGGATCATACGCTGTGCTAAAATCACTACCAATGCACTGCGCCCAAGTCTCCAATGCCAGCGGATGACCATGCCCGGCGTAAATCTCCCGCCAAGCCTCGTAAGTGGCGGTCTCGGTGTCCATGATCAGGCCGTCGAAATCGAAGACCAAGGCTTGCGGCGATCTCCCTGACTCAGCCATCGATCAGTTTGTTGAGCGCGGCAATTTCGGTAACAGGAGCCTGGCAGACTTGTTTGCGACAGACATAGGCTGCCGCTTTCCCGCCCACAGGCTTCATGCTGGACATGGCCGCATTTTTCTCCGCGAGGAATTTTTGACCCTCACCGTCATCCGCATGAAGCACGACGGCGTGGGGCAGGAAACGATGGTGAACTTCATGCGCCAACGCCTTGAAGCCTGTGTCTTCGCGACTTCCAGCCAGCACAATTTCCATGTTGCCATGATGCATGAAATCGAGCGCAGTCACCATGTAGGGCACACTGAAGGGAGATTTCTGCAAGCTGTTGCCGAAGAGTCGGAGAATCTTTGCCGCCTGCTCTTTCAGGTCATCACGACCCAGCATCGCCCCCAGTCGCAGCAGGTTTAATGCCCCCACTGAATTCGGCGATGGCTCTGCGCTGTCGCTGTCTTCCTTTACTTGCAGGATGGAGTTGGCGATCCCGGCTCCCGTGGTGAAATAGCCACCCTGTTTCGGATCCCAATATTTTTCATCAAACTCCTTTTGCAAATCCATCGCCCAGCGCAGCCAGCGAATATCAAACCCGGCTTCATACAAGTCCAGCAAACCCTGAATAAGCATGGCGTAATCCGGCGCAAATGCGGGTGCGCCAGCTGCTCCATCACGCCAGTTGCGGTGCAGTTGCCTGCCGTCGTTGGATAATTTTTCATAGATGAACAGCGCGCATTCGCCGGCCATCTTCAGATAATTTCCGTCACCGAGCGCATTGGCCGCTTTGGCGAGCGCGGAGATCATCAAGCCGTTCCAGGCGGTGATAATTTTGTCATCCAAATGCGGGCGTGGACGTTTTGATCGCGCTTCAAATAATGCCTTACGACCGCGCGTCAGGATGTCCTCGACCTTGCTCTCATCAATCTTGAAATACTCCGCCGTCTTCTTCGGCGAGAACGCCCTGAATAACGTGTTCAGGCCATTCAGCTCACCGTGCGGATCGCTCTCTGGCCGCGCGTTTCCATCGCGTCGCGCGCCGGTGGCATAGCGGAAGATGCTGCCTTCGTTCTTGCCGAGCAAGTTATCGATTTCCTGCGCGGTCCAGACATAGAACGCGCCCTCAGTTTTCTTCGCGGCCTTTGCATCCGCGAAACTGTCGGCATCTTCGGCGGAGAAAAACGCACCCCCGGCGTGACGCAGGTCGCGCTGGCAATATGCGATGGTCTCGCGGGCAATTTGCGCATAGAACTCAATGCCAGTGTTCTGATAACCCTCGACATAGGCCACGATGAGCTGTGCCTGATCGTAAAGCATTTTTTCGTAATGCGGGATGTGCCAGTAAGCGTCCACTGAATAGCGATGAAATCCGCCGCCGAGGTGATCTCTCATTCCTCCGTGAGCCATCGCGGTCAGCGTCTTGGTCGCCATCTCGCCGCACCATTCCGTGTCATGCGCCTCTTTGCCCGCGAGATATTTTTTCAAACGCCACAGCATGGCGAGTGTGACCGGGCGCGGAAATTTGGGTGCGCCACCGAAGCCGGCCTCATGGAAATCAAACGCGCTCGAGCTGTCGTCGTAAGCTTTTTTCATTACCACATGAATCTCCGCATCCAGGTGCTGTTGCTCATCATTGACATGGGCCTGCAAGCGCCGCATTCCCTCCGCGCTGCGTTCGCGAATGCTGCCCGCATCACTCTCCCATGCCTTGACGATCTCCAGCAGCAATGATTTGAAACCCATGCGACCTCCCTTATCTGCCGGTGGAAAATAAGTTCCGCCAAAAAATGGCTGAAGCTCCGGCGTGAGAAAGACATTCATGGGCCAGCCGCCATGCCCGGTCGAGGCCTGCACATAGGTCATGTAAGTGAGATCAACATCGGGCCGTTCTTCGCGATCCACCTTGATGCTGACAAAGTGCTTGTTCAGCACCTTGGCCAAATCCTCGTTCTCGAAAGACTCGCGCTCCATCACATGACACCAGTGACATGTGGAGTAGCCCACCGAGAGAAAGATGGGCTTGTTCTCATCGCGCGCCTTCTTAAACGCCGCCTCGCCCCATGGCATCCAGTCCACCGGATTGTGTGCATGTTGCAGCAGGTAGGGCGACTTCTCGTGAATTAGGGCGTTGGTGTGCTGGGCTTCGGGCATGGGTGGTCAAGATGGATACGATTCTCGCGGGCGCAACCTGTGGTCAACTGACGAGCCATACTACCATCAGGGAATCGCTTTGCGCGAATCGGCCCGCCATGTCTCCGGCGTCAGTCTGAAAGATACTCCGCAACGGCACGCTCCAGCTTTTGGAGATCGGCTGCGGACAATGTTGCCAGCACATCCAGCAGCCGGGTCTTCGCGGTCTGCCTGATGGCGGGGACGACCGCGAAGCCGGGTTTCTTGCCACCTGCGGAAACTTTTACGCGCAAAGGCAAGATTTCACCGGGCTGTGTCGAGAGCGGAACCACCACCACCGTGTTCAGGCGGGCGTTCAACGTGCTGTTGGAGAGCACCACCGCTGGGCGGACCTTGCCCATCTCGGGAGGATGCGCATCGCTCAAGTTCACCCACACGACAGTCCCGCGTTTCATCGTTTGGAATTTTTGGGCGGTGTTGTGAGCGGCGCGCTTTCCCATTCGACGAGCCATGCCGCTTCGTCCTTGTTGTCGTCCAGCAACGCTGCATACGCTTCGGCAGCGGCCTCCAACTCACGGTGCTTTTCTTCCTGTGCAACCAGATCGCGCACGAAGCCGGTCAGCGTCTGATCTCGCGGTTTCATCCGTCGGATTGCGGAGTGCAGCTTGGAATCAAGTTTAATCGTGGTCGCCACCATATACCTGAATGGTATAATAATGAGGAGGCGCGTCAACCATCTTCAAACCACGATCAAACTCACTTGCCAGCCATGAGTTCCTCGATCTCCTCTGCCTCAATCGGCACGTCTTTCATGAGATCAACCGCACCTTTCTTGGTGATGAGCACATCGTTCTCTAGGCGGATGCCGAGTTTTTCTTCACGAATGTAGATGCCGGGTTCGACGGTGAAGACCATGCCGGGTTCGATGGGGCGCCAGAGGTCGCCCACGTCATGCACATCAAGCCCCAGATGATGGCTGGTGCCGTGCATGAAGTATTTTTTGAACAGGGGCTTTTCCGGATCCTGCTTCTTCACATCGGAGGCTTTGATCAGTTTGAGCCTGATCAACTGCTCCTCCATGATTTTGCAGACTTCATCCTGATACTCCTTGATGATGACACCCGGTTTGAGCAGGGCAGTGGCAGCCCGGGTGACGTAGAGCACGGCTTCATAGACGGCGCGCTGGCGCTTGGTGAAGCGGCCGTTGATGGGGATGGTGCGGGTGAGATCGGCGTTGTAGTTCGTCTGACGCGCGCCGAAGTCGAGCAGCACCATATCGCCATCCTGACAGATCATGTGATTGGTGACGTAGTGGAGCGCGCAGGCATTCTTGCCGCTGGCGATGATCGGCGGGAAGGCGAAACCTTGTGAACCCTCGCGAATGAACTCGTGAATCATCTCGGCCTCGATCTCGTATTCCATCACGCCGGGCTTCACAAAACGCGCCACGCGGCGGAAGCCGTCGTTAGTGATGCGGATGGCCTCCTTGATGAGATCCACCTCGATCTTGGATTTGACGACGCGCAAGTCATGCATGATCGGCGCCAGCCTTTCCAGGCGATGCAGCGGAAATTCCTCCTGGCAGCGGCGGACGAAGCGGAAGTCGCGGGACTCCACCTCGGCGGTGGCGCGGGCGTGCTCGTTGGTGTTCAGGTAAGCCCGGCGGGACTGGAACATCACCGTGCGAAAGATGCGGTCGAATTCGCTAAGCCAGTGGACAGAATGCAAGGGAATGCCGCTGCGGTCGGCGGCCTGCCGTTTGGTCAGTTTCTCACCCTCCCAGATGGAAACCAACTCCGTCGTCTCCCTGATGAAGAGAATCTCGCGCAGCTTCGGGTCTGGGGCGTCGGGGTAAAGGATCAGCACGGTCTCCTCCTGATCAACGGCGGTGAGATAGTAGATGTCGCTGTTCTGCACGAAGGGCATCACACCGTCCGCATTGGTCGGATAAATGTCGTTGGCGTGAACGATGACGACCGAGCGCGGTTTGAGCTGTTTGACGAGGTGGCTGCGGTTGCTGACAAAAAATTCCGTGGGCGGCGGGGAGTAGCGCATGACTTGTGGAGAGTCACCAGTCTTAGTGCCAAGTCAACTTTTTATCCGAGACTCAAGATTTTGGACTTTTACCCCGGTCCTCTTCCATCCACTTTTTGACCGCAGGAAGAAAAACCTCGACCGGCAGCGCATAGTTCGTCACGCGATCCACGCGGGCGATATTCAGGCCGATGGCATGACCCTTAAGGTCAAAGAGCGCGCCGCCCATGTCCTCGGGGCCCAAAGGCATGTCGTGCTGGAGAACTTCCGCAAAATTATCCGTGCGCAATGAGGTGCCGTGGTTTCCGAAATCCCCCCCGCCCCAGTTCAGCATCACCTGTTTCTTGCTCGCCAGCCGCACCTCGCACTCGCCCGGCTTGCCATCGCGTTTATAGCGCAACTTAACAATGTCGCCCACATGGCACTTGGTGATGCTGCGCCTCACATCGGCGGGCGAGTTCACCGGCTTGCCGCTGAACTCCGTCAGCAAATCATCCGCGCACAGCCCGGCTTTTTTTGCGGGTCCGTCCGGCGCCACTTCCTCGATGATGACACCCTCATCGCCTTTTTCAGAAGGCCCAAACCGCACACCCATCACCGCGCCGGAATCGGGAATGGCCCGCCTCTTTGCGCCAAGCACGCCGATGCGCAAATCATTCGCGTGATTCGCCGGGCAGCCCAGCCATTGCCCCATGCCCAGCATATTCGAATCGCCCCAAGACACCGCCGCCAGACCCTTGCGCTCCACTTTGAGCAAGGCCACGCCCAGTTTCTCATCGCGTTTCACCACCCGCGCCTCCGACTGCGAAGCGTCGGAAAACCACACGCGCCAGGTCTTGATCTCGCCCGGTTCATCCACCTTGGTCAAAACATATCCGTCTTCGGAAATCGCGACGCCTAGCTGCGGGCCGTTGTCCCGTTTCTCGCCAATCACCACGGTGCATGCTGAAACGCTGCTCCGTGCCAATGCCGCCGCTTTCAGCGTCTCCGCCCCGTTTGTGCGCTGATCGTCCGGCAGCACGTTCTCCGCGCGCGAGGAAAACCCGGCGACCAAAAAAAATGCGGAAATTAAAATGCGCGTTCTCATGTCATTCGGCAGGCCGCTTCCCCAGCTTCACTTCCATCGTGCGACTGCCAGTGGCCATCTTGATCGCCAGCGTCACCACCTCGCCCACGGTGCGGCTGCGAATGGCCTCGGAGAACTCCGAGGGCGTGCCCAGTTTTTGATTATCAAGCTGCAAGATCACATCGCCGGATTTCAGCCCTGCCTTCATCGCGGGCGACTCCAGCGCGACCTCCTTCACCAGCAATCCGTCATCCGCGCCCTGCGTGCTCAGCCCAATCCACGCGCCATTGCCCTGATCCCAAATGTTCACGGTCTCGCCCTTCTTCATCGCCTCCCAAGAGCGGAGGAACGGTGCCATGCCCACATGTAAATTCTGATCCCGACCGCGCCAGATCTGGCTGTTGATGCCGATGAGTTCGCCCGAGAGATTGAACAGCCCGCCACCTGAATCACCGCCCATCAGCACGCAGTCGCTCTGCAGCATGTTGGAGGAAGTCTTCACCAGCTTGCCCACCCGCAAGACCGGCCCGCGCGCCGCATCCAGTCCGCCCGGATGACCGAGCGCGAAACACCAGTCGCCGATTTTCATCCGCCGCGTCTCCCGGTTGACCGGCGCATAGGGCCATGCTTTCGCCGGCGCGGGAAGCTGCACCATGGCCGCGTCCGTCGAGTTATCCAGCCCCAGTGATTTTGCCTCCACAGTCTTTCCGTTGTGCAGTGTAATTTTTATCCTCTTGTTCGGAAATCCCGTCACATGCCCCGCTGTCAGCACCAGCCCCGCCGGACTCACGATCACCCCGCTGGCTGTCGCGCCCCCACATTCGATGGTCACCACTGCGCTCTCCGCCCGCTGGAGCACCGATTGCACCTGGTCCTGCACTGCCAGAAGTTCATCGAGAGTCGTCTCCATACCGCAAAGAACCGAACCGGGCAGCAAAGCCGCCAGGAGAAAAAGCCAAAAAAGAGGCCGAAGAATCACGCAGTTTAGCTATAAGACATTACGCCCGCCGCGTCAAAGCTGCTGCGAATGCACAAAGGATGCTTCCTTATAATTGCGTCTTTGCTACACTATCTCACATGAAATTCCTCCGCATCGCTGGCCGCTGTTTTCTCTGGTCGGCACTCGCTGCCGTGATCTTTCTTGCCTCCTGCCAGTCTCGCCTGATTTACTTTCCGCGTCCCTACGACAAGGCGGCGCTGATGAATTTTCAGCAGCGCGGTGGGCGGCAAATTGAATTCAAAACCTCGCAGGGACGGCAGGTGGCATTTTATCTTCCGCCTCAGAACGCGGTCGCGCAGCCTCCGGCGATTCTGTGGTTCGTGTTCGGCGGCAATGGCGCAATCGCACTGGACTACATTGACGAGACTTCGAGATGGGATGCGCGGGCCGGATATTTATTTGTGGACTACCCAAGCTACGGCTTGTGCGAAGGCAGCCCGAACCCGGCACATATCGAAGAATGCGTAGTCTCGCTGGCCTCGAAGTTGAAGGACGAATGGCACTGGACCGATGCGGAGTTGAGCGCGCGTGGCGGGGTCTTCGGGCACTCACTCGGCTGCGCGGCTGCGCTCATCACGGCGGACCGGTTTCATATCAATCGCGCCGTTTTGTGCGCGCCGTTCACCACAATGACGGACATGGCCCGGCGCACCATCGGCTGGCCCTTGTGTTATCTGAACCGTCATGGCTTCGACAACATCGCGCGTCTTCAATCAATCGTCGGCCGGGGTGCTCGCGTGCGCATTTTTCACGGCTCGGAAGACGAAATCATTCCCGTGAACATGGGCCGGGAGCTGGCGCTGAAATTTCCGCAACCCGTGCTGTTCAAAGAAGTCTCCGGCAGCCATCACAACGAGATCGTCCATGATGCGGGCACGGAAATTGGCTCCGCCATTCGCGAGCTGACCGCGCCTTCTGCGCGATGATGGCTTGTGCTTCGCTTAAGTCTCGCTAGGATCGTCCGCATGATGAAAACGACTCATTCCGCCGCTTGTCTTGCCTGCGCCGTTGCCCTGCTCACCGCATGTGAGAGTTCCAAAAATCAATCAGCCACCGCGCAGCCCACACATATGGAGTTCAACGCGCAAACGGGCGCGTGGAAACCCATGACCAAAGCGGTCGCCGCGCCGCCGAGCCAGGGCGGTGCCGTCATCGTCGAGCAAAAAAAGCCCGGCATGATGAAGAAGTTCGGTGACACCATGAAGAAGCCGCTCAAGTGGGTGGGCCTTGGCAAAGACGAGCCTAAGCCTGAAGCGAAACCTTGATGTGACTGCCATGCTGGGCGCGGATTTTTTCCAGCGCGATGTCATCACGGTCGCGCGCGAACTCATCGGCGTGGAACTGCTCTGGCACGGCTGCGGCGGCATCATCGTGGAGACGGAGGCCTACGCGGCGGAAGGCGATGAAGCTTGCCACACGGCATCGCGACCAAGCGCGCGCGAATTTGTGGAAAGCAAGCCGCCGGGCGCGGCCTACGTGTATTTTAACTACGGCATGTATTGGCTCTTTAACCTGCTCGTGAAAGGAGGGTCGCGCGACGGCCTCATCCTCATCCGCGCACTGGAACCCACGCTCGGCATCAAGCAGATGAAAGCGCGTCGCAGCAGGGAGATGCTGAGAGATCTCTGCTCTGGTCCCGGAAAACTGGCCATGGCGCTGGGCATAACCGGGGCGGATCACGGCACGCCCCTCGCCGGTCACGGCAAGCCTGCGGGCGTAGGTTTGCGATGGCCCGCGGGCGATAAAACTCATGCAGTTGCGCCGGACATCCGCGTCGGGATCAGCAAGGCGGTGAAGCATCCGTGGCGCTTCCTTGTTCCAGATCATGCTGACGTGAGCGTGCCGCTGGGCAAAGTGAAAATTCCCGGTTGATCAAATCAAGCCAAAAAATCGCCGCTACCAGTTGGCAGCGGCGATTTGAAATTACGGCAAGGAATTAACGCGGCATCAATGCTGATGCGCTTCCTTCTTGGCTGCGGTGGTGCCGGGCTTCGCGCCTGCATCGCAAGATTTGCATTCGTCGGCCTTGGCTTTCTTATCGGTGGCACAGCAGGCGTCGCCTTTTTTTTCCGCGCAGCAGGACTGCGTGTGAGCGCATGATGAAAGAAGTAGGGCGGTGGCGGCAAAGGTGAGGGCAAGGATTTGTTTCATATTATAAATTGGTGAGTATTTTTAGATGACCGGCTTATTGAACTACGAAAAAGCATCTTTGTTCAATAAAAAAAGACGCGCCGTGTTACCACGACGCGCCTGAATCGTTCCGCAGACTGATTATTTGCCGCTGTGATGACCCATGTCAATTGGAGGAGGTGTGTTCTGCACCTTTTTGGAGGCACAGGATGAGAGGGTCAGGGCAGCGACGGCAAGGGTAAGGCAAAGAATGGACTTCATGGGTATTGAATAATATGGGTTAGATTTATTTTGACTGCGGGCATCACGCCGGTTGTTGCGATGCGGTGCGCGCATATTCTCATACCACTGAGCAAGGAGCTTGCCAACAAAGATTTAAGGAAGCTTAACAATCTGTTATTCGGCGATCCAGACGGGCGCGCCGCAGCCCACCAAGTCGAACAACTCCGCGACGTCCGCATTGCGCATTCGCACACAACCGTGGCTGCCCGTCTGCCCAACTCGGTGTTCTTCATTGGTGCCGTGAATGTAGATGTAGCGCGATTTCGTATTCTCATTTCGCGGCTCGCAGCCATCGAGCCAGAGAATGCGCGAGACGATGAGGTCTTCGTCAGTCACGTGATCAGAATTCCATTCGCCGATCGGCACCCGCGCTTTGTAAATCGTCCGCTGGCTCATGCCGTCGCCAAATTTCTCCGCCACCCGGAACGCGCCCAGCGGAGTCCGATTTGATCCTTCGCGAAAACCGAGGCCGAACTTCGACGTGCTACACGGCCACTGCTTCACCTGACGATGACCGTCCCACAACGCCAGTGTCTGCGTGCCGATGGTGATTTCGATGCGGGGATGGGAAAGATTCATAGGGTTGCGATAACGGGAATCAACTGTCTCCCAAGGGACAAGACACGCGTGGGCTCATAGTCGAAACCGTAATACCGAAAGAAGGAATCGCAATTCCGATGCGACATGCACAATTGACTTTACCGCGACCAAATATGCAGACGTGGGTGATACGAAAATATCGGTTTCTGTCCCACCCATCATTTGCCCTCCGCCTTGGTCGTGCTAGTCTAACCAACCGAATCGCATCAATTTATTCATCATGGGCAAAACTCTCTTCGCCAAAGTCTGGGAATCGCATTCCGTCGCCACGCTCGCCAACGGGCAGACGCAACTCCTGATCGATACGCATTTGATTCACGAAGTCACCAGCCCGCAGGCCTTCGGCATGATGCGCGACTTGGGGCTGAAGGTGGCGTATCCGCAGCGCACCTTCGCGACGGTGGATCACATCGTGCCGACCGACAGCCAGGTATCACCCTTTTCCGATCCACTCGCGGAAGAGATGATTCAGGAACTCAATCGCAACGCGAAAGAATTCGGCATCACGTATTTCAATCTCAGCAGCGGTAAGCAGGGCATTGTTCATGTCGTCGGGCCGGAGCAAGGCATCACGCAACCGGGGACGACCATCGCTTGCGGCGATTCGCACACTGCCACGCACGGTGCCTTCGGCGCGATCGCGTTTGGCATCGGCACCACGCAGGTGCGCGATGTGCTCGCAACCCAGACCATGGCACTCGGTTCCATGAAAGTGCGCCGCATCAATGTGGACGGCAAGCTGCGCCCGGGCGTTTACGCGAAGGACGTGATCTTGCACATCATCCGGCTGCTCGGCGCTGGCGGTGGCAAGGGCTATGCTTATGAATACGGCGGCAGTGTGCTCGACAACTTCTCCATGGAGGAGCGCATGACCGTGTGCAACATGAGCATCGAAGGCGGGGCGCGCTGCGGTTACGTGAATCCAGACGAGAAGACTTTCGAATATCTCAAGGGCCGTCCGTATTCACCGAAGGACGAAGCATGGGACAAAACGGCCGCCGCGTGGCGCGCCACGGCTTCCGACAAAGACGCCGTCTATGACGATGTCGTGAACATCAAGGCCGAAGACGTGCCGCCAACCGTGACCTGGGGTATCAGCCCGGATCAAGCCATCGCCGTCACCGAGAACGTGCCCACGGTGGACAGTGCCGCGAACGATTCCCAGCGCGAATCCATCCGCGAGGCGCTGGAATATATGAAACTGCCCGCAGGCCAGCCCATCAAGGGCAGCAAGATCGATGTGGCCTTCATCGGCAGTTGCACGAACGGACGTCTCTCCGACTTCCGCGAAGTGGCGAAGTTCATCAAAGGCAAGCACGTCTCCAAGGACGTGAAAGCCATCGCGGTGCCTGGTTCGCAAATCGTTGATGTGCTGGCCCGCAAAGAAGGACTCGACAAAGTCTTCACCGACGCCGGGTTCGAGTGGCGCGGCGCGGGTTGCTCCATGTGTCTCGCGATGAATCCCGACAAGCTAATCGGCGATCAGCTTTGCGCCTCGTCATCGAACCGCAATTTCAAAGGCCGTCAAGGCAGCCCCACGGGTCGCACGATCTTGATGTCGCCAGTGATGGTCGCTGCCGCCGCCGTTACTGGCAGCATCGCCGACGCGCGCGAAGTATTTGGGATGTCTGCATAAGTTATCACTCCAACTTTCCACCATACAATTTCTTACTCATGCCCCTCGCAAAAGTCACCCAGGTCGCCGGCACCGCTGTCCACGTTCCCGGCCAGGATATTGATACCGACCGCATAATCCCCGCGCGCTTCATGAAGTGCGTCACGTTCGACGGTCTCGGCGAATTCGCATTCTACGACGTGCGTAAAAATGCCGACGGCACCGACAAGGCGCACCCGCTGAACGATGATCGTTTTAAAGGCGCGAGCATCCTGCTCAGCGGCGCGAACTTCGGTTGTGGCAGCTCCCGCGAACACGCCCCGCAGGCGCTCTATCGCTTTGGCTTTCGCGCGGTGATCGCGGAGAGCTTCGCGGAAATTTTCTTCGGCAATTGCACCACGCTCGGCATCCCCTGTGTTACCGCCAGTGCCCAAGACATCCAGGTGCTCGCGAATGAAATCGCGCGCAATCCGAAGCTCGAAGTCACCGTGGACCTCACCGAGGAAAAAGTCTTCTTCGAGGACGAAGAAATGCCCGTCAGCGTGCTGCACAGCGCTCGCGAAGCCCTGACCACTGGTCAATGGGATCCGATCGCCGCGCTGCTGGAGAATCGGGACAAAGTGGATGCGAAGATAAGGGAGTTGGGAGTGGTGTGACCGGGAGCACCTCCGGGTTCGGCTTGTCACAACGAATTTCTGTGCCATTTTCAACCATGAGTGTCCGCACGGAATTTGTCACCAATGCTGTCGGCAAACGCGTGGCTGTTTTGCTAGACTTGAAGTCATACGCGCGCGTCAAGGAGGCTGCCGAAGATCTCGCCGATATCCGTGTTTACGACAAGGCCAGACGGCGTGCCATTGCCGAGGTAAACTGCGGACATTCTGTCACGCTTGCGCAACACCTTGAATCCAAGGCTGCGCACACTCGATGAGCTACACCATCGTCCTTCCGCGCTCAGTGCAGAAAAACATATGGGCCGGGATGGTTGGCGAATTCGCGTCGGTGACTATCGCGTAATTTATGAGATTCACGATCGTATTTTACAAATCATCGTCACTCAGATAGGACACCGCCGTGAAGTCTATCGCAATTCTTGATCCTGCCTCCACTCAACATGTCAGCTTCTCCCCAAGACACTATTCACATCATCGGCCACCGCAATCCGGACACGGACGCGATTTGTTCGGCGATCGGCTACGCAGCATTCTTGCGGGATTCGCGCGGCGACAATGCCGTCCCGGCGCGCTGTGGTGAGCTGAGCGTGCGCACAGCATGGGCTTTGAACCAGGCGGGTGTGACACCGCCGAGGCTCCTCATGGATGTGCGACCCACGGCAGCCACTGTTTGTCATCGCAATGTCATTGTGGCACAGAGTGGAGAAACATTTTTGTCCGTGTATCGCAAAATGATCGAGCACGGCTTTCGCAGTATCCCGGTGGTGGATGATACGGGCCGCATGGTCGGCATGCCCACCTTGCTGGAGCTCGCGCAGCTTTTCATGCCAGCAACTGCGGGTGACGCCGATGCCAACCGGCATGTGCGCACGAGTGAAGCCAACATGCTGGCCGCTCTCAACGGCACTTTTCAGATCGGGCTTTCACCGGGCGATGCGGTCGGGAATCTCATTCTCATGGTCGCCGCATCCAGTCTGGAGACAACACAGTCGCGTCTGGGACGCTTCCCAAAGTCCTCAGTCGTTTTCCTCGCAGGCGACCGCCCCGATGTGCAGCGCATGGCCATCCAGAACCATGCACGCTGCCTGGTCATCACCGGCGGATTTGCCGTGGATGCGGACATCGCCGCTCTCGCACAATTGCATAACGTGCCGGTCATTCAGACGCGCTACGACACCGCCAGCGCCGCGCAGTTGGTGCGTTTCTCGCGGCCCATCGCGGATGCCTTGCATGATGATTTCCTGCGCTTCGGAGCCAAGACGCCGCTGAAAGAAATCATTGCCGCCGTGCATGATTCTCATCAGCCAATTTTCCCGGTGCTGGACGAAGAAAGCGGCGCGCTGCTCGGCGTGTTCTCCAAGTCCGACCTCGTCGATCCACACCGGGCCAGGCTGGTGCTGGTGGATCATAATGAATTTTCCCAGGCAGTAACGGGCGCGGATGAGGCGGACATCATCGAGGTCATTGATCATCACCGCCTCAGCGGCAATCTCCGCACCAAGGAACCCGTGCGTTTCATCAACGAACCCGTCGGCAGCACCAGCACCATTGTTGCCATGATGTATCGCATGCGCGGCTTGCAGCCGGACAAGGCCACCGCGCTCTGCCTCTGCGCCGGGATGATTTCCGACACGCTCAATCTCACCTCGCCCACCACGACGAACACCGACCGCGACATCCTTCCCTGGCTGGCGGGCATCGCCGGCATTGATGTCGCTAAGTTCACCGCCGGCTTCTTCACCGCCGGTAGCATGTTGAAAGACAAGCCCGCCTCAGAGGCGCTGGAAAGCGACCGCAAGGAATTCGACGAAAACGGTTGGCGCTTCAGTCTCTCGCAGATCGAGGAACTCGGCTTGTCTGAGTTTTGGAAGCAGGAAAGCGCTCTTCACAGCGCCTTGGAAAAGATCGCCAATGAGCGCAGGTTGCATTTCGCCGGCCTGCTCGTCACGGACATCACGCGACACGACAGCTTGTTCATCGTCGCCGGGAACCCTCGCATTGCGGAGGGCATTGAGTATCCGCAGCTCAAGCGTGGCGTCTTTGAACTGAAAGGCGTGGTGAGCCGGAAGAAGCAGTTGCTGCCTTATGTTTGCCGCATGGTCGGCAAGCTGGGCGCGCCTGAGTGAAATCAGAAATCTGCGAAACCATCACGCATCACCGGGCTGCTTGGCAGGAGCGGGCTTGACCTCACCTACGGCACCATCAGGCCACTTTGCGCCCTGCTCAATCCACCGTTTCATCAGGTCAACATCCGCCTGAGGAATGCGATGTCCGGTGGGCGGCATCGCTTTCTTTTCCGGTTCCGGCAAAGTGAGCACGATGTAGAGCTGGCTGGCCTCCGGCTTGCCGGGAGTAATGATCGGACCTTTCGCGCGTTCTTTGAAAGCCAGAGCGCGATTCTCCATGTTCAGATCACCGAACAGGGCGCCGGAATTGTGGCAACTGATGCAGCGACTTTGCAGCAACGGTTTGATGTGCCGGGCGAAATCTACGGTTTGCACTTCCGGCTTCTTCTGACAGGACAGACCGGGCGCAACCGCAGCAATCAAGACGAGGATAAAAGGCGCACGGTTCATTTTCATGAAGGCTACCCTAAGTCGTGCCGCGAACCTTTGCAAATCCTGCGAGTTGCACGACTCACCTTGCCGCGTCCATTGGGAAAAGTCCCGCTTGACCTCGCGCTGCTTGCTGGCACTCAAAGACACCTTTCGCCACCATGCCCAAGTATCTCGTCACCATCGGCCTCGAAGTCCACGCGCAGCTCAACACCCGCAGCAAAATGTTCTGCCCATGTGCGGTTGAATACGGCGCGGAACCAAACACCCGCACCTGCCCGACCTGCCTCGGCCTGCCCGGCGCGCTGCCGGTGCTGAACCTCGCGGCCATTGAGAAAACCATTCTCGCCGGAATGATGCTCGGCTGCCGCACGCCGGAGATCAGCAAATGGGATCGGAAAAATTATTTCTATCCCGACATGCCGAAGAACTACCAGCTTACTCAGTTCGATCAGCCGCTCTGCATCGGCGGCGGCGTGCCGCTCTATGAACTGTCGTATCCAAAGGACGCGCAGAAGACAATAAAAAATCCCGGCAAGCTGGTGAAGCTCACGCGCATCCATCTCGAAGAGGACGTGGGCAAGAGCACGCACACTGGCGCGGGAACGCTGCTCGACTTCAACCGCGCGGGCACGCCGCTCATGGAAATCGTGAGCGATCCCGACATCGAGACCGCCGAGGAGGCTTTCGCCTATCTCAACAGCTTGCGCCAGATTCTCATCTACGGCGGCGTGAGCGAAGCCGACATGGAGAAGGGCCAGATGCGGTGCGACGTTAATATCAGCGTGCGTCCCGAGGGCCAGCAGGAACTCGGCGCGAAGATCGAGCTGAAGAATATCAACAGCGTCTCCGCCGTGCGCCGTGCGATTCATCATGAAGTCGCACGTCAAACTGAATGCCTGGAGAAAGGCGAGAAGCTCGTGCAGAGCACCCGCCGCTGGGATGACGATCGCGGCGAAACGCAACTCATGCGCACGAAGGAAGACGCGCACGACTACCGCTACTTCCCCGATCCCGATTTGCTACCCATCCGCACCGGCCCAATCATCGACCGCGTGAAGCAGCATGTGCCTGAGCTGCCGCATGAGAAATGCGCGCGCTTCATGCAGGACTATGCCGTGAGTGCTTACGACGCCAATGTGCTCGCGAGCGAGAAGTCACTGGCGGACTGGTTTGAGCAGGCCGTCGCCGCCGATACCAAAGTGCCCGCGAAGAAAATCGCCAACTGGGTCATTAACGAACTCCTCGGCCATCTGAACACCAACAACGCCACGCTCGCCGAGTCGAAGGTCAATCCGCAGATGCTGAGCGAACTCGTCACCGCCGTGGAAGCTGGCAAGATCAGCAACAACCAGGCGAAGGAAGTCTTCGAGGAGATGTTCGCCACCGGCCACGCGCCTGCCGCAATCATCAAGGCCAATGGCTTCGAACAGGTCAGCGACACCGGTGCCATCGAAAAGCTTTGCGACGAAGTCATCGCCACCAACCCCGCCAAAGTCGCCGAGTTCAAGGCTGGCAACGACAAGGTCCTCAACTGGATGACCGGCCAGGTCATGAAGTCCAGCGGAGGCAAGGCGAATCCGAAGATGGCGGGCGATGTGCTGCGTGGGAAGCTGGGCTGAATAAGGTGCGGGTTTGATGTCTTGACATCAAATTTTAAAAGCAATATGATGTTGTGATGCGCACCACTTTGACCATCGATCCTGATGTGGCATCGCGACTTCAGGCCGTGATGAAACGCCGGAAACTGACACTGAAGAAGGCGGTGAATGAAACTTTGCGACATGGGCTGGCCAAGGCCGCCGCGCCGCAGGTGATACCGCGCTTCAAGGTAAAGGCCCACGCCTGCGGCGGTTTCCAACCGGGCGTGGATCCCTCGAAACTCGGACAGTTTGCTGACGATCTGGAGGCCCAAGAATTTACAAAAGTGGCGCGCCGATGATCCTTCCCGATGTGAATGTGCTGATTCATGCCTACAACACCGGAGCGGACACGCACCGGAGGGCCCGGGCTTGGTGGGAAATCACGTTGAGCGAGCCGGAGCCCGTCGCGCTGCCGTGGGTGGTCATTCTCGGCTATGTCCGTATTATGACGAATCCGCGCGCCGTAGTCCGCCCCATCAGGGTGGCCGACGCAGCGAAAGACGTGCGCGACTGGCTAGCCTGCCCGCAGGTGACGGTGGTTCATCCCACGGAGAATCACGCGGACTTGTTCCTCGGATTCATCACTGTCCTGGGCAACGGGGCAAACCTCACCACGGACGCACACCTCGCCGCGCTGTCGCTGGAGCATCGCGCGCGCATCGCCACCACAGACAACGACTTCGCGCGGTTCAAAGGCGTGCGCTGGTTCAATCCGCTCGACTGAAGTGCTCAACTGAATGACCCGCCAGGCCATGAAATCCAACGGCGGCAAGGTCAACCCGAAGATGGTGGGCGATGTGCTGCGGGCAAGGATTGGGTAGTGACGGCATCTTGCCGTCATCATGCAGTGTCGCGGGCTGCCAGCCATCGTCTCTGCGAGGCCAGGCTGGCCTCGACACCTTTGACGGCAGGATGCCGTGACTGCGGATGCTTGACTCTTTCTGTGGTAATGCCAGACTTACCACATGATCGCCAATGTATCAGTCAAAGGGCAGATGGTCATCCCCGAAGCCATACGTGAGCAAGCGCGTATCAAGACGGGTGACAAGCTGGATGTTGGTTATGCCAACGGCCTCATCGTGCTGCGGAAACACCGCGCTATGACGCCAGCTCGTGTGCGGTCGCTTCTGCTCTCCGGGCGTGAGCTTCCGATGATGCATGCTGCGGAGGATGCCGCCGTGACCCGCGCGGTGCAGCGCGTGAGAAGCCGCCGAAAAGCGTGAAAGCCGTCTTTGACACGAACGTCGTCGCCAGTGCAACTTTCTGGCGCGGCGCACCCTTCGACTGCTTGACCGCATGGGCTCAGGGTCGCTGCTCTGCCACCACCAGCCCCGCCTTGCTCGCCGAGTATCATGAAACAATCGAGGAACTTCGACTGGAATACCCCGCCCATCCGTTCGTGCCATGGCCCGAAGCCTTGACGGAGTCTGCCGACCTGGTCTTCCCTGTCGAAAGTGCTGCCGGTGCCACGCCGGATCGCGACGATGAAATGGTTCTCGAGTGCGCGCTGGCAGCGGGTGCAGACTGCATCGTGACCGGTGACAAGAAGCACCTGCTGCCGTTGCGCGAGTTCCGAGGCATCCTCATTCTTAGTCCGGCAGATTTTTTGAAGCGGCTCAAAACGACATGAAGAGCAGCGACAGGTCGGGAACATGCTGTGGGCCTAGATGCAGCCGTTTTCGCTTCGCCGCTCAGCAGGTGTCAGACGGCGAAAAAAAGAGATGCGAAGCATGGAAGTTGCAAAATCAGGCCGATTGACACAAACGGGCGTTGATGCAGGGTTCGGGATGGATCATGACATAAAGCTCGAAGCCGCTATTCGTTGGAATATCCGAGATAGTTTCGCGCTGCTCGGCTCAATCAAAAACGATGTTATTCTGGCCGTATTTCAAGACTTCAACAACAACCTTTTTCGTGTCTGGAGCTTTGCGACTTTGCTGCCAAAGATGATGTCACTGGCGGATCGCTATGGGAGGGCAGGTGAGCGTGTTGCATTGCAATCTTCCAATGCTGAGCGCAGCGACCCGGATTTCACCAAAAAATCCCAAGAGAAGATTCATGCTATTGTGGATGCTGAGGAGGTCGAACTTAAAGCTAGTAAAGCCAACGGACTAGCTGAGGACCAACGCATACTGCAAAACATCAAATTCATACTCAGTTGGTATGCACAACCAACTGAAGACGGGGCAAAGAATGAACTACTTATGGGTCTTCGCTGAATTGGGTGGGCATTCGTTACGGCGGGATCAGTAATGCTCAACCCGTAGTGGAGTTTCCACACATCCGGGATGCCATCGTTGAGGGTGCTGGCAGCCAGTTCCTGCTGGGTGTATTGGTTGGGGTCAAAGAGGGGGACATCCGCTGGCACGGTGGAACTCGCGCCGGTCAAAACTGGAGCCAGCGTCAACCCCAGAACCGAGAGCAAGCAGAGCAACGCGATGAGCACAGGCTGGCTCTGGGCGCTGGTGGATCGCAGAGGCGGCGGATATTTAGCACGGAAGTTCATGAAGTGTCGGCGATGGGAAAAATGGGGAACTTGTCGGGTAATATTGATTTTTGGCCAAGCAACTTATGGGCCAATGCTGATAATTCCATCGGGGCGGATTGATGTCGCGCAATTCTGCGCTTCCTGTTTTCAAAACTAGAATCGTGACTTAAACTGGCGCGTGAAGTTTTGTGCAAAATGTATCTCTGCGGTGATGCTCGCCGTCGCAAGCTTGGCGGTTGCCGCGGTGGAGCCTGCGGCTCCGGATTTTCAACTGAATGCCAATGGCGCAAAATCCGCAGAAGCTCACGCTCATTTTCTCAGTGCCCGGATGCTGGAGGACGCGGGCCAGATGCGCGAGGCGCTGGGGCATTATCTGGAGGCATTGAAATCCGATCCCTTGAACCCGGAACTTCTGGAGAAGACCGTGGGGATCGCCGCAGACTATGGCAGCGTGGACCAGGCGCTGGGACTTCTGCGTGACGCTGTGAAATTGCCCGCAGCCACGGCGGAACTTTACGCGGTCTTCATCCGATTCTGCAGCACGCACCCTGGGGAAAATAATGCATCGTTCAAGGTCGCGAGCGATCTGGTGAACGAGGCGCTCACGCGGTTCCCCAAAGATGCCAGAGCTTATGAAACAGCCGTTGATTTTCACCTTACACAAGGACGGCGGGCCGAGGCCGTTTTGGTCATGGAAAAGGCCGCGAAACAGGATGTGAAAGACGCGGAATTCTGGTTGCGAATCGGGCGGGTGGCCGAGGATGTCTGGCCGCTGGCTGATGCGGAATTCCGCGCCGATCATCTCAAGAAAGTCAATGCGTTCATGGCGCGGGCTTTGCCGTTTGCAACCGCGCAGAACAACGAGGACGCAACACTGCAGGTGGCGGATTATTATCTTCTGAGCAACCAGCAGGCGCTGTCCGCGTCGGTTTGTGAAGGCCTGGTGAAACGCAACGGCAGCCTGGAGGCGCGCAAGCGATTGATCCGTCTTTACGAAGCCATGGAAAGACCGGAGGACTCGTTGAAGGCGCTCGAAGAACTTGTGAAAGCCTTCCCGCTGGATGTGGAGCACCGCAAAATTCTCGCAAGCCACTATCTGCAAATGCGCGACATCGACAAGGCCGTCGCGCAACTCGAGGCCGCGCTGCAGGCGGGCGGTGGCGGCCTGCAGGCTTATCTTCAGCTCTCGAATCTGATGCGGCTGACCAAGCAGCCCGAGAAATTTCTCCAGTTCGCTCAACGCGCCGGCAAGCTGTTTCCCGGCGAACCACGGGTGATGTATTTCCAGGCGCTGGCGCACACCCAGCTCAAGCAATACGCGGACGCCGCGAAGCTGTTCGACCGTGCCGGATCACTGGCGGAAACCATGTGCCCGGAAATTCTTGATGACGCCTTCCACTTCGCGCACGGGGTGGCGCTGGAGCGCGACGGGCAGTTTGACGGGGCCGCGAAGCAGTTTGAAAAAAGCATCGGACTGACCCCGGTTGATGATCTGGCCCGCGCGGCAGGCACCATGAATTACCTCGGCTACATGTGGCTGGAGCGCGGCGAGCATTTCGATAAGGCCGAGGAACTCATCCGCAAAGCCATCGAACTTGATCCCGACAACGCCGCCTATCTGGACAGCATCGGATGGCTGCACTTCCGCACCGGAAAATTTGAGGATGCACTCCAGGAATTGCTTAAGGCTGAGTCGATGCTCAAAGATGTGGAGTCCGAGGACGCGGAAATTTTTGATCACATCGCCCAGACTTACGAGAAGCTCAACCAGCGCTCCAAAGCCGAGGAATACTGGCGGCGCGTGCTCGACCTCAAGCCATCCGATGAAAAGCTGATCCGGCGCGTGGAGAAATTATTGGGACTGGAGGGCGACGGGCCGCCGGAAAAAATTGCGCCCCAGACTTCCGTGAAATAAAGAAACGCCCGATGACCGTCACTCCCATTGAAATCGTTGCGAGCACATTCTTCGCGCTGGCCGTGCTGCACACGTTTTCCGTCAAACGCTTCGCCCGTTGGGCGCATCAGCAGCCGAAGGGTTCCATTGCGGAAAACCTGCTTCACTTTCTGGCGGAAACTGAGGTGGTGTTTGGACTTTGGGCTGCGGCGCTTTTTGTTGGCATCGCCGCCGTGAGAGGCTCGGTTCATGATGCGGTGCAGCACATTGAAAGCCTGAACTACACCGAGCCGAAGTTTGTATTCTTCATCATGGTCGTTGCCGCCACGCGTCCCGTGATAAAGCTGGCGGAGAGCCTCATCTCGCTCGTCGCACGTCTGCTGCCGATGTCGCAGAGCCTGGCGTTTTACTGTGCGGCCTTGTCGGTGGGCAGTCTTCTTGGTTCGCTCATCACTGAGCCTGCAGCCATGACACTGCTCGCCATTTTGTTGAAGCGTCGCTACTTTGATCGCGGGATCGGTTTGAAGCTCGCGTATGCCACGCTCGGGCTGTTGTTTGTCAACGTGTCCATCGGTGGCACGCTCACTCACTTCGCCGCGCCTCCGGTGCTCATGGTGGCGTCGAAGTGGAACTGGGACACGCTGTTCATGCTGACGCATTTTGGCTGGCGCGCTGCGGCGAGCTGCCTGGTTTCCACGGCACTGGTGGCGTTTATTTTTCGCAAGGAACTGAAATCCGTCCAATATGCGCCGAATCCCAGCCCCGCCATACCCGTCTGGCTCACGGTCACGCATCTGGGCTTCCTTGGGGCCATCGTGGGTTTCGCTCATCACCCGGATGTGTGTTTTGGTGTGTTCACGCTTTTCCTGGGCATCGTGACGGCCACCCGGGAGTTTCAAGACAGCCTGAAATTGCGTGAAGGGATGCTCGTCGGATTTTTCCTTGCCGGACTCGTCACGCTCGGTTCTCTGCAGTCCTGGTGGCTGCAACCGCTCATCGCGGGCATGAATGGGGCGACGTTATTCTTCGGTGCCACCGGGTTGACCGCACTCACCGACAATGCCGCGCTGACCTATCTCGGCACTCTTGTCACTAACATCACGCCTGAGTTGCAATACGCCCTCGTAGCCGGAGCTGTCACTGGCGGGGGCCTCACCGTCATTGCCAATGCCCCCAATCCTGCCGGGATCGGCATCTTGCAAACATCCAAGGTTTTCCTCAATCAAGGCATCAGCCCCCTGGGCCTGTTTCTTGGCGCGCTGCCGCCAACCGTGGTGGCTGCAGTGTTCTTTTGGGTGCTGCGATGAGCGCAGCAGCGGATGCAAGCCGTCGGCGAGCGATTAGCTTCCTAATCACTTCCGCCCACAGAACGAGGCTTGAAACCTCTCCGCACAAACCACATTTCCAAACTCAGTGAAGTCAGCATGCTTAAAGCCATGCTTTTGCCCGATGGCGCGGATTTGATCTATATAGTCCAGATCAATCTCTCCGACGTGATGCCCATCAATGCCTTCCAGTGTTTTCAACACCGTCTCCGCAAGACACGCGAACGTCGCATCCCGTCCTGTGCGCATATCGAACTTCACCTTGACGCCGGGAGTCTTCGCCAGCGAGCCATCAATGCAAATGAGGTCCGGCCTTTCGTTCAAGAGCTTGGGATCAATGCTCGACGGTTGCGCGATGTCGTAAATGATGGCATGTGGCTTCAGCGTCTGTGATTGAATGAACGGGCCTGGATTGCTCGTCGCGGAAACAACAACATCGGCTAAACGGATGGAGTGAATGTCACCATTCGCCCGCACACGATCACCCAGTTCGTGACGCAGTTTCTCCAGTTTCGTCGGACTTCTCCCGATCATGAGCAAATCGTGCTGCGCGGCAAGTGACCGGCACACCGCCGAACCGATAATGCCATAGGCCCCGATCACGGCGATCAACGGTTTCTTCAAACCAGTCATCAATAATACCTTCTCAATTCCTTCGAGTGCAATCACTGTGGCGAAAGCATCGCCATGCGTGATTCTGGCTGTGATTCCAGGTTGTTCCACGAGCCATCGGCCACCATTCGTTGCCGAGACTGTGAGCGCCCCCAGGCCAATCACACCAGCATCAAGACGAGACTGGGCAAACCGCGCCGCCCGCAAAATGCGGCTTCGTGCAGCCGCGACAACACTTCGCTTATCAGAGATAATCTGGTGCGGTTTCAACAATACACCGAGCAGATAGAGCATCGCGCCATTGGGAAGCTTCACTTGATCACAAAGCGTCAAGCCCATGCGACCAGGGAGCCTGCTCAGCGTAAAATCAGTCCAACTGGCCGGGAAGAATTTCGACAACTTAAACCGCTGATCAATGTCCTGCTGATCGCGGGGATGAATAAGAAAGACAGCATTCTTCCCTACACTTGTTTGGGAATGGTGGGAGTGGTGCCCATTTATTTTTGAATTCATCCGGTGTCTCAGTGGTGGGTCTTAAAAACTCGCCACCGAGTCGAGGCAGTCCGGCCTACCGTGCCGTGTTGTTCCTGCCTTCTTCCGGTGACCGGAGAGTTTAGAAGCTGCCACTAGACAACCGCGACGGCCTTTAAGCCGTGAGGCTCTGGACATTCGCCGTCGCCTCCCGGCCATTTTACTGGTCGTGAAGCGACGTGTTTACGGCACACATCAGCCGCTTGTGGACAGGATTCTAAAGCCCCGGCTCAGGTCTCCCTGAGCATTGTCAGGCTAGGCAACGACTCATGGATGTAAAGACTAAACTTTGGCTTCTTCAAGCCACTGCGCGCCCTGCGGGATGCTCTCTGCGCCTGCCAACCCGTCATTGACGTTCAAACGCGGGAGCGATAATGTAGCGTCATGCTTCTGGAGCAACATCCCACTTTGCTCGCCCTCTCGGCCAGCGACATGCAAGACTTGGCAGATGAACTGCGCGAACAAGCCAGGCTCAAGGAACGTGAGCGTCAGAAAGCATGGCTCAATGAAGCCATTCAGAAGGGGCTGGATGACATCCGTGCGGGCCGCACCGTGAGCACTGAGGAAGCCATGGCACGCCACGATGCTCATCGGAAGGAATGGCTGTCCCAGAGAGCGACGTCATGAATGCCTGCCGGCTTTCTTATGAAGCGACTCAGGACATTAACGACATCTGGACTTACATCGCTGCCGACAATCTTGCTGCAGCGGATCGCTTGGTGAGAGACATCCGCAATGCCAGCGCGATGCTTGCGGAGAGTCCGACTCTCGGCCATTTCCGTCGCGACCTCACAAGTTTAGCGGTTCGTTTTTACACGGTCAGGAAGACTTACCTTATCGTGTATGACCCGGAAACAAAGCCACTCGTGATTGCAAGAGTGCTGCATGGAGCGAGGCATGCGGCGGATATATTGAGGGCGTGATCTTTTTCCCTCGCGCGCGTCGCGCATCTCGCTAGTCTGCGCGCCCTATGTTACGCGCAGGCATCGTCGGTCTTCCCAACGTCGGCAAATCCACTCTCTTCAATGCGGTCACCCGCACGCGGAAAGCGGAGGCGGCGAACTATCCCTTCTGCACCATCGAGCCGAATCAAGGCGTCGTCATTGTCCCCGATGAGCGGCTCGCCGTGCTCAGCAAAATGAGCGGCTCCCAGAAGCTCATTCCTGCAGCCATCGAGTTCGTGGATATCGCCGGTCTGGTGAAGGGCGCGAGCAAGGGCGAGGGACTGGGCAACAAGTTCCTCAGTCACATCCGTGAAGTGGACGCCATCGTGCATGTCGTGCGCTGCTTTGAGAATTCTGACATCACACATGTCAGCGGCGACATTGATCCGGTGCGCGACATCGAGATCATCAATACGGAGCTCATTTTCGCGGACATGGACAGCGTGACCAAGCGCCAGCAGCGCGTGGAGCGGGATGCCAAGCGCGGCATCAAAGAAGCCCAGGCCGAGCTGGCCCTCTGCGAGAAGCTTACACCGCATCTCGACGCAGGAAAACCGGCTGTCACTCTTGAACTGAGCGATGATGAATCCAAGCTGCTCAAGAGCTTCTTCCTCATCAGCGCCAAGCCCTGTATTTATGCATGCAATGTCTCCGAAGACGAACTCGGCACTGCCGCGAATGAGCCGGACAAACATCCGCTCGTCAGCAAAGTCCGCGAATACGTCAGTCACGCGCACGCCGCATCCGCCGTGGTCATCAGCGCGAACATCGAGAGCGAGCTGACGGAATTGTCCGAAGAAGAGGCTGCGCAATATCTGGCCGATCTCGGCGTGAAAGACAGCGGTGTCTCCCGCTTGATCAAGAGCGTCTATGAACTCCTCGGTCTGCAAACTTATCTCACCACCGGCGAGAAGGAAACGCGCGCCTGGACCTTCACCAAAGGCATGAAAGCCCCGCAGGCCGCCGGTGTGATCCACAGCGACTTCGAGCGCGGTTTCATCGCGGGCGAAATTGTTCCCTTCCACGATCTCTCAGAACTCGGTTCCTATGCGAAATGCCGCGAGAAAGGCAAGCTGCGGATCGAAGGCAAGGAATACGTCATGAAGGACGGCGACGTGGTGGAGTGGCGCTTCAATGTTTGAGCTTCTGAGTCCGGTGTTTACGCTTCAGCGTGTCAGGAAATACGGGGACTCATCACGCGAAAGCGTGAACTCCGTGCGTAATCAGAAAAAGTTTTGAGAAGACTTGCGCTTGCGCTGTCTCATACGAACTGTGCCACGCCTTTTGCCATCATGTTGAACTCCAAATTCTTCCTTCCCGCTGCGCTTCTCGCCCTGTCCGGCGTTGCCTTTGGCCAGCAATCTTCTGAAAAAGCCCCGGATGCAGCTCCGGTTCCAGTGGTGGCCGTCGTCCCGGACGTGGTGCCAGCATCCTGGGAAAGCATCGTGCGCATTGAGGCCTCCTTCCTCATTCCCGATTATCGCACGCCCTGGCATGCGGGCCAGCCCACGGGCGGCTCTGGCACCGGCTGGCTGGTGGGCAAAAACAAATTCATCACCAACGCCCACGTCATCAGCAACAGCACCAAGCTGGTCATCCGGCTCATGGACAATCCCGAGCCGTTTGAAGCACGCATTCTTTTCATCGCCCATGATTGTGATCTCGCGATGATTGAGGCGGTTAATCCCAAGCCCTTTGAAAAACTCAAGCCATTGGAAGTTGGCGGCGTGCCGAAGCTAAACACTGAGGTCATCGTTGTGGGATATCCGATCGGCGGCGAGCGAGTAAGCGTGACGCGCGGTGTGGTTTCCCGCATCGATTTTCAGGGCTACTCGCACAGCGGCATCGACCAGCATCTGGCCATCCAGATTGACGCGGCGATCAATCCCGGAAACAGTGGCGGCCCCGTGCTTCAGGAGCGCAAAGTCGTTGGCGTGGCCTTTCAGGGCTACAGCGGCGCGGTCGCGCAGAATGTTGGTTACATGATCCCCACGCCTGTCATCGGACGCTTCCTGAAGGACGTGAGCGATGGGCACTATGATCACTACACGGACATTGCCGTTTCGCATTTCCCCATTGAGAACCCGGCGCAAATCAAGGCCCTGAAACTCGATGACAACGGCATTGGTGTGATGGTCAGCCGCGCGGAAAGCGCCGGCGCGGCCAGCGGCAAGCTCAACACGGGAGACGTGATCCTCGCGATTGATGGAAACCCCGTCTTCAACAACGGCCTCATCAAAGTGGACGGCGAGATGATGGATATGAATGAAATCGTCGAGCGCAAGTTCGCCGGGGACAACATCACGCTCGACATCCTCCGCGATGGCAAAAAGGACAAGGTGGACATCACACTGAAACGCTTCCTGCCTTATCTCACCATGGGCGAGCAATATAACCAGCGTCCGCGCTATGTGCTCTTCGCGGGTATGCTCTTTCAGCCGATGGATCGCAATCTCATGGAGGCCCACAGCATCCGCGACCCGCTCGTGAGCTACACCTTTGACAACTATCTCAGCAAGGAAATCTACAAGGAGCGCCCCGAGGTGGTTATTCTCACCTCCATCCTGCCCGACGAGGTCAACAGCTACCTTCAGGGCTTCCAGCAAAGCATCGTGGACGAAGTCAACGGCGTGAAGATCAAGACCCTCAAGGATGTGGCCGAGGCGCTGAAAAAGAAAGAGGGTGACGGCAAATTCATCGTCATCAAGTTGCTGGAAAAGAACCGCCCACTGGTGCTCAAGCGCGAGCTGGCCGAAGCCGCCCACAAGCACATCATGGAAACTTATCGCGTCGAGGAAGACAATTATCTCGGCAACGAGTGAGGCCCCGAATCCCGTTCCGTCATGATTCTCACCCCTTTCATCAACATGAAAAAAATTATCCTCGCCCCCCTGCTGCTCACTTTGATTGGCGGCGCTTTGTTTGCGGAAAAGAATGCCGCTCCGGCAGCCGAGTCCGCGAGCAACACCTCCCTGCTCAAGGTCAATGTCACCATGCAGCCCTGGAACCAGCGCATCCCCTGGCAGAAGACATCGCCCAGTTCGCGTCGCGGCCTCGGCGTTTTGCTGGAAGGCAATCACATTCTCGTCACCGCGCAGATGGTCGCGGATGCCACTTACATCGAGCTGGAAAAAGCCGAATCCGGCAATCGTCTGCCCGCCAGGGTCAAGGCCGTGGATTACGACGCCAACCTCGCCCTGCTGGAGCCGGCCCAGGCCGTGGACGGATTCTTTTCCGGCCTCAAACCAATGGCGGTGGAAACCAATGCGCGCATCGGCGATGCCCTTCACGTGTGGCAGCTCGACCGCGCGGGCGAGTTGATCCTCACGCCCGTGACCATCAACAAAATTCTTACCAGCCGCTACGTGCTGGAGACCAGTTTTTTCCTGGTCTATGAAGCCATTGGCATCATTCGCAGCGAGGCCAACAGCTTCACTCTGCCCGTCATCAAGAACGGCAAGCTCGCCGGATTGCTGCTGAACTACGATTCCAAAAACCAGTCCGCCAGCGTGTTGCCCGGCCCCATAATCGCGCATTTCCTCAAGGACATGGCCGACGGAAATTATCAAGGCTTCCCCAGCCTCGGCGTGGAATATCAGCAGACGCTCGATGAACAGTTTCGCGAATACCTCGGCATGACCAAGAGTCAGAAAGGAGTCTATATCAGCAACGTCGCGAAGGGCGGCTCCGCAGAGAACATCGGTGTCAAGGAGGGCGACATCATACTGGAAATGAACGGGCATCCCGTCGATGCCCGGGGCGACTACAAGGACGCCCAGTTTGGCCGGCTGAACATGAGCCACATCGTGCGTGGCCAGGCTTTTGTCGGCGATACGGTAAAAATCAAAGTCCTTCGCGAAGGCAAGGAGCAGGTGCTCACAGGCAAGCTCACGCGCAAGGCGGCCAAAGATTTCGTGGTCCCGCCCTACCTCTTTGACAAGGGATCAAACTTCCTCGTGATGGGCGGACTCATCTTCCAGGAACTCAGCCTGCCCTTCCTGCAAAGCTTCGGGCAGGAATGGGAAAGCAACGCTCCCTTGCGCCTCACCTTCATCGCCCGGCACACAGATGAATATGAAAAACAGGGCAAGAAAAAGATCGTCTTCCTCGCCGGCACCCTGCCCACCCGCAGCACCCAGGGCTACGAACGTCTCGGCGGGATCATCGTCACCCAGGTCAACGGCAAGCCCATCAACGATCTCACCGATCTCGACAACGCCTTCAAGCAGCCTCAGGACAGTCTCCACAAAATTGAGTTCGAAGAAGTCCCCAAAGTCATCTGGCTGGACACCTTCATGGCCGAAAGCGACAACACAAAATTGCTCGGCGGCGCTTACCGGCTTGGCACTTTGAAACGGATTGAATAGGCGAGGCGAAGAAACTGAATGTCACCATTCAGCTCGGCGGAATGGGCGCGTCACCGTTTGCGGGGCTGGGGGTGGGTTCATTTGAAGCGGGGGCGGAAAGAATTGATGGCGATGGAAGCGACCTGACACTTGCGGGTGGTGGTGCTGGCTCAAGCGGTGGCGCTTGAGCAGGCGCAAGAACTTGCCCCGCGCGGATGTCCGGCGACTTTGGCCCGGACAACATGGCATCGGCCATACCAACCCAGCCGGTTTCGCTGCCGCGCTGGATTTGGACACGGGCTTTGTAAGGCGATGTTCCAGGGTCGAGTTCCAGCATTTGCATGCCGCTTGATTTGTCGAGCATGGAGCTGACTTCAAGGACTAGCGATGTGGCCTTGTCCATCACGACGGCAATTTTTCTTCCGTCGATTTCGTAGATGCCGACCAACGTGAGGCCATCGGCGAAAGATGGCCCGGTGGCTGGTGGCTTGGGCAGCGAGCGTGAGGTGAAGAGCGATTTCTCCCAGAGCGGGCTGTAGTGTTCCAGCTCCGGTTGTTTTACGGGGGAACTGGCAGCGACCGTGTCCGTCTTGATGTCTTCGCCGAATGAGGAGGCAAGGCAAACCAGGAGCGCCGCCAAGCCCAACATCGCGCGATGGCGATGCAGTCTGGAATCGCTGATGTAAGGCGTGGGCTTCATGGCTGGTTGAATTCTGTGAGCCGCGGGGTGGTCGCTGCTTCAATATAAAAATGCGTGATCTGCGCCTCGCAGTTTACCGTCTTGGTGTCGCTTACCGGTGTGATCTGCAAGTGGGTGACACCGAGAAAACTGCCCGGTTTCTGCAAGGCATGAAGCCAGGTGAAGAGTTGTTTTTCGTTCACGGAGTTAATGGTCAGCTTGACTGATGTCTGGCTGAAATAATGCGGAACGGTTTCACCTTCCGGCATCTTGAGGTCTTTGACGAGTTCACGATTGCCCAGCACCAGCCCTGCTGCTTGCGCTTCGGACTGGATGATGTCGAGAAGCTTGGAGGATGCTTCCTCATGCGAGGCCCGAGTGGGGACATGTGCGTGCAGCCATTCGCTGCGCTGCTGCCATTGCGCGCCCTGGGCGATGTTTTCTTTCATCCTTGCAACCCGGAGCCGGAAGGTTTCGTTGTCCGACTTGATGGAGAGATAGGACTTGAGCGAGACCGTCAGCAGGCTTCCGCCGGCGATGACCGCGAAGAGAGCCAGGAAGACGACCAGCAATGTTTTTTCGCGCGGCTTCATGGCTTGCTGTCTCCTTTCAATTCAAAGGACGCTGAGTTGTCGCCGGCGATGGCCGGTGGCGCGGCATCGAATTTACAAAAGGCCAGCGAGGGCAGGCTGCGCATTTCCTGGACATACTTGAGCGCTTGAGCCGGGGTGGCTGTGCGCCCGCGGAAAACAATGTGCTCCGGTGTGGCTTCAAAATGGGTGAGCGACACTTCCGACGACGAAGGCGGCTCCATGCCATGAAGCAAGATTTCCATCGGTGAACGCGAGGGATCGACTGCCACGGCGACTTCTTCCCATTCGCGTTTCTGCTGTTCCACGCGCGATGCCTTGGGCGTCAGGGTGGCGATTTCATCGAGCCAGGCGGAGCGAGCGCGTGAAGCCCAGAAGGCCAGCCCGGCGATGGTGGCGATGACCAGGGCGGCGGCGGCGGCGAATGAAAGGGCGACCAGACGTTTTTTTCTGCGCAGTTCCTGCCGGGATTTTTCGAGGGCTACATCCCGTGGCATCACGGTGCTGCCGCCCTGCAACGGAAGGCGCGGAGCGGGCCGGTCGAGTCGGCGGACTTGCAGGCCGGTGAGCTTGCTGATGGAATTCGCGTCGCCTTCGCCCATCCAGAGGACGATGCCTGAAACGTCGAAGACGACTTTTTGGAACACGAGTTGCACGCAGATATTGAGCACCTCGGTGATGGCGTTTTCATCAAGGGTCGGGGCGCAGAGCGAGCTGTAATAGACGAGATGCGGCCCCTGCGTGACCGCCATGGCCAGACGGCCAAGTTCACGCCAGATGAGAATCGAGTCCGGCGGCGGATTCAACAATGCGGGAGCGAGGATGGAGGAATCAGGAAGCTTGTTGAACTGCGTAAGCGAGGGGCCGTGATCTCTCGCCGCCACGATGCGCACCAGGCTGGCACCGTCTTTCTGCGCCAGGGTGGTGACTTCCATCATGTTCCCTGATGACGGGGCGCGGACACCCACGCGCTCGAGATAGAGCTCGGCCATTGGGCGTAGTTGTGCATCGCCAGCGCCTTGGAACCAGGCGGGCAGAACCCAGACTCGGGCGGCGGGCATGGCGAGCACACGCCGTGGATTGCCTCCGGGGAAAGAACCGGCTTCCAGGGAAAAGCTTTGTTGCAAAACGAACGCACCGGTTTCATCACCGGTCCAGAGTTCCCAGCCGTCCTCGCCGGGAAACAAAATATCCGTCTGTTGCTTGCGGGGATTTTTATCCATCATGACTCGGCACCTCCCCACGCCATAGAACTTGGTTTCCCTGGGTGATCAGCACCAGCTTGCGACTGAGGCCACCCATTTTTCCGACGCTCTCGATGCGGTGGATGACGCCATCAAAACGAACCCATTGGGTTAGCTGCTGCACGACGTTCGGTTGAAATGCGCCCACCAGTTGCGCGAGTTGCGGCACGGATGAAAGGCGGCGGTCATCCATTGTGTCCGGCAAGCCATCAGGACCGCGGCGGAATTCAAGCAGCGGAGCCAGACGTTCCAGTGGCACATTGGCCAGCAAGGCGATGATTTCGGGCCGGGCATCGTTCACATCAACATGGCCATCACCATGCACGGTGAGCCAGTCGCGCCAGTCTGGACGCAGTTCCTGGATCTTTTCCATGCCGCGCACGAGCGACATTTCATCGAGGTCTTTGAAGGGGCGGTTGAAAGGCATTCCATCAAAGCCTTCCTTTTCATACTCGCGTTTCTCCGCGCCATTGAGCGAGGTCAGATCATCCGCATCCACCCAGTCTTTCAAGGCATCGACCAGCGCGGAGACTTCATCCAGCTTCATGCCCCATGAAGTAAAGAGACGCTTGAGCAGCGTGTGGTCAGGGTTCTGCAGCAGCACATTGATGTTCAGCCGCGCTTCTTCACTGCGGATGGTCACGTCATAGCCGCCGCCATTGCCAACTACGCGATGGAGCAGGGGATCGTCCAGCGTCATCATCGGATGCCGTCCCACAGCGAGGCCGGCCTCAGCGAATCGCTGGGCATAGATGCGCGCGCGGTTCACGCGGCTAACATTCGTGTCCGTCTCCAGCAAGCGCACGCCGACCAGCATGATCATGCTGAGAATGGCAATCAGCCAGAAGACGGCGATCAACGCGGAACCGCGTTGCGTCTTACTCAATGGCTGGATAGTGATGGTCACGGTTTGGGATTTGGTGCTGCGGGTTGCTGCGGTGCTGCGGTTGGATTGGGCAGATCACTGGACATCCAGAAAATGGATTCGTGCACCAACGTGTCTTCGGCCAGGCTCCAGCGCATACGCATGAAGAGCGGGAGTCGCGAGGAATCATCCCATTTCGCCGTCCACTCCTTGGTGGAGGAATCAAAGAAGTCCCATGAACAGGTTTTGATGTCCTCGAGCAGGGGAAGCTCGGCGATGGTGTAATATTCGTCCCCGGTCGTGGCGCGTTCAGGGCGCTTCAAATGACGCACCATGAGGCTGGCGTTTCCGCGGTCATTCCGCACGACGGCAAACTCCACCGCTGCCGCGGCCAATGCGTTCCGGCTCCAGGCAAAGGGCGTGCCGCAATTTTCCAGCAGCAGTCGCGCCCCTTCTCTTTTGTCGCTTTTTTTATTTGAGGAGAGCTTGGTGCCCGGCGGAAGATTCTCCAGGCAGGCGCGCCATTGATTTGTAAAGTTGGTGGTGCGTGCCTCGCTGATGCGCGCGCGGCTCATGGAAGTGCTAAGCTGCAAGGTGCCGTCGGCGATTCCATATACGCCGCCGACCAGAAACATGATGAGTCCCATGGCCGCGATCACCTCCAGCAGGGTGAACCCGCTGTGGCGATAACGGCGCAGCTGATCAGGCGACGGGGCTGTCGGGCGCATAAACATAGGTTTCGATCTGACGTTTCATGACCTTTTGACGGCCATCTACAATCCAGGCATTTACGATGATGCGGAACATGTGATCCATGCGGGCCTTGCCTCTGGTCTCCAGTTCGGCTTTCTGAACAATGGCTTCGGCTGACACGCCCTCACTGTTGGGCGGGAAGGTTGACGCGCCGGGTTTCAGTTCCATTTGATGCGAGACTTGTGCGAGGACCGACTCCATGGCGCGGAGCACGCGGCTCTCCTGACGCGCGGAATTCGATGCAATGGAAATCTGGTTGATGGCAGTGGTCAACGAAGTCGCGACCATGCCGAACAACGCCAGCGCGAGCACCACTTCCAGCAGCACGAATCCGCGCGGCGCAGGCAGTTGGGAGGTGGATGAGATTTTCATGCGGTCAGCCGTTCACGATGATGCTTTTCTTGCGGGCGCAACCGGTCAGCGGGTCGAAGGACATTTCGACAACGCCATTGGACTGGGTGATGCGAAGTTCAATCGGTTCGCACAAACCGTCGGCGGCGAACTGCCAGACTTCACCGCGTCTGGGTGCGCGGAATTTTTTTTCGCCATAGCGACGGATCGACAGGGTGCCGTCGAACGCAAAGACGCCCGATTTTTTTCCATGCTGTGCCGGAGCCACCAGTTGTCCATTGCTGAACTCGATGAAAACATGGCGATGCTCGGTCACGGCCTGCTGAAGACTTTCGCGCACGGTGGATTCGATTCCCGAAGCCAGGCGGCGGAGGCGTTGTTCATCCTGAATGCTGGAAATGCCGAGGGTGGCGAAGCCGATGATGAGCAGACCGATGGTCATGGCCACGCACACTTCAAGAAGTGTGAATCCGCGGCGGGCATGAAGTTGGGTGCTGTAAGTCATCGTTTTGATCGCGCTCAAAGCTGCCAGTTACCGATGTCATCCGCCGTGCCTGCCTGGCCGTCGGGGCCGCTGGAATACAGATCGTAACCGCCCTTGTCCTTCACGCCGGGGCGGCGGTATTGGTAGGGATTGCCCCAGGGATCGAGAATGAGTTTCTTCAAGAATGGACGCCAGTTCGGAGGCGCGGGATTGGAGGAAGGACGCTCGACGAGCGCATTGACGCCTTGCTCCGTGGTGGGCAGAAACATGTTTTCCGTTTCATAGGCGCGGAGTGCGGCGCTGAGCGTGTTCAGATCGCCTTTCACGCGCGTGGCCTTTCCGGTGTCCAGCACACCGATGAGCGATACAATGCCAGCGCCGACCAGAAGTGCGATGATGCCGAGAACGAGCACCATTTCGACAAGGGTGAATCCTCGATGGTGGTTGAGTTTTTGATGGGTTTTCATTTTGTGAGTTCGGTTGATAAATGCGGGAAAATCTTAGTGACTGCCAAGTCCAGAAATGGTCTGGAAGATGGAAGTGATCATGATGTAAGCCATCACGCCGACGAGGCCGGCCATGACGCAGACAACGGCGGGCTGCACAATGGCACTGACCTTCTCCACCTTCTTGCTGAGTTCGCGATCAAAGCGTTCGCCGGCGCGGGACAAGGCCTCGCCGATTTTCCCGGTCTGCTCGCCGACGGCGACCATGTCGATGAGCAACGGAGGGAACTGGTTATTGTGATCTAGCGCACGGGAAAGTGGCACACCCTCGGCGACCATGCGGATGACGCTTTCCATTTCGCGTTTGAGGAAAGCGTTCTCGACCGCCTGATGCGATAGCTGAAGAGCCTGCGTCATTGCGAGTCCGCTGTTGACCAGGTTGGCCATCGTCTCCAGAAACTGCACATAGAAACGTGATTTCAAAATCGCGCCGAAGAGTGGCAGGCGCAGCTTAATGCGATCCCACGGCACCTGCGATGCTGGCAGAGTGCGCCAGGCGCGGAAGGCGAGCCAGCCAGCGAATCCGAGGAGGCCGATGAGCCACCATGTGGCCTTGAACCCATCGCTCAATTTCAAAATGATCTGCGCTCCAAGAGGCAACGTGCCGCCAGTGGAATCGAGAAGCTGGGTGAGTTTTGGTATCAGATAAACGACGAACAGCAGCGTGACGGCGACGGCTGATGCGATGAGGAATGATGGATAGATGAGGGCGAAGAGAACCTTGCTGCGCAGAGTCTGGAGCGAACGAAGATATTCGGCCTGACGTTTCAAAATGGCGGGCAAGGCACCGCTGGCTTCACCAGCGGCGGCGAGTGCGGAGAAGAGATTGCCGAAGCTCGGCGATGTAGCGGCAATGGCCTTGGAGAAGCTCATGCCGTCGCGGATTTTTGCGCGTAATGCGGTGGCGAGCGTCTTGACGCCGGAGAGTTCCTTGCGGCGTTCCATCGTTCCCAGTGCGGGTTCAAGCTGGATGCCGCTGCCGAGAAGTTCGCTGAGTTCCTCGGTGAACATCACGACTTGCGCGAGCTTGAGCTTGATCGTGCCCGTCACGGGTTGCGGCGCTGATGTTTCTTTTCTCGAAGTTGTGACTAATGAATTCTTGCTGGCCGCGCCTTGCATCTCGAGCGCGAAGGGTTGCAGGCGTTGTTTACCCAGCAGGGCCAGCGCCTCCGAGCGGTCGGCGGCGGTGAGTTCGCCATTGACCACGTTGCCGTTGGCACCTTGTGCGCTGTATTTGAAAACGGCCATGAGGTTCAGTGGTGCAAGTTTTTAGGGCTGGCTTCGTCACGGTCCACGGCGGTGACGCTCAGCACTTCTTCAAGGGTGGTTTCGCCATCCAAAACTTTGAACCACCCATAGTTGCGCATGGGCAGGTAGCCATCCTTCACAGCCTGTAAATAATACTCGGAGGGATGCGCGCGGCTGTTGATGAGATGCTGCAAGCCCTGGGTGACGAGGCACATTTCGTAAATCGCCAGCCGTCCCTGATACCCGGTGCCGCGACATGATTCACATCCACCGGGTCGATTAATTTGTCCGGGCATGTGACGGGGAAACGCGATGGCATCCAGTTCGGAGTCTTCGATGTGAACTGGTTTTTTGCAGAGCGAACAGAGGCGGCGCACGAGGCGTTGCGCGAAAAAAGCCCGCACAGCGGAGCCCACCAAAAACGGTTCCACGCCCATGTCGAGAAGTCGCGTGATGGCACCGATGGCATCGTTGGTGTGCAGTGTGCTGAAGACAAGGTGGCCGGTCAACGCGGCGCGGATGGCGATCTCCGTGGTATCGAGGTCGCGCATTTCACCGACCATCACAACATTGGGATCACCGCGCAAAATGCTGCGCAGTCCAGTGGAGAAGGTCAGGCCGATCTCCGGCTTCACAGCGATTTGAACGACGCCGGGAATCTTGTATTCCACCGGATCTTCGATGGTGACGATGCGGCGGTGCGTCTGGTTGAGTTCGGAAAGGAATGTGTAAAGCGTGGTGGACTTGCCGCTGCCGGTGGGGCCGGTGATGAGGACGATGCCATTGGGCAGCTTCAATAGTTCCTGCACTGTGTTGCGGAATGCTTTGGGCAGACCGAGAAGATTCAGGCTCATCTCCTGCTGGCCGAGCAATCGCAGGCTGATGCTTTCGCCTTCGACTGAAGGAATCGTCGCGACGCGGACATCAATGGGCACGCCATCCATTTCGAGATTGATGCGCCCGTCCTGCGGTAACCGGCGCTCGGCGATGTCGAGTCGCGCCATGATTTTCAATCGCGCAATGACAGATGCTTGCAGCGCCTTGATGTTATCCGGCACCGGCAGTTCCTCCAGTCTGCCGTCGATGCGATAGCGGATGCGGAGACGGTCTTGTTGAGGCTCGACGTGGATGTCCGTGGCGCGTTGCTCAAGGCCGCGGCGGATGATTTGATTTACAAAGCGAACTACGGATGCCTCGTCGTCTTCGGGCGCGTCGAGCACATTGACTTCTTCCTGCGCATCCTCGCCGCCCCAGTCGGCGCGACCGCGCAGAATTTTTTCAAACGTATCTGCGCCCAGTCCGTAAAGTTTTTGCAATCCCTCCGCAACACGGGTGCGCTGGCCCACATGCCAGATGACGGGATGATCCACGCTGGAGGCGACGCTTTGACGAGCGACGAGATTGAGCGGATCACAGGTGGCAATGTGGAGCACGGAGCGATTGCGGAAATCGGTCGTGCTGTCGTTGTCGTGCGCTGATTTGTCGATGCTGATCGGAAGCAGTCGGTGCTTGAGCGCGATCTCGGCGGGCAGATAACGTCGTAGCGAACGGTCAGGATTGATCTCGCCCTCGGGTTCCCACCATTGTAAGCGGAGTTTACTCGCCAGAGCCTTGAGGAAAAGTCGTTCAGGCACGCCCGGTCTGTCGAGCACGGGATCCACGACAGAAACTTGATTGCAGCAGGCTTCATCAAAAGCGTCCGACAATGTGGTGTCGGACGCGCAGCCTGCTTCCTGCAGAATCTGATGGAACAGCGGATTCATGTCGTGGGGCGGGTTACCTGACACGCGTGGCCTTGGGGATTTTCACACCGCGCTCTTTGCCGAAATCCAGGGTCTCCTGCATGATGGCGGAGCGACCTTCCTCAACGCGGTTTGGAGTGTCGAGATGTCCGCGACTGCCGACGATGTTGGGCTGGATGAAGATGAGCAGTTCCTCGCGATCAATATTTTTTTCATGCACTCCGAAAAGATATTTGATGACGGGAATGCGACTGAGAATGGGGACGCCGCGCCGGTCCTTGCCCTGCGATTCGGTGATCAATCCGCCGAGGACGATGGTGGATCCGTTCTTGACGGTGACGGTAGTGACGAGCTCCTGCGTGCCAATGGTGGGGATGGAATTTCCGGAGACGACCTGCGTTCCGACAATGCTGTCATTGAGCTGCGCGATGCGAAGCGTCACTTCGTCGTCGGAGTTGATGAGCGGAACGACCTCGAGCTTGAGGACGACATCGCGATATTCAATGCTGGAACTGACGGAGGCGGTGGTGCCGATTCCGCTGGCGTTTGACAGGGTGCTCACGGGCACGGCGATGCGCTGGCCGCTGCTGATCACGGCCTTGCGATTGTTGGTCGTATAGACGCTGGGACGGGACAGAACCTTGAATTTTTTATTCTGTTCAAGCAGGTTAACGTAACGGCCGAGGGAGCCGAGCTGTCCGTAAAGATTGAGCGTGTTAAAGTTGAAGTTGCCGGGATTGAAGGGGACTTGAATGATGCCTGCGGGATTGCCGACTTGATTGTCGATAATGGAATCATTGGTGCCGGTGTTGGTTCCGCTGATGACGTTGGTTGTGCCTCCGATGCCCGGTTGCGCATTGACTAATGTGCCGGCATTAGTGGTGGATCCGGCGACGGTCTGGTTCCCATTGGCCCGGGTGAGCGGGTTGTTTTGGCGCAATGTGAAATCGTCCAACATTCGCACCATGTCGAAGCCGACCTTGTATTGGTCGCCGATGTTGAGATGGCCGATGAGTGTATTGATGTAAATCTGCTGCGGGCGCACATCCATTTCATTGAGCAGCTGGTCAATGATATTGACGTGTTCGGTGGAGCCGGAGACGATAAGGCTGTTTGATTGCGGATCGGCGATGAGCAAAGTCTTGCCGACGACCATGGAATTGGGGCTTTCCGCCTGATCGGGATCGGTCAGCGCGCTGTTGGAACCTTGGTTGTGGTCGCTGCCAGATCCTTGACTGGAATTGCGAGAGGCGTTGCGCGTGGAGTTCTCGCGGTTGCGGTTTGCGGCATCGGTGGACGGAGAGTTGGAACTGGAGCGCGGACGCTTGGAGCCGCCCGCAGCATCGCCCCCACCTTCGGTCTGAATGTCGGTGTCGCGCGCGAGGGCGTTGTAAGCGACGGGAAGAAAATCGGAGACCGAGATGAAATGCAGACTACGCTTTTTAAAGTTCAAGCCGTCGCCCTTCTGGTCGAGCTTTTGCACGAGCCCCTTGATGTAGGCGATGTCAACGGGGCGGGCGATGACCAGGATCTGGTTTGTGCGGCGATAGGGAATGATTTTCACCCGTGCCGCAGTCGGGTTCACATTGGCAACGTTGTTCTGCACGACCGGCTGGGGCAAGGGTGCAAGGTTCGGGCGTCCCGCCTGAACGGGTTGGGCGGCGGGTTGGTTGGCAACGACGGACGAAGCGGACTTCTCCTTCTCTTCGTAGATTTGCTTGATGATTTCCGCGATGCTGTCGGCATCGGACCGCTCCAGCTTGATCATTTCATTGGCGATTTCTGCAGGTGAAACATCAATGACTTCCGCGAGATTGACGAGGCTGCGGATCGTGGAGGTGTTTTCCGTGATGATGATGGCCGAGGCGTTGGTGATGGGCGTGATGGAACCATAGGCGTGAAGCTGCACGACTTGCTGGAAGGCCTTGGTCGCCTCGTCAGGGGAGATGTGCAGGAGTGGCATCACGTAGTTCACGATTTGCTCGCCCTCGGGCAGTTCGCGCGCGGAGGTGATGACGGGCAGACCCTCACTTCGCGGATTTTTTCCACCGCTATGATGAATAAGCTTGACCGTTTCCTGATCGATCGGCAGCACCGCGTAGCCATTCAGGAGCAGGGAGCTTTCGATGAACGCGACCGCCTCGCGTTTGGTGAGCGGGCGGGTGCCGATGATCCGCAGCATCTCGCCTTGAAGACCTGCATCGAGAATCATTTTTTTTCCAGTCAACTGCGAATAGAACGGGATGATCGCCGCCACCGGCGAGTTCGGGAAATTTACCATGACGCGATCATTGTCCGCAGCCGTGGAAGCTCCACCGCGCGGTGCTTCCGTGGCCGCCCGCGTCGTGGAAATCGGGAAGGACAAAAGTAACGCGCAGACTACGAGGCATCCTGGCAAAGCCCAACGGATCAGGGTCCTCGTAAAGACCATTGGAAAATGAGACGGCATGGTTAATGAATCCTAAATATCATACATACTTCGATACTTAAGACAATTAAACATATGATATTTATTTATTTTTGATTTTTGCACGACCGTCCGCATTTCTGAGAGGCCAATGAAAAGGTCTGCCAACGGGTCTGCAACCACTGCAGGGCCTAGCAGCCTGTTGGAAAAACCGGGTAACACGGGCTTCCAGCCTGTGTGTGTTTCAGGCATCTTGCCTGAATCGAAGGACAACTACAGGCTGGTGCGCAGCCGCGAAGCGAACCCCGTCGCACACTCAGCCAAGATTGCCGAGTTACATATTTCAAAAGACTGCTAGGCCATTCTGCGGCGGCGCAGTCCAGCCGAAATGGCGGCAACCAGCATTAAGGCCGCAGATCCCGGTTCCGGAACCGGCTGGTGAGTTTGCAAATTGAAACTTCCTGGCGTCACAGAAAAAGAACCTGCGCCTTCCACATTGTTCAGGCCGCCAAAAACCACCGCGCTCGCATTGGAGATTTTCCAGTCGAGGGGCTGGCTGGACTGGTCGGATGGAGCAGGGAAAAGCCAGTCGTTGGCCGGGCTGCCGTCGCTGACGTTGTTCGTGATCAAGGCCCATTCGATCCCGGAGGCATAGGTTTGGGAGTTGAAAGCCCACATGTAGCCTTTTTCATTTTGAGAAAACGTCCAGGCAGGCAACGGCGGTGACTTGCTGGATGTGCCGCCCGCAGTCAAGTTCGCGCTGGAGGCAACATAGCGCAGGGCGGAGTTCCATCCGCTGCTCGCAGGAGCCTCGGCATGGTCAAACACTTTCCAATTTGTCTCCCACAAGTTGAGATTGGTGGAGTTGGGAGTGAAGCCCGTCTGGAAGGAGCCGATCTCAAACTTAAACGCGTCAGTCAGCGCGACGCCGTTGCTGTCATAGAGATTGCTCAGGAGGTTGCTGCCCCAATTGATTGACCTGGCAGAAATCGTCCCGCTGCCTGCGATCATCAGGAAGATAATTGCCGCGCGCCAGGTTCTCATGCAGTTGGGCCCGATTGACATGGAATGCAGGGGAAATCCACCCGGTCAGCGAGCGGATGCTTACCGCACCTTGGGCAGGCGATGGCGTTTGATGAGCAGTGCCAGGCCGGTGGCGAGAATTAGAATGGCGCTTCCAGGTTCTGGCACCACAGCCAGTGTGAGGCTGGTGGTGGGCGAGGACTGTGTGGATGTGCCGACTACGTTACCGGTGATGTCTGAGAAATAGAAGGCAGCACCCAAGTCTGTGCAGGCGCAACCAGGTGCATTAAGTGCCGAAAAGGCCCAGTTAGCTCCGAGGTTCGGATTTGGCGCGGAAGTAAAAACCCCGGTGTAAAGCCCCCATTGCGCGCCCACATTGGTCCTGCGGTCATTGAACACCCAGACGTAGGCGGCCTTGTTGGAGAAATCGAAGTTGGGCGTCGGCGAGTTATCGACATTGATGTAATTCGGATGCGAATTCGTCACATGACTGGCGAGGTCGGCAGTATGGCCACTGACGCCGAAGCCGCTGTTGTTCGTGATGTTCACTTGGGCGGCAACAACCGAGGAACCGCCGCCTAAATAATTCGGATCCCATTGAACGAGGCTGGATGGTGGGGTGGGAGAACTGCCCGCAGCAACGGCCCTGTCGAACACATGCCAGTTCGCGGCCCAGCTCGTTACATTGGATGCCGTGGGGGTGAACGTGTCAAAAGTGCCCAGCTCAAACCAAAACGTCGAGTCCAGTTTCGTTACGCCATCTGCCAGATAATAATTGTCCCCGAAACTTCCGCCCCAAGTGATGAGATCGGCTTTGATGGATCCGGCCTCGAAAACGAGGGCTGCTACCATCAGCAGGCATCTATTCAGTTTCATGGGAATAATAGCTGGCAAAATTATCAGAGAGGAATTAACCGGACCCAGGGAGATCAAATGGGACAGCACAGAACCGGCACAACATTATATATGGTAAATTACATTTAATATAGAAAGGATGGAAATCCTTGCAAGCATTAATTTATAATTACTGATATTTAATTATGCTTGATAATCTCGCCTGCTACCGGTTGCTGGAACTGCGTCACTCTTTGAAACCCTGACCTGCACGTCCTTCACGCAGCTCTTTCAATCCCTCTTCCGGGTCAGTGGAACCACGGAAGCGATCAAACTGGGCGTCATGTGACGAAGCGTGCCGGCATCATGGCGTCCAGGGCAGCGGCATCACATAGGCTGGGAGTCCGCTGATGGATCGAATCATGGCACCGCGTTGTGATTTGAACAGGCTGGTGTTGTTGAGATTGGGGGCGGAGACAACTCCACGAGGCGACCATTGGTTCAAGGCCTGGTATTTGAGCAGGAAGTTCGGGATGTATGTGGAAGCCGATGTTCCGGTGGAGTCGGACTGCCAGTTCTGAATGAGATCGGCCAGGGCAGGGTTGGGGCTGCCGGTGAATCCGGCGGAGATCATGGCCCGGCTGACCGAGCTTTGATCCATGGGCCAGCCACCACCGATGAAGTTGCTGCCAGTCTTGAGCGGTGCCGCGAACGCATGGCTGCGAACGGCACCGGTGAAGAGCTGGTCAATATTGGGGTTGCTGCTGCGAGCGGTGACGAACATGGCCTCCGCAGGATCAAACAGACGGCCACCGGCGTCGGTCAGGGTCGCGTCGCCGTCGAGCACCCATTTGCGCGGGATGACCGGGGCGCTGATGTTCTCCACCAGATAGTAAACTTCAAATACCTGGGTGTTCCTGTTAAAGAACGTCAGCTTGTCGGCCGTGGTCGAGTCAATGGACGCGTTGAACTTGGTCTTATCGAAGAGTTCATCGAGGGTCCAATGGCTGTGCAGTTTGATGAAGTCGCCCGCGCTCAATGCCGGCACCGGGGAGAGCGTATTGAGCGGACTGGAGGCGGCGAGCACGAGAGTGTTGGCGGTGGAGGCGTTCACATCCACTTCAAAGCGATGTCCCGCCTTGGTGCCGTTGACAACTTCGATGTAATAGGAACGGCCCGTGCCCTGCATGGCGGTCTTGAGATTGCCGCTGCCCGCCGATGTGGTCAGAGTAAGTGTGCCGCCGCTGGCCGCATCAATGGTGCCGCAGAATATCTCCCCGTCCGTGTAAGGCATGCTAAATGTCTGGCAGACATTCTGCGTGGCCGTGCGGCGTGACCAGCCCCAGGTTCCGGTGCGCGATGAAACGGAGGCATAAGTAACTTTTACTCGCATGAAGCCCTGTCCTGCGGTCAGGCCAGTAAGTGTCTCCACATCCTGGTAAGTGGCTGTGACTGTCCCATCGCCATTGCTGGTCGTCGTGTTCGGCGACACGCCGAGGCTGCTCCAGCCTGCGCCATTGGCACCGCTGGCCGAAAGGCTGGAGATATATTCCATGGTGAAGGTCGTGTTCGAGAGACCGGACATCTCACGCACTTTCGCGTCGATACGATAGCCCGCAGGCTTGGTGCCATCAACCACTCTGACAAGCTGGAACGGCTCACCATTTATCAGGACGTTGGTGCCGGAATCCAAGCCAAAGGAGGTCTTCAGCAAATTGTTGTAACAACCGGCCCTGGGATTGGCCAGAGGATCGGTGAAGGGCATGGTGACGGTTGCTTGTGGCGACCCCTTGCCTGCGGCATCGATTGATGCGTAATCAAAAGTGCAGGTTATAGCCCCATCATTAGGGTCGAGCGTGAGCAGCGTGGCATTGTAGCCCGTAATGGTTTGGCCTGCAGTGACAGCGGCGCCGGTGTAGTAAAGAAGGCCATTAGATGGCAGGGTCGTGATGACGAATGTGCTGACAGTGGCGTCCTCAGGGTCGGAACCGGAAAGGGCGGGCACAGTGACTTTCGAGGTGCCGCCCGGGTTGAATTGGGCGGCTGCACTCACATTGTTGGCCGTAGGAAGCTGCTCGATGCCGAAGTTCGCGTTGGGCACACTGGAAGTGGTGACAGCCACAGCCAAGGAGCCATCGATCGTGCCATCGCTACCAGCGCCCGTGCCGAGATTTTCCCCGGTGTTGACCCAACCGCCAGGCAGGGCCGCAGCAGGAGCCGGATTACCGACGGTGCCCTGCGTGGTGCTGAGCACGACGGTGTAGCTCGTATTGGGAACGACGGTGCCGAAACTATAAGTGCCGTCTGCCGCGACCGCGATGCTTTGTGATACATTGCCCCCTGTGACCAGGTTGGCGTAGAGCGTGCCGCCCGCGTTGCTGCCGGTGCCATTGACAGTGTTGGCCGGTGTGCCAAGCAATCCGTCAGCGTCATCGAAAACCTTGCCGCTGATGTCAATGGCCGTGAATGGCATGGTGACGGTGGCGGGAGTGGATTCTTTGCTCGCGGCATCGATTGCCGCATAAGTGAAGCTCACCGTGATGGAGCCGTCATTAGGATCAAGCTTGAGCAGTGATGAGTTATAGCTGGATATGATCTGGCCGACGGTGACAGCGACATTGTTATAATAAAGCGTGCCGTTGCCGGGCAAGGTCTTGATCATAAAGGTCGTCACTGTAACATCTTCGGGATCGCTGCCGCTCAAGGTGGGGACAGTGACCTTGTTCGCACCGCCAGGATTGTTTTGTAACAAGGCATTCACACTGTTGGCGGTCGGCAACTGCTCAATGCCGAAGTCCTTGCCGGTGACATCCGTGGCCGCGACGGCGAACGCAGTATAAGCGAGCGGTGAAGTGTTCGTCCAGGCAGCGGGAACGGCTGCGGCGGGGGCTGGCTGGCCCACGGTGCAGGTGCTGGTGGCAAGTCGGATGGTGTAGTTAGCCGGAGGAACGGTGCTAAATCCATAGGTGCCGTCGTTCGCGACCGCTGTGCTTTTCGCCACGTTGCCCGAGCCATCAACGAGGATGGCGTAGAGCGTCGCGCCAGCGTTGGTGCCGGTTTCCCCAAGGGAAGGAATGTTGGTGAACGTGTTGTTAGCGCTGCCGTTGGCGTCGTCCCAAACCTTGCCGCTGATGAGCACGGCACGCGCCTCGAAGTCCTGTGCGGTGAGATTCTGTCCCACGGCCAAAGTGGCGCTGATATTGTCGGGATTGGCCCCGTCACTATCCGCCAGGCTGGCATAACCGGCGGGGGTGTTGGTCACTTTGGTGATCTGATAAGAACCTGGCAGGAGGTTGCTGAAGGAGTAAGCTCCGCTGACGCTCGTTGTCGTGGTCTGTATCGTGTCGTCAGCCGTGCCGAGAATGCCGTCTGCTCCAGCGAAGGTGAGGGTCATCGTGACGCCGTTAAGTCCCGCTTCACCCACGTCGGCCATGCCGTTGCCGTTGCCGATCACGTATTTGCCCGCGATGCTGCCGAAGGACTGGTTGTAACCAAAGTTCTTATTAGACGCGTTAGCGATAAGGTTGGTGATCGTGGTCTTGTTATCCTTGGTGACATCAGGATCGCCGGTCTGGACATAGGCCGCGTTAGGCAGCGTGGCGCTGTTGACCGTGATGGTAACATTGCTGCCGCTGAGGATTCCCGCGAAGGAATACGCGCCAGTGCCGTCGGTCGTTGTTGTCAGAGTTTGATCCACAGTGCCGTCCGCATTGGTGTCAACGCCTGCGGTGACAGTGACGCTGGCCAAGCCAGGTTCGGTGCCGGCTTTGATGCCGTTGCCTGCCCCACCACCGCCTGCGCCGTTGTCATCCCAGACCACGCCGCTGACACTGAAAGTTGGCGTTGGAATCTTATAACCAAAGTCCACGGTCAGCACGCTGCCGCCGCCGACGATGGTCGCGGTGCCGATGCTGTCTTTCACGGCATCGGGATCAGCGGTGGGTGTGGTGCCATAATTGGCAGGCAGCGACGAAGTCAGCACCTGCACTTTGTAAGTGCCGTCTGCAAGGCCGCGGAAGTAATAGTGACCGACCGAGTCTGTCACCGCAGTGTCGATGAGCGTGGTGCCGGTGGAATCAAGGAGCATCACGGTGACGTTCTGAAGTCCTGATTCGCCCGAGCCCTGGCTTCCATTGCCGTCGGCGTCGGCGAAGATGGTGTCTCCGATGATGCCGCTATTGTCGCGGCCAAAGTTGAGGTTTCCGATTTCATCACCCGAAGCAGCGATGAAGCTGTAGCTGATGGGCGTAGTGCGATCACTCAGTGCCGCCGGGATGTCCGTGTCGGCGGTATCGTAAGTGACGGCGTAAGTTCCTGCGGGCGGCAGGAAGCTGTAAACGCCAGATGCATTGGTAATGGTTGTGCGATTGACGGGAACTCCATTGCTGTCAAAGCCGGTAAGGGTGACAGTGACATTGGGCAGGGGGCTTTCACCGGGATCGAGCACGCCGTTGTGGTTGGCATCGTGGAAGACGTGACCTTCAACGAAAGCCCCTTCGATGTAACCGAAGTCGGCGGTGAGAACCGTGATGGCCGCTGGTGTCAGGGTGACGGCCAGCTTGGTGTCCGTGGTGCCGACCATAAAGCCGGTCAGTCCTGCGTGCGGACTGCCGGGAGGCGCGGGCACGGTTTGTTCTTCGCTGACCACGATGTAGTCGCCCGGAGGAAGGTTGCTGAAGAGATATTGGCCGCTGCCGTTGGTGGACGTGGTGCCTACGATGGTGTCAACGCCGGGATCGAAGGAGCCGTTGTGATTGACGTCATTGAAGAGGGAAACGACCGCGCCGGTGACAAGGCCTTCGCCGACGTCCTGGACGCCGTTGGCGTTAGTGTCGTAATAGACGGTATCGCCGATTTTCCCGGAATAGTTATAACCATAGTCGGCCACAGTATAGTTCTGACTGGCGGCAAGGTTGACAACTTGGACTCCACTGGCGCTGGCTCCGCCACTGACAAGAGTTACACCGGGAGGCAGGCTGGGATCAGAGCCGCTGACGACCACGAGGTAATTGCCTGGATTGACTCCGAAGAAGAGATAGTTACCCGACGAGTCAGTGGTGGTAGTGCCGGAAAGCACGTCACCAGGCGTGATGGTTCCGCTGTTGTCCGTGTCGTAGTAGAGCTTTACCGTAATGCCCGATAGACGCGTCTCGCTGGCGTCAACGATGCCGTCGTTGTTGGTGTCGAGCCAGACGGTGTCGCCAATGCTGGAAGCCGTGGGACCCGATGCAGCTTGCTTCAATCCGAAGTCCGCCGTGTTATACTGTTGGTCACCGGTGAGGACCACCGAGAGTGTGGTGGCGGTGCTCGGCGTGTAACCTGCGGGGAGCGTCGTGGCGTCGTAGCGCACGTTGTAAGTTCCCGCAGCGAGACCATAGATGCGGTATGCGCCAGCATTGTCCGTGATGGCATTAGGTTCACCCACATCATAGACGCCGTTGTTGTTGGAGTCCACATAGACGCGGACGCCGGAGAGTCCGGGTTCGCCGCTATCCTGCAAGCCGTTACCGTTGCTGTCCTGCCAGACGAAATCACCGATGCTGCCGGAGGTCGCGGTGGTGGCCGTGGCGGTGGCGTTGAGTCCGCCGGAGTCGGTGATGGTGGCGATGTTGATGACGGAGATGGCGGGTGGCGTGTTGTTGACCTTGGCCTTGAAGGTCAGCACTGGAGTGACGAGCACGCTCTGCGAGTTTGCGGTGCCAAAGCTGTAGCCAGCAGGGGCGCTGGGTGCGCCTGAGAAGCGGACGCTGCCGGGCGAGGTGCCCGCAGTAACTTGATAAACCCAGGTGAAGACGGCACCTGCGGCATCGGCTATGTCCGTGGCCGGTGTGGGCCCACCGACTTTGGTGGCTGTCGCGCCTCCGGTTAATGCGAGCGTTAGATTGGCTGGCGGAGTGACCGTTGCAGCGACGGAGGATGTGGCCATCATGGTGACGGTGACATTGCGGGTGCCGGTCAATAGGGCGGTATCTGCGGCCAACGTGGTCCCGGTGGCCGGACCTGCGGGGGTGGAGAAAGTGATCTTTACGTCATCGACCGAGATTTGCTGGGTGCCGCCGACACTGCTGATCCGGGCGAAGCGGATTCTGGTATTGGCGCTGACGCTGCCCAAAGCCGTGATAAGGTTATAAGATTTGACTCCAGTTGCCGTGCCCAGGGTGTAAGTTTCCAGCGTGGTCCAACTAACTCCGGCGTTGTTGGAAGCTTGAACCGCGATCTTGTCGCTGGCGGAGTTCAGCGTGTTTTGCGTAAGGTTTAAACTTAATGTCGCAGCATTCACGCCCGCGAGGTCCACGGCGCGCTGGATGCTCACGCCGGCGACGTCTTTGACGACCATGACTCCTCCGCTGATTTTTATATTGCCGGAGTTGGGCAGGCCGTCATCACCGGACTCGAACCACGAGCCGAGCCAGTTATTTGTTCCATCGTTGTTGTTGTAAAGCGCGGTGCCGAACTTATCCCACACCGTGGCATTGGTAGCCTGACCGGTGCTGGAGACTCCAATGGCGAGGCGTGGGCCGGGCTTGCTGCCAGCGGTTCCGCCTTCGCTGCTGTAAAAGACCACGTCTCCGTTGTCGGTGCCGGATGCCACTAGGGCGACGCCGTCGTTGGTGATGGTTCCGTCGCGCCAGCCGCGCACGAGCGTGGTCACATCGAAGATCAGTTCCTGTCCCACGCTATAGGGAGCGGTGACCGAGCCATAAGGTGTGCTGCTGTCGTAGTCGGCAGAACTGAAAACGCCGCTGGTCCAAGTTCCTGCGGTGGCACCGTTGGGGTCATCCCAGTTGAGGGAAGACTCAACCCACGGAGTCGGAGTGGTGACGCGATAGAGTGAAATGGTGTGATTAGAAGAGCGTGCGGTCTGAACTCTGACGCGGACGTAAGCCTTGTCGATTACGTCTGTCGCGGCGAATGCGGGCAGGCTGAAACGCATAAGCGAAATCTTGCGCGCGCCGGAGGCTGGCCGGGTTTTGAGTTGGTTGCCGGTTCCGTTGACCTGAGTCTTGTTGTTTTCATCAATGAACGAGTCGTCCACGGTTGCGGTAGTCTGGACAACCTGCGCACTCGGTGAATAGGCCGGAGTTGCGCCCGTGCCACCTGCGGCTGCGGTGGTGGATCCCAAGTTCCAAATAACATTTCCTGTGCCGCCGATGGCGGGTGCGCTGGTCGGCACCGGCGAGGCGCTGCCGTTGTAAGTGGTTCCGGTGGGCATGGGGTCCGATACCAGGACGTTCGAGAGTAAGGTGTTGCCGGGATAGTAAGGACTGATGGTGTAGGTGATGACGTCCGCGCCGACGGCGAAGCTCTTGTCGGCCAGCTTGGTCAGGAAGCGAAGATACGGGAAGTCGGCGGTGGTGATGTTGGCGCCGGAGGTCAGTGCGACAGCCTTCTGTGCGACGATGCCGATGAGACCGGCGGGAAGATTGGGGTCGTTAGCCTTCACCTTCACGATGTAGGGATCCGGCCCCAGATTGGTGAAGCTGTAGATGCCGGAGGCATTGGTCGTGGTCGTGGTGACGAGTTCGGCGGGGCTGGCCACACCGTCGCCATTGGCATCGGCATATAGTTCCACGGTCACACCAGAGAGCGGTGTGTCTCCGGCATCGAAGACACCGTTGCCATTGTTGTCGATGAAGACTTGATCGCCAATGGATGCGGGCGGGATGCCGAAGAATCCAAAGTCTGCCGTGTCGAAGGTGCTGCCCGCGGTCAAGCCGGCCACGGCCACCTGTGCCGGTGTGCTTTGTTGAGCTGCATTGCCGAAGAAGGTGGTGATGTCTGGATCGCTGGCATCCACTTTCACGATATACTTGCGCGCTGGATCGAGGCCCTTGAAAAGATAAAACCCCTCGGGATCAATCAAGCCGTCCCCGTTGTAGTCATTAGTTACGCCATTGGCCGAAGGCATGGTGGCGATGAGGAGGTCGCCGTTGTCGATCACACCGTTGCCGTTGGTGTCTTCGTAGAGGTTGACCGTCACCAAAGGGATTCCCACCTCGCTGGTGTCTTTCACCTTGTTGTTGTTGGTGTCGCTGAAGACGAAGTCGCCGATGGACGCCGCATTGAGGCTGGCGATGTCGTATTTGTATCCAAAGTCCGCGGTGAGGAACTGTTGGTTGGCGATGAGTGTCACATTGGTTTTGCTGTCCAGCGTGCCATCTGGATCAGAGGAAATCACGTAGTCCGTGGGTGGCGTGACACGCACCTGGTAAGTGCCGGCGTTGAGGCCGTTGAACAGATAAGTTCCATTCGCATCAGTCGTGGTGGTGGCCAGCAGCGTGGTGCCCGCGCCGTTGTAAAGCTGCACGGTGACGCCGGAGATGCCTTCTTCGCCGATGTCCTGCGAGCCGTTGCCGTTCCAGTCGCGGAAGACCGTGTCACCGATACGTCCACCGCCCACCGTCACAGGTGCCAGCACGCCCGAAGATACCACCTTGCTCTCATAGTTCAGGGAGAGCGAGTTCCCATAAACACCGGTGGCCTGTCCGGGAGAAACTGCGGCAGTGAATGTGATGACCAAGCTTTTGCCTGCGATGATGCCTTGGGATATGGTGAACACCGGGGCGGCGGCGCTTGATGAATTCACGGTCACAACACCCGATGCGGCCGCGCCGCCGTTGATTTGTGCGCTGCCATAACTTTGATAAGTGAAACCTGCAGGCAGATTTTCTGTGATGACTAATGGCGAGCCATTAGTGCTGCTGCCGTCGTTGGTGATGGTCATGGTGTAAGTCACGTTGCCGCCGGGCGAGACAGTGGACGGCGTGACTGACTTGGTGGGCGTAAGGTCCGAAAACGCACCGACGGTGACACTGTCCGTGCCTGATGCGGAGACAGCTATTCCTGCACGGGTGGCACTCATTGATGCGACGTTGTAGAATGTGCCGGTGCCCGATCCTGTGTAGTTCACAGTAATGACTTTGACACTGTTGGCGGCCATGGTTCCGAGGTTCCAAGTCAACGGCGATGTGGATGACGGCGCGGGCGAGGCGCTCAGATAGGTCAGGCCCGCCGGCATGGGGTCGGTGACCACGACATTATTCATGGCGGTGACGCCGGTATTGATGACGGCAATCTGGAAGGAGGAATTCGTGCCAGTTCCGATGAGGGATTTGGTGAACACTTTTTGCACCATCGCGCAGGGATGCACGGTCTGGGTGGTGGGCGCGTAGTAACGCCAGAGGTGATCTTTACCGCCCTGTTCGCCGCCTGCGTCGCCACCGAATGCTTCGGTGTTCATTTCAAAGCAGCCGTCTGCCGCGAAGGGTGAGTTGGGCTGGCCCACGTCGGCGAGGATTTTCAATTGCACGCGGGCATATTCAGAATGTCCGAGCACAAGCCCGCCTTCCGAGACGCGGATGGCCTTGGGGCTGGTGCTGTCCGTCAGGCTCAAGGTGGGTGGAAGAGGATTGGCCGGATTCACCACGACGCCCAAACTGCTGGCGTCCGATGTGGCGTATCCCAGTGCGGTGGATTTCGTGCCGGGAATGTCCTTGCTGATGGATGAGCCGGGATATTTTATGCGCTGCCAAGGGCCGACGACGATGGATTGTTTCATGTCGCCGGTGGTCTGATAAAGTGAGCGCTTGAAGGCCCAGGCATATCCGCTCTGCGGGCCGGCGACGCCGCTGCCCAGACCCCAAGGGGTATTGCCACGCCCGTTCGGATCAATGACTGGTGCGGACGGGCTGCTCAATCCGTAGGCGATGAGCTGCTCCGCATCCCACAGGGTGGTGGGTGTCATCGCGACGCCGCGATTGTTGGTCAGGACGTTGTCGCTGGTGCCGGTGTTGCTGTCATAGCCGCCGTTGCTGGTGAAGCTTTGCCATGTCGTGTCGGGACTGGTGGAATAGAAAATTCCGGTGTCGCCATAGACACCCGCGAGCGTTCCGCCGGGCGATCCCGATGCCGTGACCGGGGTGGACTGCACTCCAGCCGCATTCAGACCAGGAGTTCCGATGCCGGGAATTGCAGGCAGAATCGCGCCGATCATTCCTGGCGTGGCGGTCAAACCGATGCTGCCATCTCCGACCGCCATGATGGACGGCCCCTTGATGGCCTGAGCGACAAAGTTTCCGGTGGAATCGAGACTACCATATTCCGCATTCATCACCTGGGTGCCCGGCGGAATGTAGAAGGTCATGTAGCCGCCCGCTCCAGTGGCGGTGCCGGGTCCGGGCGTGGATTTGAGGATCACGCCCACGGTGTCGCCAGCTTTCAAGATCGGTTGGCCGGTGCCACTGCGGGTGGCCATCAAGTCGAGCGTCGCTTTGTCAAAGGCCAGCACGGTATCGACCTGATTGAGATTGTGGGCTGACGCGATTCCAAACCAGAGTGGCATGGTTAGAACAAAGAACTTCAGCATGTTGCGAGCCGCGCTCTGAGCGGTTCTGATGAAGGGGCGGGGTAAGGCCGTGAAGGTCATTTTAAAGAATATGGTTCGTGACGGTATATATATTACACACAGCTTTAATATTTACAAGCATATATTCTGATATTTATAAATATACCCCTTCTGTTATAAGGAAATCATTACGCACCCCGGATTCCCGCGCGCATACACGCTGCGCTTTGCGAGCTGGGTCTGCGAGATGCGTTCGAACGGTTCGCCGCTCAGCACATCCTGTGTGGACGCTGGCCTTCGCCCGCCTGCTCTTGGCTTGTGACTGCCATGATCGATTTGTCAGCACATCCTGTGTGGACGCTGGCCTTCGCCCGCTGCCCCCGCACAGACCCCGTCCCCAGCAATCTCCAATCAAATCCACTGCACTACCCGCTTTTCTTCAGACGTGCTTTTTCCCAAGCGATTTCCTCAGCCACGTTTTTTTCCTGTGCGTTTCGTTTCTCAACTGGCGGCATGAGTTTGTCCGCCTCCTCCACTGCGGCGAGGGCTTCCGGCAGCCGCTTGGCAAAGCGGAGAGCCTGAGCCAAGAGGGTCAGGAGGCGTGGATCACGCCGCTCAGTGTTCGCCACCGCTTGCTGCACTAGTTCAAGCGCCTTAAGCCGGTCTTGCAACTTCTTGTCCGAGACGTTTAGCAGCAGGTCGGCGTAAAAATAGAGTGCGTTGGTGTAATCGAGCTTAAGGTAAGTGTCGCCCGGATCCTCGCTGCGCAAATCTTCCGCGAGTTTGAGCCGTTCAAGCGCAAGGTCGAGTGCACGCTGGTTCTGTTCGAGTTTCCAAAGGGAGCTGGAGGTGTTGTAGAGGCTGAACCCGAGGTCGCGCCGCCAGTTACGCTGTTTTGTTTTTTCACAGATATTGCGCCGGATTTTTAGGCTTGGTTCGTAGTATTCGAGAGCCTCTTTCCAGCGCTTTTCTCGGACAAAGACGTTGCCAAGTTTGTTGTAGCTCGTCGCCAGATCGCTCTGCCGCTCGGGGTCTTCCGCGTGGCCGTCGTTGGCGCCGGTCTTACGCATGTCCAAGCTCCGGTCAAACTCCTTGCGGGCATCATCTGTCCGGTCTAGATCAAGGAACAGGGTGCCGAGCCGGTCGTGTATAGAAGCTTCAATCCATTTTAAATCATCCGCGCCGGGAGCCCGTTTGCGAAACTCATCCACGGCCTTGAGCGCGTCATGATAGCGCGCCTCCGCATCTTTATCCTTGCTCCGGTTAAAGAGCCGGGCGGTGTCCCCCAAGAGGATCATGTCCGCAAAATAAAGCCCGCGCCAGGTCGTGCTTTCCACACGGGCGGTGCTCTCGCCCTTCGAGAGTTCCATGGCCTCGCGGTAGGTGGCGATTGCGTGTGTGTAGTCGGCATCCGACTTGCGTTTAGCCGTGTCGGGCGCGCGTCCGCCCAACATGGTGTCGCCGACGAGGATAAGGCAGTCGTGCAACTGCTTGTTGAGTTCAGCACCATCGTCGGAGCTGAGCTTGCGTTGTGCATCGACAAGCTGGCGCGCCTCCTCGGCGTGCTTGAGTGCCGTCTCGTCATTGCCCAGCCGCAGGTAAAGCCGTCCGCAGACCCGATGCAAGCCGGCCAGGCCCAATATTACGCGCGGGTCATCAGAAGCTACGTTCTGGACGCCACCAACCATGTCCTCGGCGCGTTCGAGGATGAGCTTGCCGAATTTGTCATCGGCGAAAGGTGTCAACGCTTCGAGCAAGGCCTCGACCTTCGATTGTGTCTCGACAAGCCTATTAAGCGCGATCTTGGTTCTTTCGGCTTCCTTAAGTCGTGCTTCGTTAGCTTGGCGCATGCCATCAGCGGAAAGCTTGGCTTGCTTTGCCGCCTCTTCTTTTTCCTGCGCAGCTTTCTCCGCTTTCATCCCAGCATCCTGCGCCCTTTTGCCAGACTCCAGAGCCTGTTGGGCTGCCGCTTTCATCTCCTCGGCACTGCGCTGTGCTCTAGCGCTCGCATCTTTGGCATCCTGGATGGCATCTTCTGCTTTTTTACGCGCCACTTTTTCTGACTCGGCACCACGATATATTAAGAACACCAGAACACTCATGATGGCGAGCACAACCATCGCAACACCTGCCACGCGTCTCGCGCCGCGGTAGAACGCAGTGCGCTGTCGGCGGACCTCCGCGTCCGGCAGGTTGTCGCGCACCCATTTGAGATCAAAAACCTGCGAGTAGATGCGGTTGCGGGGCTGTAAATGCCCATCCACGGCACGCAAGATGCCGGAGAGTCTCAGCTCCTTGACCACGGGATTAAGCCGGTCATCAGCCATCCATTCCCCACGGCAGACCTTCGCGTATGTGTCAAGAAGCGCGGCGCGTTCCTCCCCGCTGCGGAGAAGACGGTCACGGACGAAGTGCAGGTTGTCGTCGCGCTCGCGGGCATCGGCGGAGAGGAAAATGCGGGCGCACGCTGCATCCACATCCTGAGATGTGTTCGCATCTCCTTTCGCCACCTCAGCGCAGAGTTTTTGAGTTAGAAACGGCTGACCGCTCGTCCACCAAAGCACGCGGGAGAGCAGTGCGCGCGCGGTGTCGCGGTGCGGACTAAGGCCGCCGGCAAGCACGGCGGCGTCGGCGTCGGTAAAATCACTAAGATGGATTGCTTGGCCGATGTTGAAAGGTGTGATGCGTTGATCGCTGATGAGGTCGCTGGGAGTGGCCACGCCAAGCAAGCAGAAGGTAAGCGATTGCAGCTTTGCGTCCTCGGGCCTCCGGTTGTAACACTCACGGATGCCGGCGAAAAACTCGTCAGCGCTGAACTGCCGAAGGCTGCGCACAGCATCGATCTCATCGACGAAGATCACGAGGGGTTTGCGTTTGCGTTTGCGCTCGAAATACACCTCGCGAATCGCGCCCATGAAGCGGTGTAGCGGGGCACGGCGCTGGTTTGCATCCCAGAAAGCCTCCATCTCCTTCTCGAGGTCCAGCTTCTCGCCCACGTGGCAGAGCATGCTGAAATACCACTGCTCGACATCAAGGTTCTGCCCAATCGCCGTGAGGTCTATGATGACCACGGAGCAACCCTCCTCGCGTAACTGTGCGGCAGTGCGCACCATGAGCGAGGACTTGCCCATTTGCCTCGTTGTGAGCACATAGCAAAACTCCCCTTTTCGAAGTGCCTCCAGCAAATCGGCGTCCGCTTTGCGCGCGACATAGCAGCCAGCATCAGCTTGAAGCGCGCCGCCGGTGACGAAGAATCCAGGTGTGTTCATGCGAGGTGTTTACTAAAATATTGCGCATAGAGATCGCAGCGGAACGTAGCGTCTGCCGGTGTCTCGCCCTGAAGCAAACCGGCGGCGCGGAGGCGGTGGAATACCTTGGCGTCGCCATTCTTTTTTCCATCGTGCATATCGCGGAGAAGTTGCAAAGCGGTATCGTTGCCCGAAAGCAGGACGAGGAAACGCTTGAGGTGGTCGGCGAAGGGGCCTTGCTCTAGTGGTGCAGTGCGCTCCAGTTCCACAAGAGTCAGCCGGTTCGCGACCATCTCGTGTAGTCCGCGCCGCACAAGATACGGCTGGCCGCCGAGTAGACGGACGAAGCGTTCAAATTCTTCTGCGGTTGCGAGCGGCTGGCCGTGGAGTTGGTTGAGCTGTCGCACCTCTGCCGGCCCGAAGTCACGCAACCGCACGCGTGTGCCTACGTTGAATGGGGACTGGTTCAAGTCAGTGATGAAGAGATGTGCTTCGGTCGCGTAGCAGATAACCATGGTGAGCCGGTGCCACGGGCTTTCAGGATCGAGGGCACGTGCATTGTGCCACGAACGAAAAAGCCCGAAAACCTCACTGCCAAACGGACAGGTGAAAAGCCGGTCCACCTCATCGAGCGCCCAGATGAATGGCGCATTTTCCCTGCCGAGCACCTCTCGCCGGAGATAGCTCTCGAAGTTTTGATTCGGCCCGCTTTTCGGTCGCCATGTATCCTCGGGAAATTTGTCGAGATCAAGCTGGTTGGCGAGTGCGGTGCCCAGCGTCATGTAGAATGATTCCAAGGATGAGAGGTCGCTCGCGTTTAGTTTTTGAAAATCCGTGCAGGTCACCCTGGCTCCGTCTGTCCGCGCCCGCTGGAGTCCGCGCGAGAGCAGCGATGTTTTGCCCATCTGTCGCGCCCCCTCGACTAGCACGATGCTGTCGTGCCGGGCGATAGCCGCGTGGAATTCTGCATCCGTGGGGCGCTCGACGTAGTATTGCGAATCAAGCGGCATCGCGCCACCTGGCGGTTCCAGCGCGCGGGACCCCCGCATCGGGCCCGTGCCCTGGTCGGTGAGGGCTGAGGTTAATTCAGCGACTACTGCGTTGGTGTCTTCCGGTCCGCGCCACAAGGTGTATTGGATGGGATCGAGAATCGAAGCAAGGCTGTCAGGCAGCGGCCCTTCCCAATTCACCCGCACCGGCAGAAGCCGTGGCCGCCCCTTCCGCTGCGCCGTGTCATCGGCGATCTCAAGTTCATAAGAGAGCATCTCACTCTTCACGGCGGCGGGCGAAAGCAGTGGGATAACGGCATCGGCACTGCGCAGGGCGCGCTCGATCTCCCGCGCCCAATCGAGTCCGATGCGCAGGTGACGGTCAATGAAAACATCGCAACCACGCTCTTGCAGCGCAGATTCTAGCGCCTTCAGGAGCGTTTCATCCGGTTCCGTGTGTCGCTTATATATGAGTGCCACGCGCGTGCCAGCGAGCGATGGGGCGGCGGCGAGCGATGAAGCAAGCTTGCTGGGCATCTTGGGATTGCCGTCAGAACCTTCGCAGTAATTGAAAAGATGCAGCCGCACACCGTGCTTGACCTCCGCCTCGCCGAGGTCGTGAAGATTTGTCCGCAAGCCACCAAACTCCTGTAGAAAGCTCGCATGGGTCTGGGACATCAGGATGTGCCCGGCATCACCACAGTCCATCACGCGTTGCGCGAGATTGATCCCCGCACCGGCCACGGTTTCCGTTCCATTGATGTCGGGCACACGAAAGACCGGCCCGCTATGAATTCCAATGCGCATTCCGAAGGTCGCTACCTTGCGCAACGCCTTGCTGATCTCCTGTGCCGCGCGTATCGGCGCGCAAACGTCACTCTCCAGAAAGACCAGCGCCATGCCGTCGCCCGTGGGGATGCAGATTAGCGAGCCGCTGTTGCGCCCATGATTGAACTCGTCCGAGTTGCGCACCGCCGTGCGGAGTTGGTGAAGGAGCCGCGGCTGCTCGTCAGTCGGGAGCTTAGAGTAGCCGACGACATCGGCAAACAACACGTGCGCCATCTCTGGCTTCAACTGTTGTTCCGGGATCGAGGAAGTCGGGTCATCACCCATAGCACACGTAGTCGGACAAAAGAATGCCGATTAGCATACTCGTGTCAATAAATTTACTATCCACAGTCGTGCGTTGCGTCGCCGCCAAGAAGCGAACTTGGATTTAAGTGCTAGGAAATTCCTTTTGCCTCGCGCTCCATGGATGAATCTTAGGCTTGCCCCTCGCTGGAAGTTAAAAGATGTAAGTCAGGCGATAAGGAGAGCCATAGCAGCCTGTTGAAAAAGCATTGGAGATGAACTGCCAAAGGTGTTGTGGGCTGCCAGCCCACAGGATTCTCCTTCGCGTAGTGTTGCAATTTTATCATGCACGGAGGGCTGGCAGCCCCCGTCACCGGCTTTTTCAACAGGCTGTTAGGCTTCCGGCTATCCGTGCCACGGGCGGGGGATCACGACCAGACACATCAGCCGCTTTGTCGGTCATCTGATCGAGACCCTGAAAGAACTCGGCGTCACCGAGGCAGAAAGCGCGGAAGTGATTGATCGCATCAACAGCTACTCGAACGAGATCACCGGCACATCTTACTGAATTTTGCCAGACGGATTCATCAGATGGCGGGTTCGCATTGTCTCCAACGTTGGCGGAATCGCCGGGTAGATGCACCAGATCACGCGTATTGCGGATTTCCTCGGCGTTCATCGGATTCTCCGAGAGTAAAAGCTGCGCATGAATCTGCGCCATTTGTCTGGTTGATGCCCGGGTGCACGCCCATCTCACCCCGGTGGAGAATGAATATATGAGCGACGGGCGGAAGATTCTGCATATCGAAAAATTCAAAATAGCCTGGATTGCCGTGCACGATTTTGGTAACACTCAGCTTTCCGGTAATTTTTTATAGCGGGCGATTAATTTTTCCACCAACATGGCGCATGGCCACTCGAAAACGCATCCCAAAACCCGTCATCAGTCCGAATTTTCTGCAGGAGAAAGAAGCCATGTTCCGCGCCATCACCCAGGCCATGCAGGGAAAGGATTTTTCCGGCCCGGAGGAGGCTCAGGCATTTCTGAACCAGTTCACGGGAAAAAAGATGAGTGATATCACAGCTTCCTTGATTGGGAAGAAGTATGAACTGGACGCGGTAGAAAGAGCGAATGATTTGTATTTCGAGGCCATGGAAGCGCGTTCCGCATCCGTTTGCCGCCGGAAACTCAAAGAAGCCCTGCGCCTTAATCCCAACCATGTGCGTGCCATGGTGGCGCTAGCCCGGATGGAGAAGACCCCGGAGGCCAAGGAGCGAGGATACCGCAACGCCATTGCAGCCGGTGAGCGGAGCCTGGGCGACATGCTGCGGCAGGCAGGGGGCCATCTGTGGGGCTTCCATGAGGCTCGTCCTTACTTGGAAGCCCGGGCGGCGCTCGCTGAATTTCTGGCGGAGGAAGAGCGCCTGGAGGAATCTATTGCGGAACATCAAGCCTTGCTTGCGATCAATGAACATGACAATCAGGGCCTCCGCGACCCGCTCCTGTCCCTGCTGCTGCAGACACGGCGATACAAGGAGGCGCGGTCGCTGGTGAAAAAAATCAACACCGATTACAGCGCCGTGTGGCTCTACGCCAAGGCCATGCTGGAGTTCCAGCGCTGCGCGGATCAGGCAAAATGGGACACTGCCACTCTCGGCCAGGACTGGCTGGAGCAACAGTTGGCGGCGGCGGCTAAAGGCACCCTCCCGGAAATTCCCCACGCAGTCCACGTTGCCGACAAGACGCTCATCAAAGCACTGAAGTTCAACCCTTGGTGCGCCATCTTCTTGATTAATCCCGCCGAACATCTCAACGACGGGTTGCCGGAATACTACAGTCCCGGCAGCGAGGACGAGGCCATTCTCTTCATGCATTTCCACGGTCCCGCATGGATCGAAAACCCAGGCGCCTTGGTCTGGCTGATGGTGACGGCCATGCCCTGGCTGATCAAAAACGGATTCAGTGACGAAGTGAAACCGTGACCATACCGGTAATGACTGCGCTTGCGGCGGCAGCAGGTTTGCGGTATCCATACAAAGTCATGCGACAAATCCGTCCCACCATTGACGAGCTTAAGAAACGTTATTCCCGCGCGATGGCGCAGCGCAAAATGACTGAGCGTCGTCACGCCGACCAGCCTTCCCTTGCCACGGCTCCGAAGATTCCCGACAACTCTGAGCCGTGGCAACCCCATCCGCCGCAGAGTCTTGCGGAATGCATGTGGATTGCAGAACAAGTTTCAAGTAGGGTGGAAGAATGGAAACAAGCCTTTCTACCGACGACTTCGTCCGTGAACTAGCGCGGCGTCACCGGGTGCTGATGCTCGGTGGAATGGCGATCATCGCGCATGGGCTGAGCCGTCCCACAAAAGATTCAGACGTATGGCTTGAGCCTTTTGCGAGCGCGGAGGAGTGGTCGCGGAAATTGAATGCGGTCGTGACTTCTTTCAAGGGGACGAGACTGTGGTCATTGCCCCAGCGGCGTGTGCTCATGCCCGACGAGCTGATGTTCGATGTGGATCAATTTGGAGTGGTGCGAATAGAGGGATTGACGCTGCCGCTTGATGTTTTTCGGAAACCGAATGAACTGGAGACGGACGATTTTGAAAGAGCTTGGAAAGATGCGCGTGCTTTGAAAGAAGGTGCTCATCTGCCGAGCGCGATTGACCTCTATGTGACAAAGGCGAACACCGGACGGGAGCAAGACTGGAACGACCAGCTTTTCTTGGAATCATTGGTGAAGAAACAATATCAGGAACGGCTTCCGGTTTGTGAACCATTAGAAGCACAATTGTTGCTGGGCCGATTTCTCGATCCTGAGTGTCTGCAATTTGCCTTGGAAAATCCCAATGCTGAAGTGTGGGAACTGGCACTGAAACACCTTCATCAATTCGAGTCAGAAGGCGATCCCTACTCGCGAGACATCCTGGTAGAATGGCGGAAGAAGAATCCGGCGTGACCCCCTTATCCAATCCTCACCGCATCTGCGCTGGTCAATTCCTGAATTTCCTTCGCCAGCTTCTCCGCCTGTGATTTCAGTTCCGCCACCTCGGCGTTGATCCCCTCGATCTGTTGCTGAATTACCCGCTCAAACACTTCCGGCTTCCGTTCAGTGATTTCGTGTAGCTCATAGTCTGGGCTTTCCCTGAGAGCGCCGAGGGATTCGATCACCATGATGATCTCCGCCTCAAGGCTGTTAAAGAGTTTTTGTAGCTGTTCGAGTTCGTCAGACTCCCCTAGATCAATCGCCGTCCAGCCCTGCCGCATCACATAGCCCGCTGGGTCATCGGCAATCTGCCGCAGCGTCTCCAGATCACCGTTGTCTTTTGCAGCGTTAATGGCAGCGGTCAGCTTCGTATAGGTCTCCAGCTTCTCAGGATCATCAGCAAAGCGGTCAGGGTGAAATAGCTTTACCAGCTTGCGCCATAAGCTCTTGAGCTCGGATTCTTCATTATCTGACAGACGCCGCTTGGACTCCATCGCGGCCCCTGTCTCCTCATATTCCTGTTGAGTGCGTGCGTCCGCCTGCCGGTAGTCATCGCGCACCTTCTCCGCCTCCTCCTCGCCCTCGCGAAGCAGCGTATCTAGTGTAGTGCGCGTGAAATAGTATAACAAACTAGTTGCACTTGATGTGTTAAGGTGTGGGCATGCGTCATGCCGTATCCATTGAACTAAGTCCT